>CAMTOV010000224.1 GCA_947074235.1 uncultured Bacteroides sp. | reverse complement strand
CAATCTCCTCAAATGCTTTGGGCAACTTCACCAACTCTCTATCCAACTCAATCTTCTTCATCATCCCCCGCTCGCCACTCACAATATAGAATTTTGCGGTATCCATCGACATTTGTTTGAGGAAGGCCTCTTTAATGCGCGACAGTTTCTCGTTGATGGAGCCTTCGAAGGGATTGCAGATGCGGTTGATGCTCTCTACCACATCGAGGTATTTCTCGCGGTAAGAGATGAGTTTGTATATCTCTAGCAGCTCTAGCTTGTAGTCGATGAGCGACTTGAGGTAGATGCCTTCGGGGTGGCGGAGGAAAAGGATGAATAGTGCTTTGGGCAGGGGCGTCATGCTTATCTCCAGGTCGTTGAAGTCGGGCAGGATGATTTTGAACTCATTGCTGATGGTGAGTCGGCTGGGCTTGATAAGCTGTTCTGTGTCTTTTTGCAGTAGCAGACTGCCTAGTTCTTTTATCAATAGCTGATAGAAGCCTTGTTTTTTGAGCTCTTCTATATCGAGTTTCATCTGTCGAATGAGTTGTGCCTCTTTTGATTCTTCTTCGGTAAGTAGATCATCCTCTTCTTCAAGTAGGGATTGTGCGCAACGAGCGATGACGTTTTTGGGTTTCGCAATCCTACGACTTTCCTTTTTACAACGAACATCCTCATTTCTTTCCTTCTCCACTTCGAAGCAAGCACTTAGCATAGGCTGATCTTCAAAGATACACCGCTCTGAAACAGAAGCAATCTCCTCGGGTTGAAGCGCGTATTCTATTTGTTCGCCCAGCATATAGGGGCGATAGTCGCTAAACTTGAAGTACTCGTAGGTGAAATGATCTTCATCATCCGTCTCCTTCAATCGGAGTAGACCGGGGATGATTTCTTCTGAATAACCGAGCCTGTCAAATAACTGACGTGAGATAACTTCGGTTTGCAATGCGGTGTTTATATCTACCGAATGACCAGCATCAAGCCTACCAATACCGGGGAAGTAATACTTAAATACTTCGGCTAAGGTGTTGCTATTGCTCAGTTGCTTGGCGATGGTTGGAAGATATAATAAGGTAGCCGAAAAGTCCATGACGGGACTTCGCTTGCTTAGATATTTGTTCACCTTTTTATTGTACGCGCCTTCTACATAGAGCACCTGATTAGGCAGCAAACCTAAATCTTTATCCGATTGAATGATTGTCCGATTCTGTGCCCAGTCGTTTTGTTTTTTCCCAAAGAGTTTATCCCACACCATAATATCAGTATCTATATGAATTTCAAACAAATATATCAATCTTTATTCAAACATCGCCACTTCTGCAAGGTTGTTGTGCCATAAAATTATCTGCAAGGTTGCAGAAATCGACCTTGCCTGTCACTAGCCATTATATTTGCACTATGTCAAACTAAAACTATAATGTCTATGAAAGTAAAAGTGTACAATCTAATTATTTTAGATGAAAGCGGATCGATGGAAATAATCCACAAAGCAGCAGTGAATGGCCTCAACGAAACGTTGCAAACCATTGAGTCGGCGCAAAAGAAACATGCGGAATATCAGGAGCATTTCGTTACAATGGTGTTCTTCAACTCCAACGGCATAAGAACGGTGATAGAGAATGAGCCGATAGCCAATGTGAAGCTGTTGAAGATGAAGGATTTTGAACCGTCATCGTGCACTCCATTGTATGATGCTATGGGAGTGAGCCTATCGAAACTACACTACAGTATTGACAGCGACGAGAAGCATCAGGTGTTGGTAACGATTATCACCGATGGCGAAGAGAATGCATCACAGGAGTACACAGGCAAAATGATAAAGAAGATGGTGGGCGACTTGAAAAAGAAGGAATGGGTGTTTGCTTATATCGGGGCAAATCAAGATGTAGACGAGGTGGCTGAAGAGTTGGCCATCGAAAACAGAATGTGCTTTGAGGCGAGCGAAGCAGGGAGTGTAAAGATGTGTAAAATGGCTGATAAGAGTCGCACAAGGTTTTATGATAGAGTGACCGAGAGTTTGTTTAATAAGGGCGTGAAGCTGAAAGAGAAGTTCTTTGACGAATAAGACTCACAGCAACAGACATCAGAAAGGCATTTAAGAAGAGGTAACTAGACTAACTTTTTTCTAAGGCAGATAGCGCAAGGGAGACAATCTTTTGCGCTATTTGAAGATATATATACGCAATATGCATACGATAGACAGTGCATAAGTCCGTTATTTGCAAATAAAAAAGGAATAGATATCATGCAAATAGGAGTTGACTTAGGAGGGACAAACATCCGCATCGGACAGGTAGTAAATGGTGTGATTGTGGAAAAGAAGAGTGCAAAGAGTATGTCGGAAATGAATCTGGACGAATCGATAGCGTACTTCATGCAACAATTGCACGGCTTGGTATCTCCTCATTGTTGCTCTATTGGCATAGGTGTGCCATCGGTGGTAGATGTTGACAGAGGTGTTGTTTACAATGTAACAAATATCCCTGCTTGGCATGAGATAGAACTGAAAAGGCTGGTGGAAGAGCGCTTCGGCATTCCTACTTTTATCAACAACGATGCCAACTGTTTTGCCTTGGGCGAAGGTCACTATGGCGAAGGCAAGGGCATGAAGAGCATGATAGGGCTAACACTGGGCACGGGTGTGGGAGCCGGAATCATTATCAATCACCAATTATACAATGGAAACAATGCTGGGGCTGGAGAAGTGGGTGATATCCCTTACCTAGATGGGGTGTACGAGGAGTATTGTGCAAGCGGTTTCTTTAAACGAATGGACACCACCGGCAGGGAGCTTTGCGAACAAGCTAAACGTGGTGATGAGGAGGCCTTGAAAGGATGGAGCGAATATGGTGCTCACCTAGGCAACTTGATTAAAACGATTTTGTTTGCTTACGACCCGGACGGCATCATCTTAGGTGGTGGCATTGCCAATGCTTATCCCTTCTTTATTGAAGCGGTGAGACAATCGTTGAAGTCGTTTCCTTATCAAAAATCGGTGGAAAACTTGATTATAAAACAGACGAAGAATCCGGATATTGCGATACTGGGTGCTGCTTCGCTGGGCAATCCTTATTACTAATCAGATTAAATCTATATACTTTATGAAAATGAAACATCTTACGCTGCTTATATTAATCTTAACACATAGTTATTGTTTTATGTCGTGTACAAAAGTTGCAACCCCAATGTACAACGAGAGTGTACTAAGCGATGGCTGGCAAGTGCAATCGGCCGAACAGGTGATGTCTGACGGACAGGCTCTTTCGGGCGAAGAGGTATCTACAGAGGGATGGTATGAGGCTACTGTGCCTTCTACTATCATGGGCGTACTGACTGCAAATGGTCTGTACGAAAATATTCTGGAGGGTACTAACTACTTGCAAGCGGACAATACGCCTTTTAAGGGAGCGTGGTGGTATCGAACTACCTTCACGCTACCCGAAATTGGTTCTGACCAACATGTAAAACTGCTCTTTGATGGTGTGAACTATCGGGCTAATATCTGGTTGAATGGTGTGCAATTGGCTAGTCAAGATAGTACATTTGGCACATTCCGCACTTACGATTTTGATATCACTCCCTATGTGAAGCAAGATAATACGCTGGCAGTAGAGGTGTTTCGTGCTGAGGATGGTGAGCCTAATATTGGCTTTGTGGATTGGAATCCTCGCCCACTAGACGAGAGCATGGGTATATTCCGTGAGGTGCGCGTGGCAACTACAGGCCAGGTGGATATGAAAAACACATGGGTAAGAACAGAGGTGAACACACATACACTGGATGAAGCGGATCTGTTTATCAGTACGCAACTACAAAACTTATCCAATAAAGCTGTAAAAGGTTATCTGGAGGGCAAGATAGAGAATATCTCGTTTCAAGTGCCCGTTACGCTCAATCCTTATGAAACAAAAACGGTTGTGGTATCGCCATCAGATGTGAAGCAACTACATATTAACAATCCTCGTCTTTGGTGGTGTAGCACCATGGGCAGCCCCGAGTTATACAACCTAGACTTAGCTTTCACCATAGACTATAAGGTGTCTTGCCAAGAGGATATCACCTTTGGCATTCGCCAGATAGGTACTTACCTCACCCCCGATGGGCACAAAGGCATTACGCTCAATGGCAAAAAGGTGCTCATCAAGAGTGCAGGCTGGACAGACGATATCTTCTTGCGCGACACACCCGAGAGCAACGAGCTGCAAGTGAACTACGTGAAGGATATGAATCTCAACTCCATCCGCTTTGAAAACATTTGGGGAACGAGTCAGAACATCTACGACCTGTGCGACC
>CAMTOV010000223.1 GCA_947074235.1 uncultured Bacteroides sp. | reverse complement strand
GCATTCATCAGCTGAAGGTAGTCGATGATGATGATTCTTACACCATGTTCGCGCACCAAGCGTCGAGCCTTTGTACGCAGCTCAAATACCGAGAGCGATGGAGTATCGTCAACATAAAGCGGAGCATTGATAAGATCGTTTAGTTTATAGTCTAGCTGTTGCCACTCATAGGCAGCCAGCTGTCCGCTTTTGATTTTTTCACTGGGGATTTCGCACACGTTAGAAATCAAACGATTCACTAACTGCACGTTACTCATTTCCAGCGAGAACAAAGCTACAGGGTTGCGGAAGTTGACAGCGATATTTTTGGCCATAGAGAGTACGAATGCCGTCTTACCCATGGCAGGACGAGCAGCTATAATCACCAAATCGGAGTTTTGCCATCCGGCAGTCATCTTGTCGAGCTTGGTGTATCCACTCTCCAAACCACTCAAACCATCGGCACGTTCGGCCGCTTTCTTAATCAAGTTGCGGGCTTCTTCAATCACCGGATTGATTTGCGTATAGTCTTTCTTGAGGTTGTTTTGCGAAATTTCAAACAGTTTGCCTTCGGCCTCTTGCATCAAGTCGTCTACATCGAGTGTTTCGTCGAACGCTTTGGTTTGAATGCCACTGGTGAAGGTAATTAATTCGCGAGCCAAATATTTTTGTGCAATGATGCGAGCGTGATATTCGATGTGTGCCGATGATGCAACCTTGCTACTAAGCTGCGTGATGTAGAAGGGTCCGCCCACCTCTTTGAGGTCGCCACGTTTGCTAAGTTGCTCTTTTACGGTGAGGATATCTACCGGTTGCTGATTGATAGCCAGGTCGGTAATGGCAGCATATATCAACTGATGACGATGATCGTAAAACGAATCGGGGCGAAGAATTTCGCTCACTAACGAGTAAGCGTCTTTTTCAATCATCAAAGCACCAAGTACAGCTTCTTCTAGTTCGAGAGCTTGTGGTTGAATACGTCCGTAATCGTTGATAGGTTGCGGCGTGCTTGACTTACCTCGAGTATTTCTTCTTTGTTCGGCCATGAATGAAATGTTTTTATATAAAAAGTAGACAAAGATAAATGAAAAAATCAAAAGCCTCAATCATTAAATGATTACTTTTGCACGAAACAACAAAAGTTATGATTACCTTCCCGAATGCTAAAATTAATTTAGGACTCAACATTGTAGAGAAACGCCCCGATGGATATCACAATCTGGAAACGGTGTTCTACCCCATCCCTGTAGAAGATGCGCTAGAGATTCACCTTTCTAGCAATAATGAGGTGACACTTCATCAAAGCGGCGTGGCTATTGATGGCAATGTGGAGGATAATCTGGTGGTGAAGGCTTATAGGTTGCTGCAAGCTGAGCACAATCTGCCAGGTGTGGATATCTATTTGCACAAACATATACCCTCGGGAGCCGGACTTGGTGGTGGTTCGGCCGATGCTGCTTATATGCTGAAGCTGCTCAACACTCGTTTTGAGCTAGGCATAGGCGATGATAAGCTGGAAGCGCATGCTGCAAAGCTGGGAGCCGACTGTGCATTCTTCATTCGCAACCGCCCAACTTTTGCCGAGGGCATTGGCAATCTGTTTTCGCCCATCGACGTTTCGCTGCAAGGTTATCAAATTTTGTTGGTAAAGCTTCCAATCTTTGTTTCTACACGCGAGGCTTTTGCTTTGATTAAACCTCATCGCCCCGCTCATTCATTGCGAGAAGTGATAGCAATGCCCATCAGCCAATGGAAGGAATATATGGTGAATGATTTTGAAGAGAGTGTGTTTGCTCAGCACCCCGCAATTGGAGAGCTGAAGACTCAACTATATGATATGGGAGCTGTGTATGCTGCTATGAGTGGTTCGGGCTCTTCGGTATTTGCTTTATTTGCTCCCGATGCCGAGATTCCAACGTCAGACTTTGGCGAAGAGGCGTTTGTTTATCAAGGACGTTTGTAGTTTCTATCCTTTACAATATCGGCCATATTATCTTTGGCCCACCCTATCAGTGCATTGATGTGTGGTAGCAGGGTGTGTGCCCGCTCGGTGAGGCTATATTCTACTCGAGGGGGTACTTCGGCATAGGCTTTTCTATTTACCAGCCCGTCTTCTTCAAGAGTTCGCAGCGTACTAGTTAGCATCTTCTGTGAGATATCGGGGATGGAGCGTTGCATCTCTTTGAAACGAATCACCTGCTTGCTTTGAAGCAGAATGAGAACCAACACCGACCATTTATCGGCAAAGCGCGACAACACGTGGCGAACGGGGCAATCGTCTAATGATATTCCTTCGAATGGGTCTTGATTCATATTCTTTATGCAATGATATTAGCTGCAAAAGTAGGCTAAATGACTTGCTGCACCAAACAAACGGCGAACAAAAAATTATTTTCAAAAATCTTTCATTCGTAATTGGTTTAAAATCAACAATGGTTACTTGTAGGTAACCAACACACTAGCGCGTACCTACTTGATGGACAAATACATACGCCATATCTTTGCAGCTATAATTATTCACTTAAACAAATAAATAGAGATGAAAAAAGTAGAAATTACAGCAAAGGGAACTAATTATGCTGCGGCAAGTGTGGGGTCATTGAGCGAGTTGGGCGAACATGTATTTGCTCTTGCTCCTGGTATTGACATTCCGGGCAAAGTGTTTGTGGGCGAAACTACAGGAAGCACCGGCACAGAGGTGTCATTCACGGTAGTGCCTGCGGGTATGGGTGGCGATTTTTTGCATACGCACAAAACAAATGAGGAGACTTACATTGTATTGAAAGGCAATGGCGTGTTTCAAGTTGATGGTGAGCTGTGGGATATTGCAGAAGGCAGTGTGATACGCGTATCTCCCAGTGGCAAACGTGCATTCAAGAATAGCGGAACAGAGGATTTGGTAGTGCTTTGCATCCAAAGCCAAGCAGATACATTAAAAGACCTTGGCATAGCCGATGGTGTGATATTGGAAGAACCGGTGAAATGGTAATCTAAAAAAAAAGAACGGTGCCTCGACTCACGTCGTAGCACCGCTAACACAAACACAAAATAAAACACGACAAAACTACTATACAAATCGTCTGTTAATACCGAGCGGTATAGGTGGAAGATTCAACATATTCACATACAATCAATCAACTCAGCGATTTGCAAGTTACAGGCCATTTCTTCTGCCTGTAAGCGTTATAATAATTATACTCTTCTATTAAGAGTAATTATTGAATACCTAGTTCACGAAGCTTCAATTGCCAGTTCCATGCAGAACGCAATGTATCTTCGATTGTTTCTTTGGCCTTCCATCCTAGCACATTATTTGCTTTGTCTGGGTTAGCCCATACCTTTTCAATATCTCCTGCTCTGCGACCTACTATTTTGTAGTTCAACTTCACTCCGGTAGAAATTTCAAAGCCTTTAATTAGTTCAAGAACCGACAGACCTACGCCTGTACCAATGTTGAATACTTCAACTGGTTCTGCTTGTTTGTTTTCCAAAATGCGATCGATAGCTATGACGTGTGCTTTAGCCAAGTCTACCACATTAATGAAATCGCGGATACAAGATCCGTCGGGAGTATCGTAATCATCACCAAACACGCTCAACTCTTGGCGAATGCCCATAGCAGTTTGCGTTAAAAAAGGCACCAAGTTTTGTGGTACACCATTAGGAAGCTCACCAAGCAAAGCTGTAGGGTGCGCACCAATAGGATTGAAATAACGCAAAAGAATAGCACTAATAGGCGAACCAGAGGCTACTGTATCATGAATAATTTCTTCGTTGATTTGTTTTGTATTACCATATGGAGATTCTGCTTTCTTAATTGGAGCAGCTTCGGTCACAGGAAGCACATCTGGCTGTCCGTAAACAGTGCAAGATGAAGAGAATACAATTCCATCTACTTTATGTATTGGCATCAACTCGAGCACATTGATGAGCGATTCCAAGTTGTTGCGATAATATAGCAACGGTTTTTGTACCGACTCGCCCACCGCCTTGCTAGCAGCAAAGTGAATGATGGCTTTAATGCCGGGATGTTTGTCAAATACGGCGTTCATTCCGTTATAGTCTAGACAGTCTACCATTTCAAAAGCAGGACGTATGCCTGATACTTTTTCGATGTTATCTACCACATCAGCATTCGAATTTGAGAGATTGTCAACAATAACAACTTCGTATCCGCTATTTTGAAGTTCAACAACGGTATGTGATCCGATATAGCCGGTACCGCCAGTAACTAAAATTTTTCCTTTCATAAATAAGTAATAGGTTCGTGTTAGTTTAAAACAATTGTTAGTTAT
>CAMTOV010000222.1 GCA_947074235.1 uncultured Bacteroides sp. | reverse complement strand
TTGGCTTTGCGGTATTTTTTATGATATATCATTCTTGCTACTTTCATTCTTTTCGTTTGGCATGCAATTGCTCGCTGTAGTATTCTTCTTTATCTGCAATCACAGATTTAATAAGGGATAATCTATTATAGCATTACTTGGGCACAACATCCACTGCTCTTTTTCTTATTTTGAATGTATAGTAGATTAAATACAGCACTCCTACAGATAGCACAGCTATTGAGCCATCCAACCCTACACGATCGAAGGCAAGCCCCATGCAAATAGGGAAGATAGCACCACCCGCCTGTCCCATAATCATCAATTCCGAGATTACATTCTTCTGTTCGGGCTTGCTGAGCACGGCTTGCGAAAACAATACCGGAAACAGGTTAGCATTGCCAAGTCCAATCATGGCGATACAGACAAATATAAGCGTCTTGCTATTTACAAAGAATAATCCTATCATAGCAAACAGAATAAGTGCGATGCTTATACTGAAAAAAGCGCGGCGCGACACTTTCTTTAATAAGATAGTCCATAAGAAACATCCTACCAGGCGAGAGATAAAATACAGACTTGCACCAAATGAAGCCTTATCGAGAACAATGCCCAGTCGGCACATTAATATCTTGGGAGCTACCGTATTGGTACTGATATCAATGCCCACGTGACACATGATTCCAATAAAGGAGAGAAGGATGAAACGATTTTTCAGCAGACTGAAACACTCTAGGTAGGTAGAGGTCTTTTGATTGTCTTTGACATTTGCTACATTCGAAAATTGCAATGACATCATCGCTATGATATTTATTGCAAAATAGAACACAAAGAGTAGCCGCCAATTCAGCCCGTAGAAGTGAGCTAGATATACCGCACCAATCATGGCAATATAAGGTGCTGAAAATGAAGATAGTGTTTTTACAAACTGCCCCATGGTCAATGTATCAGCAAGCTTCTTACCCATAATAATGTCTGAAGTAAGCGGGTAGAGAGACGATTGCATACACACATTGCTAATGCCCAGCATGATAAAACTAAATATCATCAGTGGATAGGAAGTGCCGAATAAAGGAATGAGCATGGCCGCTGACATCACGGCCATGCTTAATAGTACGGTCCTTTTTTTACCAATGCGGTTCATTAATATGCCGGTAGGTATAGTACAGACTAAAAACCAGATATAAACCAGCGAAGGCAGCAGGTTGGCTTTTGCATCAGAAATGTGAAGATTTACTTTGATATAATTCGAAGCAATACCCACCATCTCTATCGACCCCATCGCAAAGAAGCAGATCATGATCGATAGCACCTGCAGACCGAAATATTCCTTTGTTTTCATCAATCCATAAATAATTTCATCAAATTCCAGTTACCATCCAATACATCAGGAACAAAATCTTCTTCTGGAGAACCTTTGAACTCTTTGAACATGGATTGTGACCAGATAAATGGACGATTGTGTACGTAAGGTGTACCAAACTTCATCCAGAAACCAACTTTCTCACTGTCCTTGTTGGGAGTGAATTTCAATCCTTTCAATACATCACGAATCATGCTTGCCGACACCGCTTTGGCATCTACCGAACCATCGGGACGTATCTTCGAGAACTCAGTTGCACCATATCCTAAGTCCCAACGACCATAGATAGAGAGCGGTTCGTTTTCGTTGGTATAGGTAATCAGTGCTTTGGCCGTTTCAATACACTTCACGGTGTCGATGCGATTGAAGAACTGTACACGCCTCATAGGTCGAGTATCAATGGTTTGAAGATCGTAAGTTACAGACCTAGAGATGGGGTAGTTTACACCAAAGATATGAGTTGGAGTTATGAGGTGAGGATCATAATCTTTTTCGGTAGCCGATTGGCCGGTGGAATCTTTAACCGTTAGTTTTTTGCCATCTGATACAAACAATACGAAACGTTTAAAACTCATCTCTACAATTCCTGTCAATCCACGATTCACATCGAGTAGCATATATCCATTCAGGTATGTACCCGTATTGTCAATCGAGATATGATCGTAGAAGTCTTCGATAGAGGTAGCAAACATCTCTGCTGCTGCCGAGCGCCAAGTTATCCAAATACCTAGCTCTTTTGATTCATTATAAAGGTGCGCGTGCGTGGTTTCGTTGAAAGCGATACCGTTTTTGTTAAACCCAAAATCTTCATTGCTACCAAACTGTCCTTGCGAATAAGCATTTTGAGTTATAAAGTCGTCACCAATAGTATAAGAAACCGTACACGTTTGGGTATAAAAACCACACCAGCTAACATGAGTGATATACATTTCACCATCATCGGCATATTTTACATACGCAGAACACGACTCCATTTTTGGCTTTTGGGTTTTAGGAGCATCGGTGCGTGCTTCACCATAGCCAAGTCCCATATCATCTGCAACTACATCAAACATATCCGATTGGGCATTTATCAAATAGATATCCATGAACGTAATTTCAGGAGCGTCATACCCACCCAAAAGAAGTTCCGAAGGCTCCATCTTATCCAAATCGAGCATTTCGAAAGTTACCTTTGAAGGTTTATCATATTTCACACCTGCATAGATACCCGCCATTCTGAAAAGAAGACGGCGTATATTAGTTGCTATGCGTTCACCCTCATGATCTTTGAGCCATTGATACAGATACTTATAATTATTGTATAGACTTTTTGCCGCAACTTCGAGTGCACCTTCAGGAATGGTGATTGATATATTGTCTTGTGGAGTGCCACAGATTAAGAAGTTACGCCATGTATTATCGCGAGCAGCCTTTATTGCTTTTTTACCTTGGATTTTGCCTTGTACAAAACCGGCATTAAACTCATTTGTGAAGATATCCACATGAGGGTTTTGCGCAAAAATACTATAATTCCAACAGTTGTCTTTCACCTGAGAATATCCTTTGGAGAAATCATCCAATACATACTCATTAATTGCTCCATCTTTAATAATTTGTTCTTTACTCATGATACAAATAGTTTTAAATTTATAATTCAATCATCCGATATCTTTATTTTCTTGAAGTAAGAGAAAGTAGAAAAACAATGCCTCAAAATTAGCATTGTAGATTGTTTATTATTTTTAAAACAGATTGCCACGTCAAAAGTTTTTTATTACGAAATATTTAATAACCTGTATTTAGTATGAGATGCTTTTTTACGCTATATTTCGTCTTTTATATTCATCCTGTTTATCTTAAAATAGATTAGATTTGTATCTATACATTTTAAATCATTATTTAATATCAAAGCTATGACCTTCATCAAACGACGAAAAACATGGAACCATTTATTTTTAACGGGTTCGTTAATTCTTTTTAGTATCGGTTTATCAGCACAAAGCACAAGCCAAATGCAGCCTGCCTCTTCTACCAAAGCAAAAGTGTTTTGGCTGGGAGCAGATATAAGTGGTACAACCGAACTCGAATCAAGAGGAGTGTTTTCTTATAATAAAGAGAATATTCAAACAGAAAACACCTTATTGATGAAGCAACTTATGCTCAATGCCATAAGATTGCGTGTGTGGGTAAATCCCAAAGACGGCTGGAGCAGTAAAGAAGATGTGCTAGTGATGGCACAGCGTGCTAAAGAGCACGACATGGCTCTTATGATTGACTTTCATTATAGTGATTGGTGGGCAGATCCTGAAAAGCAAAATATACCCGAAGCTTGGAAAGATTATGATTATGAAGCGATGAAAGAGGCATTGGCTCGTCATACCGAAGAGACTCTACAACTGCTCAAAGACCACGATATAGATGTAAAGTGGGTGCAAGTAGGCAATGAAACGAGTGATGGTTTTTTGTGGGAAGTGGGACGTGCCAGCACTCACATGGATCAATATGCCGGACTGACCACAGCGGGTTATGATGCCGTGAAAAGGGTATATCCCGATGCCGAAGTGATTGTGCATCTGGACAATGCCTTTGACAGCGAGCTATACGACTTCATCTTTGATGGATTGAAACAACATGGTGGCAAATGGGATGTGATAGGCGTAAGCGTGTATCCTTATTGGGCAATGAAGTTTAACCATCAGCCCAATGCCGAAAAGACCTTGGAGGAAAGCATCAAAAACATAAATCGTATCAGCAAGAAATACGATTGCGAAGTGATGATTGTGGAAACGGGTGTAGAGGCGGCCAAGCCGGTAGAAGGAAAAGAGTTTATGGCTAACTTAATTGAGGCGGCGATGAATGAAACAGAGGGTCGTTGCACGGGTGTATTTTATTGGGCACCCGAGATTTGCAGTGGAGGCTATGCACTGGGTGCATTCCAAAATGATAGGCCTACTATTATTATGGATGCATTT
Organism: uncultured Bacteroides sp.; assembly: GCA_947074235.1. Taxonomy (GTDB): domain Bacteria; phylum Bacteroidota; class Bacteroidia; order Bacteroidales; family Bacteroidaceae; genus Bacteroides. The sequence continues at coordinate 2 of CAMTOV010000222.1, read as the reverse complement.
AC
>CAMTOV010000221.1 GCA_947074235.1 uncultured Bacteroides sp. | reverse complement strand
CGTGGAGCTTGACGAGTAGCTGTTTTAAAATGCCAGTTACCCAATCCACCACGACCACCTTTCAATAAAACAACCTCTTGTCCATGTTCGGTTACATCGCATACATATTCGCCTGTTTCGGCATTGTATACAACCGTACCACATGGCACTTCAATTATCTTATCATCACCAGCTTTACCAAAGCTTCGAGCCTTACTACCCGATTCACCGTTTCCGGCAAATACATGACGTTCGTATTTCAAGTGAAGCAATGTCCAATAATTACGATTACCACGTAGGATAACATCGCCTCCTCTACCTCCGTCACCACCATCCGGTCCACCGTTGGGAATGTATTTCTCACGCCTCATGTGCGTTGAGCCTCTTCCCCCCTTACCAGAGCGGCAATATATTTTTACATAATCAACAAAATTCGATTCAGCCATATTATTCTATTCGTTCTTAATTATTAAATTGCATCAATTGCTGTTGAAATTTCAGCAAAGATAGTATCCATTGATCCAAGACCATTTATGTGTTGGTATTGACCTTCTTGTTTGTACCAGTCAATCAATGGAGATGTTTGAGAGTGATATACGTGAAGACGTTTTTTGATAGTCTCTTCGTTATCATCAGCACGGCCAGAATCTTGACCACGTTTAATCAAGCGAGTCATCAATTCATCTTCTGGAACATCAAGGTCAAGCATGATAGATACACCTTGTCCTCTTTCTTCCAACATCTTCTTTAATGCTTCAGCCTGTGCAATTGTTCTTGGAAAACCATCAAAAATTACACCTTTGCTATCTTCAAAGCTATCGAATACGCTAGCAAGAATATCAATCATCAATGCATCAGGAATTAATTGACCTTGGTCGATATAACCTTTAGCAGTAGTACCAAGTTCAGTACCGTTTTTGATTTCAGCACGAAGCACATCACCTGTTGAGATGTGGTTGATGCCATACTTTTCTACAATACGCTCGCTTTGTGTTCCTTTACCAGAACCTGGAGCACCGAAAATTACAATGTTCAACATCTTTTTGTTTACCTTTTTTTCTTGTTATCACTCTTTGCGGTAAGTGATAATCATTAAATTAATAGTTGTATTTGATTTTGATTTAATCTACTACCGTGTAGATATCAGGATAATTGCGACCAAAGCCATCATAGTCCAATCCATATCCCACAATAAAGTCGTTAGGAATGCGCATTGCTACATATTTGATATCTAAGTCTACTTTCAACTTTTCGGGTTTAACCAAAAGTGAAGCAATATAAATATCTTTTGGACCACGAGTGCCTAGAGTTTCAAGCAAACGTTGCATAGTGAAGCCTGTATCTACAATATCTTCCACAATCACCACGGTGCGTCCGGCTAAGTCTTCGTTAATACCTATCACCTCTTTGATAGTGCCCGTAGAGGCTAGCCCTTGATAAGAAGCCAACTTGATGAAAGAGATTTCGCAAGGGATTGTGATATGTTTCATTAAATCGGCAGTAAACATAAATGAGCCGTTTAAAACACTTAGAAAGATAGGGTTCTTGCCCGCTAAATCTCTATTGATTTCATCCGCTACGCGAATCACTTCTTTTTCTATTTGCTCAGCTTTAATAGAAACTGTAAAATGCTTGTTTTTTATTTGAATGGTATTCATACACCGTTTATTTAAAAAGTTGGGTGCAAAATTACAGTATTTGCAGCATAAAAGAAAATGATAAGCAATTTTAATCTATGTTTATGACCAAAAGACAACAAGCTTTAATTAAAATTTCATTTTTAAAATTCGTATTGCATTAAGTACGGCCAACAGTGATACACCTACATCGGCAAATACAGCTTCCCAAAGAGTAGCTATTCCACCTGCACCCAATATCAGTACAACTAGTTTGACACCAAATGCCAAACAGATATTTTCCATCACAATACGACGAGTAGCCTTCCCTACTTTCAATGCAGTAGCAATCTTGCTTGGTTGATCGGTCTGAATAATTACATCAGCTGTTTCGATAGCTACATCGCTACCCAAACCACCCATAGCTATTCCTATATCGCTCAATGCAAGCACAGGAGCATCGTTGATACCGTCGCCCACAAAAGCAATACGGCGAGAAATGTCTTGTTTTAACTCTTCTATCTTTTCTACTTTACCTTCGGGCAGCAAGTCTCCATACGCTTGAGATATACCCAATTCGGTAGCCAATTTTGTGACAAGCGATTGTTTATCGCCCGATAGCATCACAATATCTTTTATACTCAACTGCTTCAAAGCCACTATTGCCTCCTTTGCGTCAGGTTTAGCTGCATCGGCAACCAAGATATAACCGGCATAAGTACCCTCAATCGCACAGACGACAATAGTTTCGGCAATTTGATTTATCTCAACAGGAAAGTATATTTCATTTTGTTGCAGTAACTTTGTATTTCCAATCAGCACGCTTCGTCTTTCCACTATGGCTTGTAGCCCATATCCGGCTATCTCCTTTACTTGCTGAGGTTTATAAAGCTCCACATTTTGTTTTTTAGCGTAGGTTACAATGGCTTTAGCAATGGGATGATTACTCTGCATCTCGACTGACGCTATCGTTTTAAGCAATTCATCTCTTGTTGTCTCGCCCGCTTGCACTATTTGTTGCACATCAAATACCCCTTGCGTCAACGTACCGGTTTTATCCATCACCACCGTATTTATTTTGGTAATGGCTTCCATATAGTTGCTACCTTTGAATAAAATACCCAGACGAGAAGCTGCACCTATACCTCCAAAATAACCAAGCGGAACACTGATAACCAATGCGCATGGACAAGAGATTACTAAGAAGATAAGCCCACGATAAAGCCATTCATCAAAACTGAATATAAAAGTAGAAGTAAGCAACGAGTAAATCCAAGGAAGTAACACAATCAATACTGCCAAAGTCACGACTATCGGTGTATACACGCGAGCAAACTTACGGATAAACTTCTCGGCAGGTGCTTTTCGTTCGGTGGCATTTTGTACTAAATTGAGGATGCGAGCCAATGCACTTTCGCTAAATGGCTTAGTCACCTTAATTCTTGATACATGATTTGTCAATATCATTCCGGCCAAAACAGTTTCTCCCTCTTTAATAGTGCGAGGCACACTTTCGCCGGTTAATGCAGCTGTATTAAAAGAAGCAGAGTCTCCCATTAGCATTCCATCCAAAGGCACACGTTCACCTACCTTTACTTCAATTGTGTCACCTACTTTCACCTCTTCAGGAGAGATAACTTTCACTTCATCCTCCGCAACTAAATTGGCTGTTTCGGGACGTACATCAAGTAGTGCGCTGATATTCTTTTTTGCCTTACTCACAGCATTGTCCTGAAACAATTCGCCAATGCTATAAAACAACATCACAGCAACTCCTTCGGGATATTCGCCTATATAGAAAGCCCCTATCGTAGCAATGCTCATCAAAGTAAACTCACTGAATATATCTTTATGTGTTATCCCCTCCCATGCCTCTTTCAAAACAGGCAACCCCACAGGAAAATAAGCTATGATATACCACGCCAGTCGCACCCATTGATTTTCAAAGAAAGTGATATTGAATGCCGATAAAAGAACACCCGCCATAAGCATTATAAATGATACGGCAGCTCTTAGATAAGCCCGTTTAGTTGCATTTTTATCTTTAGCTACCCCACCTGAGCAGCTACATTGATGTCCACAATTTCCCATCTTTCCAGTTTCTTATTTCAGTTCGTACTTTATCAGATTAATGAAGAAAGAAGAGTAGTACATACTAAATTGAATCAATGTTTCCGTTTAGCGCACGAAGCACAAATGCCCTTTACAATGTAGTTGATTTGTTGCATCTCAAATCCTTGCGGCAAAGAGATATTTGGAGTTGGCAATTCGTCTAAGCAAAAGGTTTTACGACACTGTGTACAGTAGAAATGACAATGCCCTTCTTCCTCATTACATTCGCCTTTATTTTTGCAGAGGCAGTATTTTATCGAGCCACTCCCATCATCTATACTATGTATTAAGTGATGGCTTTGAAACAATACCAGTGTACGAAAAACGGTTGATTTATCTACACTGTCCAACTGTTCTTCAATATCTGCTAGGCTGAATGTATCTTTCAAATCAGCAATACTTTTATATACCAATATGCGAGTAGCTGTAGGCCTTATTCCTACTGCTTCGAGCACCAATACTACATGTTCTGTATCCATCATAACAATCCCTTTTTCATTAATCTTACTGCAAAGATATCGCACAGTTTGCGCAACTAAGTTGCAATTTACCAAAAGGTTTGATATATCTCTATACAACAATGAATGAAAAGAGCTATTCTTTTCATTCATT
>CAMTOV010000220.1 GCA_947074235.1 uncultured Bacteroides sp. | reverse complement strand
ATTGATGATATGGAAAAGTCAATAGATAAAAAGGTGTATTTTGAATAAGATAAAGAATTTAGCCTTTTTTTTAAAGTTCGATAAGAGATATCGGTACAAATATTAAAAGCTATGTCTTAAAATGAAAAAAATAAAATAACTCGAACAAAAAAGGGCTACTATTTTGTTATAGCTTTACTATCCGAGTTGATCTCGGAATTACTATACTCTCTCTCTTAATTGTTTGACGGGGTGCACCAATAGGGGTGCACCCTTTGTCTTTTCTTGTAGTATAATCTGACAATGATGGCTGATATTATAACTGTTGCATTTTGGCTTATAAACATCAACAGTTTACAGATAGAATGTTAAAGGTTATCGTGTAGAATGTTATAGTTTAATATGCCACTTATTGATGCATATTGAAAACTATTCGAATGGTAAAACTTATATTATTTGCCGTTTATTTGCTCTAGACAATAGTTTAGTATTTCCTGCTCTTGGTCTGGGTGAAACCATTTGATTTCTTTATCTCGCTTAAACCAAGTCATTTGTTTGCGAGAGTAGATGCGAGAGTTTTGTTTAATCTTATCAATGGCAAAAGGAAGCTCCCAAGTACCATCCATATAATTGAATATCTCTTTGTAGCCAACAGTATTGAGTGAATTGAGCGCTCTCTGAGGGAAAAACTGTTCTGCTTCTTTTAATAACCCTTCATTCACCATTATATCTACGCGCTTGTTGATGCGTTCGTATAATTCTTCGCGGTCTCGTGTCAATCCTACTTTGATAATACGAAATGGACGTTCTTTTTTCTGTTGTGTGCGATAAGAAGTATATGTTCTACCAGTCATATAGCATATCTCGAGTGCATGAACTACTCGTTTGTAATTCTTGAGATCTACTATTTTGTAGTACTCAGGGTCCATTAGTTTGAGTTCGGCACATAAACTCTCCAATCCTTGCTCTTCATATTTTTCGAGCATCATGGCACGTGTCTCCTCGTCTATTGTGGGAATATCATCTATGCCATTGCATACAGCGTCAACATACATCATTGAACCACCCGTCAAGATAACTGTATCTTTCTCTTTGAATAGCTGACTTAAGATGGCTAGAACCTCTTCTTCATAGCGTGCAGCACTGTAATAATCGGTCAATTGTAAAGTGCCTACTAGGTGATGAAGTACTCTACTCAATTGTTCGGGGGTGGGAGCAGCAGTGCCAATCTTTAAATCGGCATACAGTTGTCGAGAATCAGCAGACACTATATCCGTATGAAAATATTCAGCTATACGAAGGCTTAATTCTGTTTTTCCAACACCCGTAGGTCCTATTAATACAATGAGGTTTGGCATATATCTATAAATGAAAAAAGTGTGTTAATAGCCTCGTTCAAGGCCATTAACACACTCTCGATGTTATTATTTAAAGACGGTCTTCGCTAAAATCGCTAGTAGCAGAACCATCGTGATCCATATCAAATCCATCTTGATCAAAATCTTCCAAGTCGAAATCTTGATCTCCATAGAAGTTCTCGTCTAGCTCAAGAGTATTACCACCAACAGCTATTTCTTCAAAATCAATCATCTGTTTTGGAGCATCGCCAATCTTTTTAGTACATGCAGAACCTGTCATGTCTTTTCCGGTAATAATTTCGCTAAGTTCAATAAAGAACAATCGCTCTGTTAAGTAATCAAAAACATAAAGCATCTTTTGCTTTTCATCTTCAACCATTTCAGAAAGGGTAGTATCCTTCATTAACCAACTGTCCATTTCCGGATTGTTGTCCATCTCTTCAAGAGTGATTTCTTTTTCTTTTTCCCAGTCATCATCGCAAAGGAAGAAAGAGGTCATTTGGTCGTCTGTATAGCCAACTGACTTAACAATAGCTTCGTGGAAATCAAAAAAAGTAGCTTCCGGATCAATCTGTATTTCTCTTAAAAAGTCATCAACTTCGTCAGAGATAATTGTAAATCTATATATCATATTTATTCTGATTGTCGTTTTAGTTTTTACTAACAAAAATGTTTGCACATGTTCTATTAGCAGCTTATTGCTTTAAACTATTTTATAATACCGCGGCTTGAACTACGAATAAAATTAACAATATATTCAACTTCAGGCGTTAGTGTTAATTCTTCTTCAATTTTTGCAAGAGCATCAGAAGTATTTAAACCACCTTGGTAAATGATACGATATGCATTGTGAATATTATCTATTGCTTCGTTGGTGAAACCACGGCGTCGCAAGCCAATAATGTTTATACCTGCATAAGAAATAGGCTCTCTGCCTGCTATAATAAAAGGAGGAATGTCTTTGCTGAAACGGCTACCACCTTGAATCATTACATGGCTACCTACGTGGCAGAATTGATGCATCAATACATTTGCGCTAACAATAGCACTGTCGTCGATGATAATTTCACCAGCCATTTTAGTAGAGTTACCAATTATACAACCGTTTCCTATTATTGCATCATGTGCTACGTGTACACCCTCCATAATCAAGTTGTTGTTTCCAACTACTGTGCGACCTTTAGCAGCTGTGCCACGATTTACTGTTACATTCTCTCTAATTACATTATTGTCACCAATTTCTGCGGTTGTTTCTTCTCCTCGATATTTTAAATCTTGTGGAATACCACCAATCACAGCTCCAGGAAAAATAGTATTTCCATTTCCAATACGTGATCCATATAATATATTAGCATTTGGCATAATTTTATTATTATCACCAATTACTACATTCTTGTCTATGAAAACAAAAGGACCAATCTCTACATTTTCTCCAATTATAGCTTCTGGATGAATGGATGCTAAAGGACTTATCATGTTCTTTAATTATTTATTTTTTACGATTTGTGCCATAAATTCGGCTTCGCATACTACTTTTTCTCCAACAAAGGCATAGCCTTTCATAGTGGCTATGCCACGACGGATTGGACTTATTAGCTCTACGCGGAATAATAATGTATCTCCCGGCACAACCTTCTGTCTAAACTTAACTCCATCTATTTTCATGAAATAAGTTGAATATCTTTCTGGCTCGTCTACTGAGTTTAAAACCAATAAACCACCAACTTGTGCCATGGCTTCTACTTGTAATACACCTGGCATTACAGGTTCATCAGGAAAGTGTCCTTGAAAGAAAGGCTCATTTACTGTGATATTTTTTACGCCAACAATAAAGTTAGCACCTATTTCAATCACCTTATCTACCAGTTGAAATGGATAGCGGTGAGGAAGTAACTCGCGAATGCGATTAACATCCATAATAGGTTCTTCATCGCAATTGTATGTTGGTGCTTGAATTTCGTGAAGACGAATTTCTTTGCGCATCTGACGCGCAAATTTATTATTGATGGTATGCCCCGGACGAGTTGCAATAATACGTCCTTTAATAGGTTTACCAATTAGTGCTAAGTCACCAATCACATCAAGCAATTTATGACGTGCACATTCATTAGGCCATACTAATGGTTTATGATTGATATATCCTAATTGGCTAGCGTCCATGTGGGGAACTCCCATGATATCTGCTAGTTTATCATAGTTCTCTTGCGACATTTTGCGTTCGTAAATAACAATTGCATTGTCCAAGTCGCCACCCTTAATTAAACCAGCCGAAAGAAGCGGCTCAATTTCTCTAACAAAGACGAAAGTTCGACTTGCGGCTACTTCATCTTTGAACTTACTCATATCTTCGAGTGTGGCAAATTGATTTGGGATAATCTCAGAATCGTAAGATACCAATACATTCAAGCTAAAGTTTTCATCGGGAAGAACAATGATAGAAGAGCCAGTAGCTTCATCTCTAAATTCAATCTTAGATTTGATAATATAGAAATCTTTTACAGCGTTTTGTTCTACTGTACCTACTCGTTCTATTCCTTCAACATAATATTGTGCACTTCCATCGAGAATAGGAAATTCTGGACCATTTACTTGTATTAAGCAGTTGTCGATGCCCAATGCATAAAGGGCAGCCATTCCATGTTCTATAGTGCTTACTTTTACTCCGTTTTTTACTAATACTGTACCACGTGTTGTTTCTGATACATTATCTGCAACGGCATCAATGATAGGCTGTCCTTCAAGGTCTACACGTTGTATCTTGTACCCATGATTGTCAGGTGCAGGATTGAATGTAATCGTTAAGTCCAGACCCGTATGAAGCCCCTTTCCACTTAGTGAAAAGCTATCTTTCAGAGTTTTCTGTTTCAGCATTTATTATTGATTTTTTATTGTTTTCTTTAATTCTTCTAACTCTTTGCGCAATGCACCCAACTCTATATACATGTCGGGGAGTTTTCTAAATACGGAAGATGATCTGAAGTATGCTCTTTCTTCCATAGGTGGAGTACCTATTAATTGTCTATTTGCTTTAACGCTACTTGGTACACCCGATTGTGCTCCAAAT
>CAMTOV010000219.1 GCA_947074235.1 uncultured Bacteroides sp. | reverse complement strand
GAATCGTTTGTGACCGTTGTGGGGTAGAAGTGACAGAAAAGAAAGTACGTCGCGAGCGCATGGGACACATTCAACTAGTTGTGCCTGTAGCTCATATTTGGTACTTCCGTTCTCTACCAAATAAAATTGGTTATTTGTTAGGAGTACCTACTAAGAAACTTGATTCTATTATATATTACGAGCGCTATGTTGTTATCCAAGCTGGTGTAAAAGCTGAAGATGGTGTAGCTGCTTTTGATTTGCTTTCTGAAGAAGAATATCTAGACATTCTTGATACACTTCCAAGAGAAAATCAATATTTAGATGATTCTGACCCAAATAAGTTTATTGCGAAAATGGGTGCAGAAGCAATTTACGATTTGTTGTCACGTATTGACCTTGATGCTCTTTCATATGAATTGCGTCACCGTGCAAGCAATGATACATCTCAACAGCGTAAGAATGAAGCTTTGAAGCGTCTACAAGTAGTTGAATCATTCCGCGCATCTCGTGGCAGAAACAAGCCTGAGTGGATGGTAGTTCGCATTGTTCCGGTAATTCCACCAGAATTGCGTCCTTTGGTTCCACTTGATGGTGGTCGTTTTGCAACTTCTGACTTGAATGATTTGTATCGTCGTGTTATCATACGTAACAATCGTTTGAAAAGACTTATCGAAATCAAAGCTCCTGAAGTAATCTTACGTAATGAAAAACGTATGCTTCAAGAATCAGTAGACTCTTTGTTCGATAACTCTCGTAAATCAAGTGCTGTTAAGACAGATGCAAATCGTCCTTTAAAATCACTTTCTGATAGCTTGAAAGGTAAACAAGGTCGTTTCCGTCAAAACTTGTTGGGTAAGCGTGTTGACTACTCGGCTCGTTCGGTAATCGTCGTTGGTCCTGAGTTGAAGATGGGTGAATGTGGTATTCCAAAATTGATGGCTGCTGAACTTTACAAACCATTTATCATTCGTAAATTGATTGAGCGTGGTATTGTTAAAACAGTAAAATCAGCTAAAAAGATTGTAGACCGCAAAGAGGCTGTTATCTGGGATATCCTTGAACACGTAATGAAAGGTCATCCGGTACTATTGAACCGTGCTCCGACTCTTCACCGTTTGGGTATTCAAGCATTTCAGCCAAAAATGATTGAAGGTAAAGCTATTCAGTTACATCCACTAGCATGTACGGCGTTTAATGCCGATTTCGATGGTGACCAGATGGCTGTTCACTTACCTTTGAGTAATGAAGCAATTCTTGAAGCACAAATGTTGATGCTTCAATCACATAATATTTTGAATCCTGCTAATGGTGCTCCTATTACGGTACCTGCTCAGGATATGGTATTAGGTCTTTATTATATTACAAAACTTCGTACTGGTGCAAAAGGAGAAGGTTTAACTTTCTACGGTCCAGAAGAAGCTTTGATCGCATACAATGAGGGCAAAGTTGCCATCCACGCACCAATTAAGGTTATCGTTAAGGATGTTGACGAAAATGGTACTGTAATCGATATTATGCGCGAAACTTCAGTAGGACGTGTTATTGTTAATGAAATCGTGCCTAATGAGGCTGGATTTATTAATGAGATCGTTTCTAAGAAATCTCTACGTGATATCATTAGCAATGTAATTAAGGTATGTGGTGTGGCTAAAGCTGCTGACTTCCTTGATGGTATCAAGAACTTAGGTTACGAAATGGCATTCAAAGGTGGTTTGTCATTCAACTTAGGTGATATTATTATCCCTAAAGAAAAAGAAACTTTAGTTCAAAGAGGTTACGAAGAAGTTGAGCAAGTAATCCAAAACTATAACATGGGTTTCATCACCAATAACGAACGTTATAATCAGGTGATTGATATCTGGACACACGTAAACTCAGAATTGTCTAACATCTTGATGAAGACAATTTCTACTGACGACCAAGGTTTCAACTCAGTATATATGATGCTTGATTCAGGAGCCCGTGGTTCTAAAGAACAGATTCGTCAGTTGTCAGGTATGCGTGGTTTGATGGCTAAACCTCAAAAAGCTGGTGCAGAAGGTGGACAAATTATTGAAAACCCTATCTTGTCTAACTTTAAAGAAGGACTTTCGGTGTTAGAGTACTTTATCTCTACCCACGGTGCTCGTAAAGGTTTGGCCGATACTGCTTTGAAAACAGCAGATGCTGGATATTTGACTCGTCGTTTGGTTGACGTTTCACATGACGTAATTATTAATGAAGAAGACTGTGGTACACTTCGTGGTTTGGTTTGTACAGACCTTAAAAATAATGATGAAGTTATCGCTACTCTATATGAACGTATTTTAGGTCGTGTATCCGTACATGATATTATTCACCCTCAAACAGGCGAATTGCTTGTAAATGGTGGTGAGGAAATTACAGAAGATATTGCTAAGCGTATTCAAGATTCTCCTATTGAGAGTGTGGAAATTCGTTCTGTTTTGACTTGTGAATCTAAAAAAGGAGTTTGTGCTAAATGTTACGGTCGTAACTTGGCAACTGGTCGCATGGTTCAAAGAGGAGAAGCAGTAGGTGTTATCGCAGCTCAGTCTATTGGTGAGCCTGGTACTCAGCTTACGCTTCGTACATTCCACGCCGGGGGTACTGCTTCGAACATTGCTGCTAATGCTAGCATTATTACTAAAAATAATGCACGTATGGAGTTTGAAGAATTGAGAACTGTTGATGTTGTAGATGAAACTGGTGAAGCTGCAAAAGTTGTAGTGGGTCGTTTGGCTGAAGTACGCTTTGTAGATGTTAACACCAATATTACTCTTTCTACTCACAATGTTCCTTATGGCTCTACTCTATATGTTTCAGATGGTGATGTAGTTGAAAAAGGCAAGTTAATTGCAAAATGGGATCCATTTAATGCTGTAATCATCACTGAAGCATCTGGTAAGATTGAATTTGAAAGTGTAATCGAAAATATTACATACAAAGTTGAATCTGATGAAGCAACTGGTCTTCGCGAAATCATTATCATCGAATCTAAGGATAAGACAAAAGTTCCTTCAATTCATATCATGTCTGAATCAGGCGATTTGATTAGAACTTACAACTTACCTGTGGGTGGTCACGTTACAGTTGATAACGCACAGAAAGTTAAAGCCGGAGAAGTATTAGTTAAGATTCCACGTGCCGTAGGTAAAGCGGGTGATATCACCGGTGGTCTTCCACGTGTAACTGAGCTATTCGAAGCTCGTAACCCATCTAATCCTGCTGTTGTATCTGAAATTGATGGTGAGGTAACAATGGGTAAAATCAAACGTGGTAACCGTGAGATTATTGTTACTTCTAAGACAGGTGAAGTGAAGAAATATCTTGTTGCATTATCAAAACAAATTCTAGTTCAAGAAAACGACTACGTTCGTGCTGGAACTCCTTTGTCTGACGGTGCTACTACTCCAGCTGACATCTTGGCAATCAAGGGTCCTACTGCAGTACAAGAATATATCGTTAACGAAGTACAAGACGTTTATCGTTTGCAAGGTGTGAAGATCAACGACAAGCACTTTGAAATCATTGTACGTCAGATGATGCGTAAAGTAGGTATCAACGAACCAGGTGATACTCGCTTCTTGGAGCAACAAATTGTTGATAAGATTGATTTCATGGAAGAAAATGACCGTATCTGGGGCAAGAAAGTTGTTGTAGATGGTGGTGATTCTCAAACTATGCAACCAGGACAAATTGTCACTTCACGTAAACTTCGTGACGAAAACAGTATGTTGAAACGTCGTGACTTGAAACCTGTAGTAGTTCGTGATGCAATTCCTGCAACATCGACTCAGATCCTACAAGGTATCACACGTGCGGCTCTTCAAACATCAAGCTTCATGTCGGCAGCTTCGTTCCAGGAAACTACAAAAGTTTTGAATGAGGCAGCTATAAACGGTAAGATTGATAAACTTGAAGGTATGAAAGAAAACGTTATCTGCGGACACTTAATACCTGCTGGTACTGGTCAACGTGAATATGACAAGATCATTGTTGGTTCTAAAGAAGAGTACGATCGTATTCTAGCTAACAAGAAGACTGTTATTGATTACAATGAAGTAGAACAATAATCTTATTGTTAATACATAATTTAAAGAGGATATATCTCCATGTAGATATATCCTCTTTTTTTGTGTCCTTATATCCCATCTAATTCAAATTCATTGTTAATGATTCTAAGCTCTATTCTAATCGTTTTGCACGATAACTGTTAACTACTTTCGCGGTATATGTATTGATGCACTGTGATAACTGTTAACTGTTATCACGGCGTCTCTCTATGTGTTCTTTGACAGTCATAGCAGCTCAGATGACAAATTGTGATACTTTGACGGTTATGTCAGAACTAACGTGGCACATCATATCATTATTAATTATCTCTAAAAAGAGAATTCGCTAGTTACAAATTGCGATAATTGGCCTCG
>CAMTOV010000218.1 GCA_947074235.1 uncultured Bacteroides sp. | reverse complement strand
AGTTGATACCCCATCCGGTGAGCAAGTCGGTATTTTCTTGTTGATAACTCTGCCCAGCCACCACGTTGATGTGATGTTGCCCTATCGTGCCATCGTAAGTAAGCACGTTTTCTATCAGTGCATCCGAATAGTTGCGTGATGCCTTCGTAAGCCGTTCGTTGCTTTTTGACAAGTACACACGGTTACTTTGCACCCATGCGGGAATCCATGTATTATCCTTAGCTGAAGTATTACTGTAAGAAACGTTTAACTTATAGTTGAGCCCATGATTCTTATTTTTTACCCCAATTATCTTGAGCAGGTCCACATCGGCCGAAAGAGTTCCCACAACGCGATCCACGCGGGTGTTGCGTTTCAATAGGTGATTGATCAGCAAAGGATTGGAAGCGGAGATATCTCCGTGTACTGTATCATAGTAAGTACCAAAACCGTAAGCATCATAATTATAGTTATTGGCAATTCCTACCAGGTTATCGAGTACCCATGTCGATGAGTCGTATGCCTTAATCGTAGGTTGCATGAGCAAGGTGCCGCGCAATACGTTGGTTACGTCGCCATACAAACCTTGAACGTATTCAGAGGCATTGGACAAACTCATATTGTCTTGGTTGGAGTGAGAGTAAACGAGGCTGGTTTGGAACGAAACGTATTTCGTATCCATATTGTTGTTTACACGTGCAGTATAACGTTCGTAGTTAGGACCAGCACCTTTGAGTGTTCCTTTTTGGTTGAAATAGTCTAGTGAAATATTATAGCTATTATTTACGCCTCCTCCAAAAAGGTTCACATTGTGATTCTGACGGATACCTGTCTTAAATACCTCTTTAAACCAGTTAGTGTTAGTATCATCCTGGAACTGATAATTTCCCGTTTCGCTGTTAAGCAAATATCCCGATGGCAACGGAGTATTGGAATTTGCAGCCGCCTGACCAAGGCTCTGGCTATATTGATCCGCATTCATTACGTCATAAACGTTTTTGGGAATATTATCAATTCCAACATATCCATTGTAGTCTAACTTAAGAGGCTGGTCTTTTTGCCCACGTTTGGTAGTGATGATTATCACACCATTAGCAGCACGAGAACCATAAATGGCAGCAGCCGAAGCATCTTTTAGTACTTGAATGGTTTCAATATCATTTGAAGAGAAATCACGAATGGTAGTTCCCATAGGAACACCGTCAATCACATATAGCGGAGCGGTGCTACCGAAAGACCCAATCCCACGAATACGAACGCTAGGATCTGCACCTGGCTGTCCATCAGATGTTATTTGCACTCCCGCAACCTTACCTTCTAGCATAGTAGAAATGTTGGAGTGTGACGTCTGTTTTAAGGCTTCTGTATCTACTATAGCAACAGAACCGGTTAAGTCGGATTTCTTCTGTGTACCATAGCCTACGACAACCACTTGGTCGAGCATCTGGTTGTCGGATTGCAATTGGATAGTTTCAATGATGGCGCGATTGCGAACAGCCACCTCACGTTCTTTATACCCTACATAGCTTATCAAAAGGGTTGCGTTTCCAGGAACTTCCAATTGAAAGTTCCCCTCCAAGTCTGTAATGGTTCCGTCTTGTCCACCTTTAACTTTGATGGTAGCCCCTATCAGGGGTTCACCTTGTTCGTCGATTACTTGTCCACGAACCTTGATAGTTGGAGATTGCGCCACTGTAGCCATTGCAGGTGTAGAATACACCGCCATGCCACCAAATGCACACAGACTAAGCATTACGGAAAAAAATAAATGTTTCCTCATCTTTATTAGTATTAAGGTTGTTAATTCAATAGATTAGTTTGCGACAAGGTGCCGCTGCCAAATTAGTACATTTAGCAAATAAACGGTGGGAAAGTTGAAGTGGATAGATGCCACACAGTGCAGCAACATTTCTTTTGTTACTCCTCATAATATAGATTTTATTGGTTAATTAATGATATTAGTGTATCTTGTACACTGCAAATATAAACCAACTATATATTTTGATGGTGGATGTTTGTATTTTGATGGTGGATAAATGTATTTAAAATCTATTTTATGTTGAATTGTTGCTATTGCGTAAAGGGCATATTAAATATTCAAGATTTCAATATATATTGTTTTTAATTCTTACTCTTCCAGCAAACTGCTAGGTGGAGTATTATAACGTTTAGTAAAACACCGGGTGAAGTATTTAGGGTCATTGAAGCCAACTTCGTAGGCAATTTCCGAAATATTCATATTTCGGGTTACTTTGTTCTTTTCAATTAGTTCACGTGCGATGTTCAAACGGTAGTTACGGATGAATTGTCCTATAGACTGTCCTGTCAGACTCTGAATTTTTTTATTAAGAAGGCTTTTACTAACTCCCATGGCTTCTATAAAATCGGTCGCTTCATAATCAGGATTCATATAGTTTGCTTTGATAACCTCCAATGCCTTGTTCAAAAACTTCTTGTCGCTCGATTCTTCTTCAATATTCAATGCGTCAACATCCATCTTTAATGCAAACTGTCGTTGATAGCGCTTGCGATTCTCTAGGATGTTAACCATGCGTGTCAGTAGCAATTCTTCATTGAAAGGTTTTAGTAGATATTCGTCTACGCCTGTACGATAACTTTCTATACGCGATTCCAGGGATGTTTTAGCTGTGAGCATCAGAAAAGGAATATGTGATATAGAGAAATTCTCTTTCACTTTACGTGATAGTTCAATACCGTCCATTACTGGCATCATTAGGTCGCTGACAATGAAATCAACATTGCAAGTAGATAGTATAGTGAGGGCTTCGGCACCGTTTTCTGCTTCGAGTATATTATATTGTTCTGACAAGATGGAACGGATGTATCCACGCATATCCTTATTGTCTTCTACCACGAGCACTGTTAAACGGTTCGGAAAAAAATGCGAAGGAACAAAGTCGGGACTGTCGGGCAAGATTAACGGATGTTGTATGTTTACGTTTTCCATCCCCGCACCTTCTTCTCTGGAGAGCGGCAAGCTGATACAGAATGAAGCACCTACCTTCCGGTTGTTACTGGCTTTGATAGTTCCACCGTGCATTTGTACAATCCGTTTGGAAAGGTATAACCCGATGCCTGTTCCACTCTGTCCATATATCGGGAAGCTGCGAGGTGCAGCATTCTTGTTCTCGTTGTTGCTACCGCATGGAGAATTGACAGCAGTACCTTTTCGCGACTGGTAGAATCGGTTGAATATTTTAGTCATGTCATCTTCGGCAATCCCAGTTCCAGTATCTTTTATACTTATATACAACCTCTCTTTTCCGCTTTCTTTATCGACAAGCGATGCCACGTACAGGCTAACCGTTCCTCCATCGGGCGTAAACTTGATGGCATTGGACAGTAAATTCGTAATTACTTTTTGCATGGCATCCTGATCAAAAAGTATTTCGGGCGGATCAAGACGATAGAACCTGCGTATTGTAATATTCCTATCGCCTGCAAAAACGCTGAACGGAGCTGCTATTTGGTCAATAAACTTTAGCAAGTCGCTCTTCGTTTTGTTGATTTCCAGTTTACCCGATTCCACTTTTCTGAAGTCCATCAATTGATTAACCAATGACAATAGATACTTAGAGTTGCGCTCCACAAAATTGAGTTGTTCTATAACCTGAGGGTTATAGCTTAGTTTTAGTGCACGTTCAATGGGACCTATGATTAGCGTCAATGGCGTTCGAAACTCATGTGTGATATTAGTAAAAAAGGAGAGTTTATCCACTGTTAACTCTTGCACCTTCTTACTCATCTTAAGAATCTGTGCTTTCTGCTTAGTTATCTTTTCGTTTTGCTGCTTCAGTAGCTCGTTTTGGCGAAATAATTCATTAGTCTGCGTAGTGAGTAATTTTTTTTGTTCTTGCAAAACTTGCGTACGCTCTTCTACTTTCTTGTGTAGTAATTCCTGTTGTGCTTTTAATGTCTTTATACGCCAGTTCCATATTTGATAAGCTATAAAAATCACAAGTACTAATATTAATAAAATAAACCAAGTAGTCTTATAAAAATATGGAATTACCTCTATAGTCAATTGTTCCGTATGATCTTGCCAGTTCTTGCCATCGGGGGCATAACGTAATTCGAAATGGTAAGTTCCTGAACCGAGGTTAGTATATGCAGCTGTACGCCGATTGGCAGATACCCTAATCCACTTCTCATCAAAACCTTTCAAACGATAAGAGTAAGCAGAAAACTCAGGAGAATTATAGTCAAGAGCAGCAAACTCTAAATATAGCGATTTATCTCTTTCGTGTAGTCGCAACATCTCACCATTGGGTTGCATCTCTTTATCCGACACTCTAATATGAGTGAATGCCATTGGAATATTAGCTACACTTGACACTTTTATCCCATCCTTTATCACCGATAATCCATCAACACTACCTAAATATAGGTCGCCATTGTGTCCATACTCTATAGCATTCCAGTAAAACTGACTACATCCCAATCCATCTTTCTCTGTATAATT
>CAMTOV010000217.1 GCA_947074235.1 uncultured Bacteroides sp. | reverse complement strand
AGAAGTTTATAAGCTTCCTCGGCCGACTGAATAGAAGGATTGGTTGTATCCTCAATCACTTGTCCATCTCTAAGCCAAATGTTTCGGCTGCTATATTGTGCAATCTCCGGGTTGTGAGTTACAAAAATGATAGTACGCCCTTCGGCATGTAGCTTTTGGAACAGGATAAGTATCTCGAAGGAAGTGCGTGTGTCCAAGTTTCCCGTTGCCTCATCGGCTAGTATCACGGCAGGATTGTTGACCAATGCGCGAGCAATAGCAACACGTTGCATCTGTCCGCCCGACATCTGATTGGATTTGTGTTCCAATCTATCACCCAATCCTACGGCAACTAGAGAGTCGATGGCTCTTTTTCTTCGTTCGCTTGCACTGATTGATGCGTTATACATCAATGGTAGCTCTACATTTTCTACTGCAGTGGTTTTAGGCAATAGGTTGTAGCTCTGAAAAACAAAGCCGATTTTACGATTGCGCAATACAGCCCTTTGAGCTTTACTCATGCTTTTTACCGGTGTGCCATCAAGTAGATACTCTCCATTGGTAGGTGTATCTAGGCATCCAAGCGTGTTGAGTAGGGTAGATTTACCCGAACCGGATGTTCCCATGATGGTAACAAATTCTCCTTCGTGGATATCAAAAGAAACACCACGCAGCGCATGCACCACCTCATCGCCTACCAAGAAATCGCGCTTGATATTTTGAAGTTCAATTACTTTCTTTTTCATGGCTTTTATTTCTTTTTGCTCCCCGGAGGGCCTGGCATGAATGGGCTTTGCTCAGTTTGACCATTGCTAGGCGCATTGCCTTGTACACTCATATTTGCTTCTACCACTACAGGAGTTCCATCTGCTATACCATCAATAATCTCAGTTTGCATACCATTGCTGATGCCCACTTTCACAGGATGAGCAGTAAAGGTGTTGCCGTCTTTAGTCCACAATTTATGTTCTGCTGGTGTATCGTTTATAACATCTTGCTCGCTCACTAAAGGCACTTCGGGAGTAAAACGCAATGCTTTGGCTGGCACGCTCAATACATCTCTCTTATCTAATGTATAGATAGTGACATTGGCTGTTAAGCGTGGTTTTAGTTTTAACTCGGGGTTTTGTGCTGCAATTACTACTTCATATGTCACTACACTCTCGCTTGATGCACCACTAGAACTACTACTTGTACTCCCCAATCTAATTTGAGTCACCTTGCCTTCAAACGTATCATTTGGGTAAGCATCTACTGTAAATGCTACACGTTGCCCTTCGGCCACATCAGCTATATCCGCTTCATCCACATCGGCCACTACTTGCATTTGTGTCAAGTCGGCAGCAATGGTAAATAGGGTAGGAGTTTCAAAACCGGCAGCAACCGTTTGTCCCTCTTCTACCGCTCTGTTTATCACCACTCCATCTATAGGCGAAGTAATGGTGGCATAAGACAAGTTGCGTTGAGCTTTAGCCAATGCAGCCTTGCTACTATCGAACTGGCTTTTGGCTTTCTCGTAATTGTAGCGAGATAATTCGTAGTCGGTATCGCTAATCAACTGTTTATCGTGTAGCGCCTGGTTGCGCTCGTAGTTGCGTAGCTGATAATCATATTCGGCCTTATTGCCATCATAGTTGGCTTGTGCCGATGCCATCTCACTTTGAAGTGTGATTTTATCCATCTCGGCAATTAGTTGCCCTTTGGTTACTACCGAGTTGTAGTCGGCATATAGCTTATCTATAATGCCAGATACTTGCGTACCCACTTCAACCTCGGTCACCGGCTCTATGGTGCCGGTAGCTGTTACCGAATTGGAAATGTCACTCTTCACAACGGGAGTTGTTACAAACGTTATTTGAGTATTTGCCTTTCTTTCTCCAAATATCCAGATAGCAGCCCCTGCAACTACTATTACAGCAATGATAATAAGAATAATCTTCTTCTTCATATTTTAATTATTTTGATTGACTATTTAAATGATAAACATCTGTTTTTATAAATGATACAAACAACGCTGTATTTTGTGTAGATTTACCTCTATAACTGATACAAATATCGATGTTAAATGAATCATTTATCAAACTCATTTTTGCTAAGATTAAATCTCGATACTTCCACCTTGATAGAAATGGAGCAACTGTGCATTGAGCAATGCCATATACTTGGCTTGCAGAGCCTCCTGACGTGCATTGGCCAAGTTGTTTTTCTCAGTCAGCAAGTCTACAATATTCTTCATGCCCAAGTTAAATTGCTCAGACACTAAATCGAAACTTGTTTGAGCGCTGTTCTCTTTCTTCTCGGCCGCCACATATCTTTGTTGAGCGCTGTATGCATCTAACCAATATCCCTCGATGGCTTTATACAATGCCTTTTGTTGATCTTGCAAATTCAATACACTTGTTTCGTGTTGCAATTTAGCTTTCTGCACTGCACTTTTAGTCTGCCTGTTATTAAAGATAGGCACACTCACAGTTAAACCTGCCGAGTTGTTCCAACCATTTTTTACTTGTTGCGCAAAGGTGAAATCAGAACCGCTGGTATTGTTCGTTCCAATGCCCGCAGTTAGGCTTACACTAGGCATATAGCCCGATTTAGCGATATCTATATTCAAAGACGAAGCTTCAATGCTCAACTTGCTCGATTCAATCTCGGGACGCAATGCCAGTGCTGCATGATATACATCAAACTTATCGGGCAGCGGTGATAGAATTTCATCATTATCTACCTCTACTAAGTAGATATCCATCTCCTCATTATCTTCAATTTCAAGAAGCTGTTTCAATTGTAGCTTGTAGTTTTGAAGAGTTGTTTCGGCCGTTACCAATTGATAGTTGTCCGAACTAACCTGCGCCTCAAGTTGGGCCACATCTACTCTCGATAGACTACCGGCAGCCAAAAGCTCTTTGCCGCGATTGTATTGAGCCTCGCTTATGGCCAATGTATTCTCATTTACAATTACCGACTCGGCTGCATACATTATCTGCACATATATCTGCAAGATAGACTCCTCTATGTTGTTCTCAGAAGACATTACATCCAAGTAAGCTGCCTGTGTGTTGAGCTTTTCTTGTTCAATGGTTTTCAATCGTTTGCTACCATTATATAGTGTCCATTGAGCATTCAATCCGTAATTGCCATTATAGCTGGTTTTGCTATTGCTCTTCAAAATTTCGCCACCACTCACATAGTCGCTCGATGTTTGATATGGGCGATTTACCACATTCTGTCCTGTAGAGAATGATAAACTAGGAAACAAGGCCGCCTTTGCCGTAAGCTGATCGATGGCTGCGCTTTTGGCCGTGATGCGATCTTTGCGCAAGCTGATGTTGTTTTGCAATGCATAATTTATACAATCTTGCAAACTCCAAACCTCGGGATAAGTATGGATAGGAGCATCGGTAATGGGTGTTTCGCTAGGGGCAATCTCTTGCCCCATCACTGCCTGAAACCCACTACCGATACTTGCCATACAAAGAGTTACTACTGCTATTCTTTTTACCTGTATCATATTATTCATTTTATTAATCACACTAGTTGAATTTTGAAACGAAAGTATATACTATATTATAAAGTGGAAAATAAGATAGACAGACACTTAAGTTGTATCGGCAAACACCTCATTTGTGTCGATAAGAAAGATTAATGGTTAAAACTTGTTCAATACGCCAATTATTTAGAACTTTGCTGCCCTAAAATGAATGTTTCTTATAGGTAAAAAGATTAATTATGGATGTTAATAAACCCATTGCCGCACTTTTTGATTTGGATGGTGTAGTGCTCGACACAGAATCTCAATATACCATTTTTTGGGATAGACAAGGAGAGAAATACCTCAATCGACAAGGGTTTTGTGCTACAATAAAAGGACAAACACTTACTCAAATCTACGAAGGTCACTTCTCTGGTGAGTTGGCTCAGTATCAACCTCAGATAACAGCCGACTTAAATCGTTTTGAAGCTGAAATGCAGTATCAGTATATAGCTGGTGCACAAGAGTTTATACAAGACTTGCGTGCTCATGGTGTGAAAATAGCAGTTGTCACTAGCTCTAATGATGAGAAAATGGCACACGTATATAAAGCTCATCCTGATTTTAAATCGCAGTTTGACGCCATCCTTACCGGAGATATGTTTGAACAATCAAAACCACATCCCGATTGTTTCTTAAAAGGAATGAAGTTGTTTGAAACTACTCCCGAAAACAGTGTAGTATTCGAAGACTCGTTTCACGGATTGCAGGCAGGTCGTTCTTCGGGGGCATTTGTAGTGGGTTTGGCTACTACCAATTCGCGCGAAGCCATTGCCGATAAGGCCTCTTTAGTGATAGATAACTTTCAAAATATGACCTATAATAGGCTGATAGAGTTGTTGTAAATACACTTTAAGGCTGTTTTTTTGTAAGTTACAGATTAAAAGTTATAACTTTGCACCCAATTTTTTAATTAAACATTTCTCAATATGGCTGGTTATATATCAGATGATACAAGAAAAGTGACAACGCATCGTCTTATA
>CAMTOV010000216.1 GCA_947074235.1 uncultured Bacteroides sp. | reverse complement strand
AGTTTCAGTCCGTGTTGTTGGATAGCCTTTAGATGTTCGCCCCTGGCTATGCAGGTCACATCTTTGCCGGCCAAAGAAAGGAAGGCGGCAATGCTGCCACCTACGCCCCCTGTTCCTGCAATGAGATATTTCATAGCGTTATGTTGTTGTTTATACGTTGAAACGGAAGTGCATGATGTCTCCGTCTTGCACTACATATTCTTTTCCTTCTACTCCAAGCTTGCCAGCCTCTTTTACAGCTGCTTCAGAGCCAAAGTTAATAAAATCGTCGTATTTGATTACTTCGGCACGGATAAAACCTTTCTCGAAGTCGGTGTGGATAACACCCGCACATTGAGGAGCCTTCCAGCCTTTCTCGAATGTCCAAGCACGCACCTCTTGTACACCCGCTGTGAAGTAAGTTTGAAGATTCAATAGGTGATAAGCAGCGCGAATCAAACGAGCTACGCCCGATTCAGTCAAACCAGCCTCTTCCAAGAACAATTGGCGATCTTCGTAAGTCTCCAATTCTGCAATGTCCGATTCAGTCTTTCCAGCAACCACCAAGATTTCTGCGTTTTCATCTTTCACCGCTTCACGCACCATGTCAACATATTTGTTGCCGTTTACTGCGCTCTTCTCATCTACGTTGCACACATACATCACCGGTTTAGAGGTCAACAAGAATAACTCGTGAGCAATCTTTTGTTCGTCTTTTGTATCGAATTGTACCGAACGAGCCGATTTGCCTTGCTCTAAAGCCTCTTTGTATTTAATCAGAATATCGTAAGTTTGTTTGGCAACTTTATCGCCACCCGTCTTAGCTTGCTTTTGCACCTTTTGGATACGAGCCTCAATGGTTTCTAAGTCTTTCAACTGTAGTTCGTAGTCGATAATCTCTTTATCGCGCACTGGATTTACGCTACCGTCAACGTGAGTTACATTCTCATCGTCGAAGCAACGAAGCACGTGCAAGATAGCATCTGTTTCACGAATGTTTGCCAAGAATTTATTTCCAAGACCTTCACCTTTGCTAGCCCCTTTCACTAGTCCGGCAATATCCACAATCTCTACCGTGGTTGGTAGGATGCGTTGTGGATTTACCAATTCAGCAAGCTTGTTTAGACGCTCGTCGGGCACAGTGATTACACCCACATTAGGTTCGATTGTACAAAAAGGGAAGTTTGCTGCCTGTGCTTTCGCGTTAGAAAGACAGTTGAAAAGAGTCGACTTGCCTACGTTTGGAAGTCCTACAATACCACATTGTAATGCCATAAATCTATATCTAAATCTTTTGTAATAAACTGATAAATAAATAAGTTGGCTCTATTGCATAGGTAGCCAATTTGGGCGCAAAGATACAGATTAATCTCTTATCACTGAAAAGATTGACCTTTTATTCACTTGTATGTTAACGTTATAGTACTAGATTTTAAAGGTTGTAAGGTTTTGAGTGGTTATCTTTTTCATCTCTTTATATCACAAACATGGGTCTCTTCTCCCCATATGCTCGGTAACTCTAGAAAGTAGACTAAAAACACGCTTAATTATGTTTTATGTTAATTTTTAGGTGGTAACTGAGAAATTTGTTTTAATTTTGCTTTTACAATTGTTTTAAATATTGATTTGGATATAAGATGTTTACTTAAAAAACTGTTTTCTAATAATTGATTTATGTCAGTTTGTAGTATATATCGTTTTACTAAATAAAAAACAAACACTTGTGTTTATTTGTTAATTATAGGATAATGGAAAATACAAATAACAACGCCTCTTTTTTTAATACTGTGATAAATCACCAAATGCAAAATAGGCCTGTAGGCGATAGCATGAATGATAATGATTCGAATATTCAAATAAGTCATCTGAATGTTAGTATCAACAACAATCATATATTAAAGGATATCAATCTTGTAATCCCAGATAATAAAATTACATGTATTATTGGTCCATCGGGTTGTGGTAAATCTACTTTATTGAAATCGATAAACAGATTGATTGATGATGTGGATAACTCGGTAGTGACAGGCGAAATAATTCTTGAAGGTGAAAATATATACGGGAAAAATACGGAGCTAACCCATATTCGAAAAAAAATGGGGTTACTTTCTCAACGTCCTACTCCTCTTCCTATGTCTATCTATGATAATGTGGCCTTTGGTTGCCGCATTCATGGTATCCATGGCAGAAAGAAACTTAATGCTATAGTGGAGGAGAATCTACGCAATGCCGACTTGTGGGATGAAGTGAAGGATAGATTACACAATTCTGCTTCTAGTTTATCGGTAGGTCAACAACAACGACTTTGTTTGGCGCGTGGGTTGGCCGTTGAACCTCGCTTTATCCTTGGAGATGAATCTACCTCTGCACTCGATCCTATCTCTAGCCGAAATATTGAGAACCTCTTTTTACGATTGAAAGATAAGTATGGCATAGTGCTGGTGACACACACTTTGCGACAAGCTTTGCGCATAGCAGACCATGTGATATTTATCTATCTTGGCGAAATAATAGAGGTAGGTTCTGCCGAAGAGGTATTTAAGAATCCACAGCATGAACTGACTAAGCAATATCTATCAGGGGCATTCAGTTAAGCCCAAGCATAAATAAAGTATTTATAAATAATCAAGAAATATGGAAAAACGAAACTTACTTAATAGATATCTATCATTTGCGTTTATAGCTTTATTAATGATGAGCTGTGGAGGAAAAAAGAATACTAGTGAAGCAGAAACTCAAGACGAAGGTGGTTTAAAAGGCACCATTCAACTATCGGGTGCATTTGCGCTTTACCCAATGGCAGTGAAATGGGCGGAGGAGTTTAGGAAGCTTAATCCTGGAGTGAAAATTGATATATCGGGTGGTGGTGCAGGAAAAGGGATGACTGATGCGCTTGCCGGAGTGGTAGATATAGGTATGGTGTCTCGTGAAATTTATCCTGAAGAAATGAATAAGGGCGCTTACCCTATTGCAACGGTAAAGGATGCTGTAGTGCCTACTATTAATGTGAAGAATCCTGATTTTGAAATGATTCGTAAGGTAGGGTTGACTAAAGAGAAGGCTCGTAGCTTATGGAATAAAGAATATACTACTTGGGGTGAAGTGTTGGGTACATCCTCAACCATTCCATTGCACGTATTCACTCGCTCGGATGCTTGTGGGGCTGCCGAAACTTTTGCAGCTTGGTTTGACGAGAAGCAAGAAGATTTGAAAGCGACTGCTGTGTTTGGAGATCCGGGTGTGGCATCGGCTGTACAAAAAGATAAAGTGGGAATTGGCTACAACAACATTGCTTATGTGTATGATCAAAAAACCAAGCAACCTTTTGAGGGATTGGCTGTGATGCCTATCGACCTCAATGGAGATGGTGTGATAACAGATGATGAATATTTCTACGATACATCGGGCGATTTGATACAAGCTATCAGTGATGGACGTTATCCATCGCCTCCGGCTCGCGATTTATACTTGGTGACTAAAGGTAAGCCTACAAAGCCTGAGGTAATTGCTTTCTTAGAGTATGCATTGACTGATGGTCAGAAGTTTGCTGGGGAGACTGGCTATATTAGTCTTTCGCAAGAGCAGTTAAATGGTGAGTTAGATCGATTGAAATAAGTAGTTATAAACTAACATTGAAAAGGTGGGGTTTTCGTTACTAAAAAGAAGAGTTCTTAAAGACAAGATGATGCGAGTAATCATGTGGATACTCACTATCATGTCGCTATTTGCCTTGGCTGCTATGGCAGTGGGGTTGATATATAAATCATTACCTATACTGAGAACTTACCCACTTTGGAATTTGTTGTCGAGTATTGAGTGGAGTCCTTTGCGAGGGCAGTTCGGTTTCAAATCGTTCATTCTCTCGTCTATTTATGTGACAGGGTTGGCTATTGCCATTGCAGTGCCTATTGCTTTGCTCACAGCGTTATTCCTCACACAACGCTCTCGTCCCTATATGAAAAAGATTATCTTCCCCGTACTGGATATTTTGGCGGGTATTCCCTCGGTGGTATATGGTTTATGGGGTATATTGATTATTGTACCTTGGATTGCCGACCGCTTTGGCCCTCGTTTTGTAGAATATACTAGTGGTTACACGCTGATGGCTGGTGGTATTGTATTAAGCGTCATGATTATCCCTCTGTTGGTAAGTCTATTTATTGAACTCTTCTCGGCTGTTCCACAAGAACTGAAAGATGCTTCAACTTCACTGGGTGCTACTCGCTGGCAGACTGCTCGAAAGGTCGTGTTACGTAAAACTTGCCCAGGCATTATTGCTGCCATCGTACTTGCAGTATCTAAAGCTTTTGGTGAAACACTAGCCGTGTTGATGGTTTGTGGAAACATGGTGGGTTTGCCTCATTCGCTGTTCGATAGTGTCTACCCATTACCCGCTTTGATAGCCAACAACTACGGCGAGATGCTTTCGCTCCCTATGTACGAATCGGCCTTAATGTTTGCAGCACTTATCCTGTTTGTCATCATCTTGGTGTTCAATGCCATCTCGCGCATTGTACTGC
>CAMTOV010000215.1 GCA_947074235.1 uncultured Bacteroides sp. | reverse complement strand
AGCATTTGGTTTACCGATCCACCAGGAGGTGTCATTGGCATTACATTTCCTTCTTCTACCACACAAGCTTCTAGCAAGTAAGGGCCATCTGTAGCAAGCATCTCTTCAATGCTTTTTTGTAGCTCTTCGCGAGTCATTGCCCTTGATGAAGGGATGTCGTAGGCCGAAGCTATCTTCATATAATCAGGATTCATCATTGGAGTGAACGAATACTTACGATTGAAGAACATAGCTTGCCATTGGCGCACATTGCCCAAGAAGTTATTATTCAAAACGATAATCTTCACAGGAGCTTTTTGTTCCATGATTGTGCCTAGCTCTTGGATATTCATTTGTAATCCGCCATCGCCCATGAATGAGCAAACCGTTCTATCGGGACGTCCAAAGGTTGCTCCAATAGCAGCAGGTAGACTAAAGCCCATTGTTCCTAAACCACCCGATGTGATGATGCTTCTCTCTTTGCTATACTTAAAGTAGCGAGCAGCCATCATCTGATTCTGACCAACATCTGTCACTAGTATTGCTTCATGATTGGTGGCATTGCTTACTGCTCTTACCACTTCGCCCATCGACAATGTTTCTGATAGAGGTTCTAGTTCTGGTTTTATCACCTTTTCCATTTCTACCTCTTCGTATGCCTTAAAGCTATCGAGCCATTCAGTATGTTTTTGCGATTTTAGTAGATGAGACACCTGAGCGAGCGTTTGTTTGCAATCGCCCAATACAGGTACGTCTACTTTCACATTCTTATCTATTTCGGCTGGATCTATATCAAAGTGAATCACCTTAGCTTGCGGAGCATATGTTGCTAGGTTGCCCGTTACGCGATCGTCGAAGCGCATACCTACAGCAATGAGCACATCGCATTTATTAGTATTCACGTTAGGACCCAAATTACCGTGCATACCAAGCATTCCTTTATTCAAAGGGTGTGCTGTGGGCAGAGCAGATAATCCCAACAAAGTACAAGCCGCTGGCAAATCAGCTTTCTCTATAAATTCGGTTAATTCTTTTTGTGCCCCACCTAGTTCTACTCCTTGTCCTACCAATACCAATGGGCGTTCTGCATTGTTTATCAACTCAGCAGCAGCAGTGACACTTTCGGGATTGGTATCGGGAACAGGAACATAGCTACGGATATAATCGACCGTTGTTGGTGCATAAGTTACTTTTTCAACTTGTGCATTTTTAGCAAAGTCTAACACCACCGGACCGGGGCGGCCACTACTAGCAATATAAAAAGCACGAGCTACAGCCCAAGCCACATCTTCGGCTCTTCTTATCTGATAGCTCCACTTTGTGATAGGCTGAGTTATACCTACTAAGTCTACCTCTTGGAAAGCATCCGTTCCCAAAAAGCCTACACCAACCTGACCAGCAATTACCACAATTGGGGTACTGTCAATCATTGCATCAGCAATTCCTGTAATTGTGTTGGTAGCACCAGGACCACTTGTTACCAAGCAGACCCCTACATCGCCCGATGAGCGAGCAAAACCTTGAGCAGCGTGAACAGCACCTTGCTCATGTCTCACCAAGATATGATTAATATGATTGAGATGATCGTACAATGCGTCGAATACGGGCATGATTGACCCGCCCGGATAACCAAATATCGTCTCCACTCCTTGATGTTCAAGAGAGCGCATTAATGCTTCGGCACCTGTTATTAAGTCTTTACTCATCTATTTCTTTTATCTAGTGTCTTTATAAATCAGATTCTATATTCTCAATGTCGTGTTAGTCTATCAATCTTACCGCACCTTTATCTGCCGAGCTCACCATACTTGCGTATGCTTTCAAACTCTTTGGTATATGTCTATCACGAGTTACGGGATTCATTGGGCGAGCTGCCAATTCCTCATCGCTTAGTTTCACATTGATAGTACGATTTGGAATATCTATTTCAATGATATCACCATCCACTATTTTTCCAATGTTGCCACCGGCTGCCGCTTCGGGCGATATGTGTCCGATACTTAAGCCCGATGTACCACCACTAAAGCGACCATCGGTGATAAGTGCACACTCTTTGCCTAAGTGGCGCGATTTAATATAAGATGTTGGATAAAGCATCTCTTGCATACCCGGACCACCTTTAGGTCCTTCGTGAGTGATGACTACCACATCACCGCTTACCACCTTGCCGCTAAGTATGCCATCGCAAGCAGCTTCTTGCGAATCGAATACTTTGGCAGGGCCTGTAAACTTCCAGATGCTTTCGTCTACACCGGCAGTCTTCACTACGCAACCATTCAAAGCGATGTTTCCTTTGAGGATAGCCAAACCGCCATCTTTACTATATGCATGCTCAAAGTCGCGAATGCAACCTTCGGCTCTATCCTTATCAAGTTCTTTATAATAAGTATCTTGCGAACCGAGCGTCAAGTTGAACTTGCCTGCCGGAGCGCTAAGATATTTATTGATAGCCTTAGGAGTAACTTCTTCGGCTGTAATCGCATAAGCCGCCAATGCTTCAGCAAGCGTCATTCCATCTACACGCCCTACAGTGGTATCTATCAATCCGGCTTTGCTCAACTCGTTGAGGATAGCCATGATACCACCCGCACGGTTCACATCTTGAATGTGATATTTCTGTGTGTTGGGCGCTACTTTGCAAAGACAAGGACTTTTGCGCGAAAGCATATCAATATCGTCCATGGTAAACTCTACCTCCGCCTCATGGGCTATTGCCAACAGGTGGAGCACCGTATTGGTAGATCCACCCATTGCAATATCCAATGTCATAGCATTTAGGAAAGATTGTCGTGTAGCGATACTACGTGGTAATACACTTTCATCGCCTTCTTCATAGTATTTATATGCGTTGTTTACAATTAATTCTGCAGCATCTTCAAACAATTTGCGACGGTTCTCGTGAGTCGCCACAATTGTTCCGTTGCCGGGAAGTGCCAAGCCTATTGCCTCGTTCAAACAGTTCATCGAGTTGGCAGTAAACATACCCGAGCAACTACCACATGTGGGACAAGCGCTACGTTCTATCTTTTCCACCTCTTCGTCGCTCACACTTGCATCAGCCGCTGTAATCATGGCATCAATCAAGTCTAAGTGTTTACCGTTCAATTCACCGGCCTCCATAGGGCCACCCGAAACAAATACGGCAGGAATGTTGAGGCGCATTGCAGCCATCAACATACCCGGAGTTATTTTATCGCAGTTACTGATACACACCATAGCATCGGCCTTGTGTGCATTCACCATATATTCTACGCTGTCGGCAATAATATCGCGCGATGGCAAAGAGTATAACATGCCATCGTGCCCCATAGCAATACCATCATCAATGGCTATTGTATTGAATTCGGCAGCGAAGCATCCACGTTTCTCAATTTCAGCTTTTACTAACTGCCCGATGTTGTGCAAATGAACATGGCCAGGCACAAATTGAGTAAATGAGTTGACAATCGCTATAATGGGTTTTCCGTTTTGTTCCTTCTTCATACCATTGGCTGCCCACAATGCGCGAGCGCCTGCCATGCGGCGACCTTGGGTACTGAACGAACTACGTAACTGCTTTTTCATATTCTTTTGTTAATCATTTAAAGTCAAAAGCCTCTCTCACTATTATGTGAGAAAGGCTTTTAAATTTCATTTATATAAGATACGAATACATACAAATAACCTTTCTCACACTTTTGATGCGACCACGACGAGACGAATAATATGGAGAACTTCCAGGTTAATAGTTGTATTGATATTCATACACTTTTCTTTTACTTCATTAAGATGCTGCAAAGGTAAACGGTTTTTTATTATCTCCAAACAATTTGAATAAAAAAAAGAAAAAAAACTGATTAATCGTAAGATAATGAGTGGCAAAAACGTTGTATTTATCACAATAGTACCACACATTGAGTTAAATTAACGATATAAACAACAATATAAAACGAGATTGTAAGCTACCAGATATTATTGTATTTTATCAGATATGTATCGATAGTAATTTCATACTATTCTAGTTGTTTGCAGTCATATTATAATACATTGATAATTAACCAATTGTAAACTGTTACATTTTTGCTTATAAACCTCCACATTCTACAGATTAAATGTAGAGAAATACAAGATAAAATGAGACAGTTATCAAAGTAAAACAGTGTAATTAAAAAAAAAGGTGTTACACATCAGCGCAACACCTCTCTCATTATATTTAGTAAAATCTATCGACTTACTCTTCGTCCATCAATATTTCAAGAATTTGACCTGCAGCTTTGGCAACCGGAGTACCAGGACCAAAGATAGCAGCCACACCGGCTTGATACAAGAAATCATAATCTTGAGCTGGAATAACTCCACCTGCTATTACAATGATATCTTCGCGACCTAGTTTCTTCAACTCTTCAATGATTTGAGGAACCAAAGTTTTGTGACCTGCAGCCAAAGAAGAAACACCCACTACGTGTACATCATTTTCTACTGCTTCGCGAGCAGCTTCGGCAGGAGTTTGGAACAATGGTCCCATATCTACGTCGAAACCACAGTC
>CAMTOV010000214.1 GCA_947074235.1 uncultured Bacteroides sp. | reverse complement strand
GAAAAAAATCAAAAAAGTGACGAGAGTTACTGAAATAAGTACGCAGTGCCACTAAACATGTTTTTGTTATAGATATTTTTGTCACGTAATAAAACAAAAATTAATTCTATGCTAAAAACGTACTACCATCTGTTTACTCTAATGATTTGTGTATTGATGGGTAGTTGCAACGACGATGACTCTACAGAAGTCATAATAAACCCCACGCCACTTGAACAGTGGAGTGCGACGTGGAAAGGTGATGATTATAAACTAGCCGCCTACCCCGATTTGTTTGTAAACTACTGGGAATATACCTACTGGCTGAACGAGAATCCCAATTTAGCCTTGCGCATCAAAGGAGAGTTTCCCCATGCGCGCTTCTTTAGTTTTACCCTATATAACGATGAGAAGGGAGATGCCATAGGTGGTATCGACGACTTCAATATAGAACCCGATTTAAATAGCATCAATCCCTACACTACTACTGCGACAGGGAGCAACTACTTCACCGTCTATATAGTTCCACCCACTATGAGCCAAAAACAAATAGACAAACTAGACTCAAAGAATATATGCCGCGTGCAAGAGGATGTAAACAGATTAGCTGTATGCATCCGCCAATATTTAGGAACAGACACAAAAGGAAACAAACACGAATATGGTGGCGTAGATCTACCTGTGGTAGAGGCCATCGACATCAATACACTAAAAGAAGTATATGCACCACACCGAACAAAGTCGAACATTGATTACTTTCCTGTGAGCTACACCCCTCAAGGGGGCGACGGCTTGCAAGCGATGCCATTCTTCTTGGCATCCAAAGGGGCTTATTACCCCAACAACTCTACCGACTATCTCTATGCGCGCACCATCTTAGACAAAGATTCGGTGCTGGTATTTAGCTTTATACCGGTAAATATCCCCCAAAAAGTAGAAGAGAATAGAGGAGCCAATGCACGCTATTGGTCCATCTGTTTCGGCTCGGCCCTTAACACTCGATCTTACTACTCAGTGCACGACACACAAGCTGCCGTACCCGACGGAGAGAAGTGCACCTTTATCGTATGCCTAGCACAAAATCCTCTTATAAAAGAGGTTGAGCAGAGGGTATCAGAGATGAAGATTGCAGACGCAAGCTGCCAGCTCATCGTTTGGGACAGCGAACGGCTAGACATAGATAACAAGCCCATTGGCAACACCATAGTGACGATGTATAGACAGATATTGCCCAACAAGGATTGGCCCTTCTCTATAGCCAATATGCAGGTAACGCCCTATGGCAATCCCGTGGACAACATCACTAATCCCGACAAGCAACTTGCGCACAAAGCTCTTGGCGACTATGGCCCCTATGGCATAAAACATTCAACTAGAGAATTTCTAGCAAATGATTAGTAATAACAGATAGATGTAACTATACAACATACTGCATCCAATGTCAATAAGAAGAATCAACATATTATCTTTCAAAAATTATGAAAAAAAACGCTTTACCGCATGCAGCAGCAATGTTGCTATTGCTACCTATAGCCATAGGCTGTCAGCAATCCGAACTATTTGAAGAGAATGCACCCACACAGGGAGCAATGAAAGAAATCACCGTGCAAGCCTCTATGGGCGACGGGAGCAACACACGTGCAACGATGACACCAGATGGTGAGGATATTACTAATGCCACTTGGGTGTCGGCTTGGGAAAATGATGACAAGCTAGGTGCTTGGACTGCAGGAGAGACCGGTCTATCGGAATTCAATATCTTGCCGGGATATGACAATACTGCAAAAACAGCTTCATTCACTGGATCAGTAAGCAGTGCGGCGCAAAATGTACGTTTTATCTATCCGTACAACACTCAACCTATCATAAGCAACGAAGGCTATAAAGTAGACATAAGTATTCAGTATTTTAATGGCAATGCACCTTTTGATGAATATGCCCAAAATAAGCCGATGATAAGCGAACTTTTAGACGTTACGGATGACCAGATTGACAATGTGAAGCTTCGCAACCTCTGTGCAGGAATGGAATACAAGCTGGCATTTAAGAATATAAAGGCAGAACATACTGATATACGTGTGACGGATATAATAATCAGTAGCACATCTATTTGTGCAGCTAGGACACTAAACTTTAACAATGGAGAACTTACTGATAATTCTGATAAAAATAAGATTACTATAAGATCCATAAATTTACCTAAACTAAATAGTTATACCGGCACTACACGTTTCTCTATAATCGGTGCAGTTTTCCCTTTTAAACTGCCAGCTGGCAGTGGAGAAATTACTGTAGAAGTAATCACTAATTATGGTAAAGTAACGGTAACGAAAACCAATACCAGCACTGAAGAGATTGACTTCTACTTAGGGGCACACCATTATATCAACTTGGATGTGGATATGTCTCAATTAAGCAATGACGACATGGAATATTGGATAGACTACGCAGCTGATAACTTTGGAAGTGGAGCCGGAACAGAGAGTGATCCTTGGATGATCAACACCCCTGAGCAACTAGCCAAACTACTCAAAGATATACACACAGGTTCGGCATCTAACGTACTTAGTGGAAAATTCTTTAAGCTGGGTAACGACATTGATCTTAGCGATAAGAAATGGGGTTATAAGGAGAATAGTTATAGTTATTTCGGTGGTACATTCGATGGCAACGATAAGACAGTCACAGGGCTATATATCAATAACAGTCACAGTAAACCGCAGGGGTTATTTACTCAAGTATCCACTGACGGTTCTATAAAGAATGTAAGCGTAGTGGGTTCCATCAATTGCTCTACCGATTTCGTAGGTGGTATAATAGGCTATAACAAAGGCAACATCATAGAGTGTAGCTTTAGTGGATACATATATACTACAGGAAGCTATGCCGGCGGTATAGTAGGATACAATAATAAATCTATCAGTTCATGTCATAACAAGGGGATTATCACGGGTTCAAATTACGTTGGAGGTATAGTAGGCTATGGTATATGGTATGATTCTATCACTTCATGCTCCAATACAGGGAATATAACAGGCAAATTATGTGTTGGAGGCATAGCAGGGTTTGGAGGTGATATTTCTTCGAACTATAATACTGGAAATATATCGGGAGATAAAAACGTCGGCGGTATAACTGGAAAGGGCTCAAACATCTCTTCTTGTTATAATACTGGAACCATCTCAGGCAGTACACACACTGCCGGTATTGTCGGTTATACAGAAAAATATATCACTTTCTGTTATAATACTGGAAAAGTATCAGGAAATGATATGATCGGCGGTATAGCAGGATTTGGGTATGGAGAAACAAGTTATTGCTACAATACTGGAGATGTATCCGGAACTTCGACTGTAGGTGGTATAGTGGGTAAGCCCAAAGAAATCAGTTACTGTTACAATACTGGCAAGATAACAGGTTCTTTTCACAGCGGTGCTTTAGTAGGATATATTGAAACTTCAGCACACCACTGCTATTCCCTTATTGGATCGCACGCACAAATGATTGGTTATGCAACAACAACCACTACTACCTCTTATATAGCATTCTTAACCGAAGAGCAAATGAAAGAGGCAGCTTTTAAATACAACGAGAGTGATGAATCCGAGGTAACAATGCTTGGCGAACTAAACAGTGGTACTACCTCAGCACCTTATCCTTGGATAGGCCGCACCAACGATTATCCATGGCTAGGATTCTAAACAATAATGCTTAATCATTAAAACTAAAAAAATATCCAATTATGAAAACAAAAGAAGTGTATCAACGTCCCACTATCGAAGTGATAGATATAGAGTTGGAAGCAGCAATATTGGCAGGCAGCGATGAAAGGCCTGGTAAGGGTTTTTAGATAAAGAACCATCTCTTTCAAATATATAAAGAGGGTATGTATTGGATTGTCAATACGCACCCTCTTTTTATGTTCGATGGCATGAAGCTATGAAGATGTAAGGTGTCCTAAATTGAAGATAATAGAAAAGATTCTTGTCAAGAGCAGTTTTACTAAAGTTTAACATTATAAACTAAGAATTGACGTACCAATAAGTATATCAGCTTACTTTCATTAAAACATACTGCGAAATCAATCAAATCATACTGTGAAATTAATCAAAACGTACTGCGAAATGCATCATTTGGCACTGGATAAAAGTGGCATTGTGGAACATATGAGCGGGGTGGGCAAAAAAAATAAGGAGAAAATGTTAATCTTCTCCTTATAGCATGGTTTAGCCGAAAGCTAATTCATGATTGATAGTGCGAATATACGAAATAATTTCCAATTGAAGACAAGGGTTGACTACCTATAAAAAAAATAGAGCTTGCTAAACATACCGTCTGACAAGCTCTATTCTATAAGTATTTTTAAAAGATTATTTCGCCAATTCGTTGATGACATCCATAATCTTTTGTCCAATTTCTTCAGCCGCTTCCATGGTAGAAGCTTCGCTATATACACGAATGATAGGCTCGGTATTGCTTTTACGCAAATGTACCCATTTGTCTGCAAAGTCAATTTTCACCCCATCAATGT
>CAMTOV010000213.1 GCA_947074235.1 uncultured Bacteroides sp. | reverse complement strand
TTGAACGCTCGTTGGTATCAGTTTGGTGCATTCAGCCCATTGTTCCGTGCGCATGGCCAGTTCCCATATCGTGAGGTTTGGAACATCGCACCCGAAGGTACTCCAACTTACAACTCTATCGTATGGTACACCAACCTACGCTATCGCATGATGCCATATATCTACTCACTAGCAGGTATGAGCCACTTCGACGACTACACTTTGATGCGTGCATTGGTGATGGATCATGGCAAAGACAAGAAGGTTTTAAACATCAGCGATCAGTTTATGTTTGGCCCATCGCTTATGGTATGTCCTGTTTACGAATATGAAGCTCGCAGCCGCGAGGTTTACTTCCCAGAAACTTGTGGTTGGTACAACTTCTACACAGGTAAATTCATTGCTGGTGGTCAAGAGTTGAACGTTGAAGCTCCTTACGAACGCATTCCATTGTTTGTGAAAGAAGGTGCAATCATTCCTTACGGACCAGCTATCCAATACACCAACGAGAAGCAAGATGAGCTAATCACGCTTTATGTGTACGGTGGTAAAGACGGCGAGTTCAAGCTATACGAAGATGATGGCGAAACTTACGACTATGAAAAGGGACAATACGCTCGTATCCCATTCAAGTTCGACAACAAAACACAAACGTTGACTATCGAGAAGCGCGAAGGGTCATTCCCAGGAATGCTTCAAGAACGCACTTTCAACGTAGTGTATGTGACTCCAGAAAAACCTGTAGGTTATAATCCCGATGCTAAAGGTATCAGCGTGAAATATGACGGACAGAAAGTTGAAGTTAAGCTATAAGTAAATTGATATGAAACGATATCTTTCAATTCTCTCTCTTTTAACGATAGTGCTTATGCTTGGTGTGGGTTGTACCACACCAAGCCGTGAGCGGACATCTTTCAACGATGGTTGGTTGTTTATGCTTGGCGAAAATGCCGAAGCAGCTGAACCTACCTACGATGATAGCAACTGGAGACAACTTAACCTACCACACGACTGGTCTATCGAACTTCCCTTTGCCGAAGATGCTCCAGCGGGCCCTGGTGGAGGTGCGCTTCCCGGTGGATTGGGATGGTATCGTAAACATTTCACTGTGGGCAATGATATAAAAGATAAACAAGTATATATCGACTTTGATGGAGTATATATGAACTCTGAGGTTTTTATCAATGGGCATTCACTGGGTGTTCGTCCATTTGGTTATATCACTTTCAGATATGATTTGACTCCTTATTTGAAGCCGGGTGAAGATAATGTGATAGCGGTTAAGGTAGATAACTCGAAACAACCCAACTCGCGTTGGTATAGTGGTAGTGGTATCTATCGCAACACATGGCTCACCACTACCAATCCAGTACATGTAGACTTGTGGGGAACATACGTTACCACGCCAGTGGTTACTGACGAGGAGGCTCAAGTAGATGTAGCAACCACCGTGCGCAACACAAGCGATAAAGAAGAAACGATAAGTATTACCTCAACTCTTGTCAATGCCAAAGGTAGTCGTGAGGTTCAGTTATCTTCTGATGAGAAGACTATTGCCGCTGGTGACACAGCAGTTATTAGTCAATCTATGATGGTTAGAAATCCTATCCGCTGGACATTGGAAAATCCATATCTATACACCCTACGCACTACTGTATCGGTAGGTGGTAAAGTAGCAGACCAATATGAAACACCGGTAGGTATCCGCGAGTTTCACTTTGATGCTGAGAAAGGATTCTTCCTCAACGGTGTAGCTACCAAGATTAAAGGTGTTTGTCAACACCACGATTTAGGGAGCCTTGGAGCAGCTATCAATACACGTGCACTAGAACGTCAGCTTGAGATATTGAAGGAGATGGGATGTAATGCTATTCGTACGACACACAATCCTCCTGCACCTGAGTTGCTAGATCTTTGCGACCGCATGGGATTCATTGTGCAAGACGAAACATTTGATGTGTGGCGCAAGCGTAAAACAGAGTACGACTACTCGCACTACTTCAACGATTGGTATGAGCGCGATTTAAGCGACCACATCATCCGCGACCGCAATCACCCAAGTATATTCATGTGGAGCATTGGCAACGAGGTATTGGAACAATGGAGTCATGCAGATGCTGACACGTTGAGCCTAGCCGAAGCCAACTTAATCTTAAACTTTGGCCAAGACGAAAGCTTATTGGCGCAAGAGGATAGTGAAGAGATGGGTGTGAACTCACTTCTTACAAAAAGATTGGCGGATATCACACGCGAGTTAGATCCTACTAGACCGATTACTGCTGGTTGTAATGAATCGAGCCCACGCAACTTCTTATTCAAATCGAATGCGCTAGACTTGATTGGTTTCAACTATCAAGACCATGACTTTGCAGCTGTTCCGCAAAACTTCCCCGGCAAACCGTTTATCATCACCGAAAGTACATCGGGATTGATGACAAGAGGATATTATCGCATGCCTAGCGATAGCATGTATATCTGGCCTGAACGTTGGGACAAACCATTCTACGACGAAAGCATGGCTTGCTCGTCATACGACAACTGTCATGTGCCTTGGGGTACAACGCACGAAAAGAGCTGGCAATGGGCACGTGATAACGATTTCATCTCAGGCCTTTATGTGTGGACAGGTTTCGACTACCTTGGCGAACCTACTCCTTACGGATGGCCTGCACGTAGTTCATTCTTTGGTATTATCGACTTGGCGGGATTCCCCAAAGATGTGTACTATATGTATCAAAGTGAGTGGAGCGACAAAGATGTGTTGCATCTATTCCCACATTGGAATTGGACTCCGGGACAAGACATTGATATGTGGGCTTACTACAACAATGCCGATGAGGTGGAACTATTTATTAATGGCAAATCGCAAGGCGTGAAGACCAAAGAGGGTGACAATATGCATGCTATATGGAAAGTAAAATACGAACCTGGTATAGTGAACATCATTTCGCGTAAAGATGGCAAAGAGGTTTTAACAAAATCAACAAGTACAGCTGGCGAACCAGCAAAAATTCGCTTAACAGCCGACCGTGGCAACATCAAAGCGGATGGTACAGACTTAAGCTTCGTGACGGTAGAAGTATTGGACGAAGTAGGAAATATCGTACCTACAGCCGATAATCTTATTCAGTTTGAAGTAAATGGCCCTGCATTCATAGCAGGTGTTGATAATGGCAATCCCGTTTCACACGAAAGCTTTAAAGCACCACAACGCAAAGCCTTTAATGGTAAATGTTTGGTGATTTTGCAAAACAACGGCCAATCGGGAGCTATTGAACTAACTGCTACAGGCAACGGACTACAAAGCGAGAGTTTTAAATTAAGCGCTAAGTAAAAACAATCTTGAAAACAATAACCATGAAAATAAAAAGCAAAAACATAATAACAGCTTGCATACTGAGCATGGCATCTGCATTGCCTATGCAAGCACAAACAGCTATCTATTTAGATAAGAACCAGCCTATTGAGGATCGTGTGCAGGATGCTTTGTCGCGCATGACACTCGAAGAGAAAGTAGCCATGACACACGCACAAAGCAAATTCAGTAGTCCCGGTGTGCCCCGTTTGGGTATTCCTGAACTATGGTGGAGCGATGGCCCACACGGTGTGCGTGCAGAGATAGAGTGGAACTCATGGGCATACGCCAATTGGACAAACGATTCTATCACAGCCTATCCTGCATTGACTTGCTTGGCGGCAACTTGGAATCCTGAGTTATCTTACCAATATGGTAATGCGCTAGGCGAAGAGGCTCGTTATCGCAAGAAAGACGTTATTCTCGGTCCCGGTGTCAATATGTATCGCCATCCATTGAATGGCCGTAACTTCGAATACATGGGTGAAGACCCTTATTTAGCTTCGGTTTTAGTAGTGCCTTATATCAAAGGGGTACAACAAAACGGAGTAGCTACCAGCACCAAGCATTATGTGCTCAACGATCAAGAGAAATGGCGAGGACACATCAACGTAGAGTTGTCGGACCGTGCTTTGCACGAGATCTATCTTCCTCCTTTCAAGGCTGCTATTGTAGACGGCGAAGGATGGACAATCATGGGAGCTTACAACAAAGTGCGTGGCCAACATGCTTGCCACAACGAGCTTTTGCTCAACGATATATTGAAGGGTGATTGGGGTTTTGATGGCGTGGTAGTGACCGACTGGGGTGGCACTCACGACACTAAAGAAGCAGCTCTAAACGGACTAGATGTTGAGATGGGTTCATATACCAACGGATTGACCTCTGAATCGGCCTTTGGATACAATGATTATTACTTGGGTGATGCTTACTTGAATATGCTTAAAAGCGGTGAAGTGCCTATGAGCACAGTAGACGATAAAGCATCACGCATTCTTCGTTTAATCTTCCGCACAGGTATGGATAGCGACCGTCCTTGGGGATCTCAAGCTACCGAAGAGCACTACAATGTAGCTCGCGAAGTAGGCGAAGAAGGCATTGTATTGCTTAGAAACGAGCCGGTATCGAAGAAGGAAGGTAAATTGCTTCCTATCGATGCGAGCAAATACAACAAGATATTGGTAGTAGGCGAAAACGGCACTCGCTCTATGACACAAGGCGGTGGTTCGTCTGAGTT
>CAMTOV010000212.1 GCA_947074235.1 uncultured Bacteroides sp. | reverse complement strand
GGAGTTTTAGGATCTTCGTAAGTAGGTTCGTGGTAACCTAATTTTTTAATACCTGTTACTTTAAGGTCGTACCAGTGATTGCGTACTACACCATATTTGTCTTGTTCCATATATCCACCATTAGGATTGTGCTTAATCCATGCTGTGTAGTAAGACATACCTGCTGCATAAGTGTAGATGTCTGTAGGATTTTCATCTGCATTATAAGAGGCGTAGATAGTTTCACCTGTTGCAGTACTAGCACTTTCAGCTATAGCCTTAAATAGGCGTGCTGCATCCTTAGAGCCAAAAATTAGATCGTTGTAAACATAAAAACTTCCATCATCATCCCTATCATTGAATGTTTCTGCTGTAATTGGTGCATGAGTAGCAAGGGCCAATACCGCTGCATATTTCAAGCTATATGGGTCAGTACCATTTGATAGCAATTTAGAGAAAGCTCCAGCTACTGGTGTGTACTTCACTTTGTATACTACGCCAGTTGTTTGACCATTTTGTTGAGCGGCTGCTGTCATTGTGTTTTCTGGGCAGTAGAATATAGAAGTAAAGTCTCCAAATGTAGTTGCTGAACGTTGAGCAAAGTTTGCAGTCAGCCATGCTGCTTCATCATCTGCGCCATTCAATACTTTATTATA
This sequence comes from uncultured Bacteroides sp., assembly GCA_947074235.1. Classification (GTDB taxonomy): domain Bacteria; phylum Bacteroidota; class Bacteroidia; order Bacteroidales; family Bacteroidaceae; genus Bacteroides. Next base: position 3,938 of record CAMTOV010000212.1, on the reverse strand, counting down.
GTTGTTGTCTAGTGGATAAGCCCAAGTTTGTGGATCAGCCACTGGTTTGTTGATAGCCAAGGTAGGATCTTTTACAATGTACATCGACTTATTCAAGTTAATAAGAGATACACCTTGAAGTTCGGTATTAGCAACGGTTTCATTAGCTTCATTTTTCACTGCAAATGTTGTAGTGGTTCCTTGTCCGGCAAAAGTTACTTTACTCACTACGCGCTCAATGTCAACACTGATAAGAGTTAGTGTTTTGCCACCAGCTGTTGTAGTACCATCATCATTCTTTTCAGTACTTGTGCCAGTTGCATTAATTGTTATAGCAGTAGGCGCTGATACATTAGCCATAACAAATTTGTCTGCAGCATATAGTTTAGTAGCATCTGCAATAGCATACACATCCTTCATGTTTGTACCCACTGGAATAGCTGCCATACCGCTTGCTTTGTAGTTGGCAATAACATACACTTTAAAGCTACCACTTGGAGATTGGAAAGGCTCTGTTACTCTTATCAATTTATCAGCTTCATTAGCATTTGTTGCTGTCTTCATCAAAGGATTAAGCACATTTGTCACTACGTCACTTTCATTTGCAAAAATCACTGCCACATCTTGAATTGTGTACTCAGCATCTACACCATATTCTTCATGACCAGTACTAGTTCTTGTTGTGGTATTAGCCGAAGCAACCTTAATACTAAGTTGTGAGTAAGCAACATCACCTTGTTGTGATACTTCAAATGATTCCTCATTCGAACACGAGTTTAGCATAGCTAGACTTATCAGTCCAGTTAAAAAAATACTTCTTTTTTTCATTTTAATAGATATTTATAGATAAAACAATTAATGTATATTATATCCTCTTAGAGCTACTTGCTCTAAGTTTTGCTTAGCTTGTTTGTCGCCTTGTTCGGCCGCTTTTTTCCACCATACTAGGGCCTCTTCAATATTACCTTTTTGCCAAAGCATACAGGCGCGGTTGTTCCAAGTGTAGGGCTCATTGTTTGTGTGCATCAAATAACTATCTGCACGGTCGTACTCGCCTTTCTCTATACATATCTGTGCGGCATTAGCATTGGCTATGACATGATTTGGATATGTGTCGGCAGCGATGAGTAGCACCTCGTTGTACTTATCGGGGTTGTCTTTATAGAAGGACTCAGCCACCGAATAGAATTCGTGTACATTGAGCTCAGTAGGTTGGCTGAAAACTAACTGCTGCGCTACCTCTACAGGCCGCTCACGACTAATGTAACTTACCGTGAAAGTGTTTTTGCGTAGGCTTGGATAGATTGTTTGCAAAAGGAATCTATAAGTTTCACCGTTATCAATCTTCTTGATCTCGGCTTCACGAAGGTCTAGATCGTCCACACTATCAATGATCTCAATAACTTGCTTTTTATAAGGTATTTCAGAAGTCAACAATACCTGTTTCAATCCCTCCCAGTTTTCCGATCCCGGGGTAACCTTCATTATAGTATTGGTAAAGTTGTGTCTTCGTTCGATATGTTTTTTAAGTGCTTCTGCACGTCCTTCGCTTAGGCGAATGTTGTGTTGCAATTTCCCTTCGGGTGATGCGAAACCAGCCACGCCAATCTCGTTAATCTGATAATCAGGATTGCCATCGACGAAATTCAACACCGAGTCAATCTTTTGCAATTCATACTGGTTGCCATATTTCTCAGGATAAAGTATTGTTTGATTGACAGGATAAATCAAAAAGGCATCAACTTGGTTAGAACGAGGCACATAAGCTACAGGACATTCAATTATCGATGTCAATTCTATTTGTGGCTGATGTATTAAATCCCCAGCTAGCAATTGCTGACTGTCCATCACCATTTCGCAAGCACATCCTGTAACCTCCTCTGTTATCAACAAAGAAGCATTTTGCATCCAAGGTTCAATGGTAGTGTTAGCACTATATTCTATGGGTTGTTGGGCTTGTTTTTTACCTACCACCAGTGCATAGCTATTTGCCGAAAGTGCATTTATATCTTCTCCATTACGGATATCCTTAAGATAACGCTGTTTGCCATAAACTACAACATAAGGTAGTGCTTGTCTATTTGTTCCATCCGTAAGTAGAGGTATTATCATTCGTTTCTGTTGGGCAGATATAGAAGACTCTCCTAAACTTAATACAAAATCAACTTGTAGCTTTTCTGCTTTCACAGTGGTAGAGAGCGAGTCGATTGTAACCTGAGAGCTAGATGCTTTCTGAGCCATTATCGTAGATGCAGTAAGTAGCAAAGTTGCTCCAACTACATATATTTTATGAATTGAAAGTTGTAGTATCATAATAATAAATTTCAGGTTGCATTATTTTAAGGTATAAACAAGGCTTATGGCCGCCCTAGATGGGCCAAAGTAGTTGTTGTGGGTTTTCTCTTGATAGGTTCCGCATGACGAACACGCATATCGTTTGTAGTTGCTGTATAGGTAACCTACTCCTAATTCAAACTCCATTCCCCAGCGCGGCCCTAACATTAAATGATATCCAAATGATGCTCCTCCGCCCACAGCCCATCCTTGATAGCGATGAGTTTTAAGTTCTGAGAAGACTCCAAAAGGCAGCTTAATTCCACCAATGTTGAATTGTCCACCTTGAGCATAGAGGCTGAAAAACATTCCATTGAACACATCACACAACCAATATCTAGCAGCAGGAGATATCATCCAATGCTTGAGTTTTTTATCATTATTATAGCTCCATGGTTGCCAACCTCCATTTAGTGCTAAACTATATTTAGGTGCAACCCCAACTTCGAAGCCTAGATTTGGGGTGGCAGTAGCCCAATAAAGAGCGTTGGTTTTCACGACAGCCTTCTGCGCCGAAAGCGAAGTAAATGCAAATAGAAATAGAATAAATATGGAAGTGAGCGTCCATCTATTTGCATGATGTGAGTTGTTAAGGGATATTTCTTTAGTGTTTTTCATATCTTAGAAGTTTACAAAAAAGAGTTTCGCTTGTTGTTGTTGTTTTCTTTTTCTACTTTGCAAAGTTATGGTATTTAACAATGATTTAACTAAACGTGTTATAAAAAATGACAATACCGATGTGCAATCGTTTGCAAAAAATATATAAAAAACAGCCAATGATACGAAAATATTATTATGCAACTAATAGTGTGTTTTGAACAACTTTTGAAGGGACTGTATGATAGAATATGCAAGTGCTAATAGGATGATCTTTTGTTTATTTGTGCCTATATGGTGTATGATAATATAATAGAATGTTTGGATATAGTTTTACATAAATAATACTATATCTGTTATTGTTAGTTATTGTTAAATTGTTGCTATATTCAGAATGCTAAGTTAGAGTTAAATTATCTCTTTAGTGGTTGTATGCCTCATTAATAGGGTTATTTTGCTTGCTGTATGAGGTTTTCTCAAAGCACTGCCTATTTGTAATAATTATATAAAACCTTATTTGTATGCCTATGTTTGATATTCAAATATATTGTAATAAGGTATTGTTAATATCGCTATTAAAGTACTTTTTTACAAACTCTATTGAGTTGAATGATTATTAAGAATAGTATCGGGTAGTCGATGTAATCATTTACCAATAATTAGAGCATTTATGGTTGTGTAAATTCAAAATATAAGTTGAAATTACATTGATTACCTGTTTTTAATGTAGTAAAATATTACCTTGACAAAATAGTGGGAATAAATTTAGTTAATAACGCTATTGTTTTAATAAATACGTAGTGGATAAAATTCTTTTTTTGCAAAATTATTACAAGCAAATAGCTAACTGTACTTTGTCTTCACGGCATTGCGTGATCTGTATTCCGAAGGGGTGCAACCTTTTATCAGTTTGAACTGGCGCGATACGTTTTTGCTTTCGGATAGTCCTAAGCTCATGGCTATGTTGGCGATAGACTCCGAACTGTTGAGTAACTGATTGGCAAACTCCTTAATGCGTAGGTTGGTGA
>CAMTOV010000211.1 GCA_947074235.1 uncultured Bacteroides sp. | reverse complement strand
ATATTCGTATGAAATATCGTTATCTTGATTTGCGTCGCAATAATGTGCGTTCTAACTTAGAGCTTCGTCATAAAATGACTATCGAGGTGCGCAAATACCTAGATACTCTAGGTTTCTTAGAGGTAGAAACTCCAATTCTTATTGGCTCTACTCCCGAAGGTGCACGCGACTTTGTGGTTCCTTCACGTATGAATCCGGGACAGTTTTATGCATTGCCTCAATCTCCTCAATTGTTTAAGCAATTATTAATGGTATCGGGCTTTGACCGTTACTTCCAAATAGCTAAATGCTTCCGCGATGAAGACTTGCGTGCCGATCGTCAACCTGAATTTACTCAAATTGACTGCGAAATGAGTTTTGTAGATCAAGAAGATGTGATTCAAACATTCGAGGGCATGGCTAAACATTTGTTCAAATCGCTTCGTGGAGTGGAGATAACAGAAGATTTCCAACGTATTCCTTGGGCTGATGCTATGAAACATTATGGTAGCGACAAGCCAGACTTGCGTTTTGAAATGAAGTTTGTTGAACTAATGGATATCATGAAAGGTCATGGCTTCCCTGTGTTTGACAGTGCTGAGTATGTAGGTGGTATCTGTGCAAAAGGTGCAGCATCTTACACTCGCAAGCAACTAGATGCATTGACTGATTTTGTGAAACGCCCTCAGATTGGTGCTAAAGGCATGGTTTATGCACGTATTGAAGCTGATGGAACTGTAAAATCTAGCGTAGATAAATTCTATACACAAGAGGTGCTTCAACAAATGAAAGCTGCTTTCAATGCCGAACCTGGAGATTTAATCTTAATTCTATCGGGCGATGATGCAATGAAAACTCGCAAGCAACTTTGTGAACTTCGTTTGGAAATGGGTAGCCAACTAGGGTTGCGTGATAAGAATAACTTCGTTTGCCTATGGGTGGTAGACTTCCCATTGTTTGAGTGGGATGAAGAAACCGGTAGATTCATGGCTATGCACCATCCGTTTACTTCACCAAAACCAGAAGACATTCATTTGTTGGATACTGATCCGGGTGCTGTTCGTGCCAATGCTTATGATATGGTTATCAATGGTGTAGAAGTAGGTGGTGGATCTATCCGTATCTATGATAGCGAATTGCAAAATAAAATGTTTACGCTTCTTGGATTTACACAAGAACGTGCACAAGAGCAATTTGGTTTCTTGATGGATGCATTTAAGTTTGGTGCTCCTCCTCATGGTGGTTTGGCTTATGGGCTTGATCGTTGGGTGTCATTGTTTGCCGGATTGGACTCAATTCGCGATTGTATCGCATTCCCTAAAAATAACTCGGGACGTGATGTGATGACCGATGCTCCAGCTCCGCTAGATCCATCTCAATTAGAAGAGTTGAACTTAGTAGTTGATATTAAAGAATAAGTGAAGACATCAGTACGTATTTTCCGTTTTGCCGTAATAGGCACGATAAATGCTATCATCATTGCCTTTGTTATTTGGTTAATGATGAAGAAGTTGTCTTGTCACTATATCATAACTAATATTGTAGCATACTTAATTGCTCAAACCAACAATTTTATTTGGTGTAAATATTGGGTCTTTCGCAATGAAGACGGACCCAAACATACACTTTGGGAGCAATTGGTATTATTTGCAATAGCTTTTGGCATTGCATATAGCGCACAGTTCTTATTCTTAATACTGCTTGTTGAGGTAGGACATATGGATAAAATTGTGGCTCAATTCTTAGGAATGTTTGTATACGGAGCGGTAAATTTCATCGCAAATAAAAAATTTACTTTCAGATAAAACTGAAGTATAAGACAAATAAAAAAAGGATTTCGCAGTGAGTAATTATTTGCGAAATCCTTTTTTTATTTATTGGATAGAAGGAACTTATTGATCGATAAAACGCTTGGTTATATTTTGATATTCATCAATTCGTCTATCACGCAAGAAAGGCCACCAACGGCGCACATTCTCCGAGCGTTTTAAATCGATATCAACTATTAAATTTTCAACTTTATCATTAGAGGCTTCAGCAAGGAACTCTCCTTGTGGGCCAACCACAAAGCTGTTACCCCAAAATTGAATGCCGTTGGTTTGTCCTGATGGGTCGCTTTCGTGCCCTACACGGTTTACTGATATTACCGGCAAACCATTGGCAACTGCATGTCCTCTTTGCGAGATAATCCAAGCATTGAGTTGTCTCTTCTTTTCCTCTTCTGTGTCTGAGCTTTCCCAACCAATAGCTGTGGGATAAATAAGCATCTCGGCACCTTTCAATGCCATGAGGCGAGCTGCTTCGGGATACCATTGATCCCAGCAAACCAATACGCCGAGTTTGCCAAGCGAAGTCTGAATAGGTTCAAACCCAATATCACCGGGTGTGAAATAAAACTTCTCATAATAAGCCGGATCATCAGGGATGTGCATTTTACGATACTTGCCTGCTATACTACCATCTTTATCGAACACTACTGCTGTATTGTGATAAAGCCCCGGTGCACGCTTTTCAAACAATGAAGTAACAAGAACAATGCCTAGCTTTTTGGCAATCTCCGAATAAAAACCAGTTGATGGTCCGGGGATTGGTTCAGCTAAATCGAATAAGTTTGTATCTTCAGTCTGGCAGAAGTAAAGCGAATTGTGAAGCTCTTGCAAAACTACTAGTTGTGCTCCATCTTTAGCACATGCTTCTATATTTTTAGCCAGATTCATTAAGTTTGTTTTTAAATCGGCTACGTTGGATTGTTGAATAAGTCCTACTTTTATATTCTTCATAAGGCTTTTATATCAAATCTTGAAAAACTATTTATTTAATAACTCCACGTGGATATTGCATGGTCACACAATGAAGCGATCCATGTTGTTTGATAAGAGCACAACAATCTATGCCTACCATCTCATAGTCAGGAAAGGCCTCTTGAAGCACTTCGGATGCTCGCTTATCATTCTCAGGTTGTTGGTAAGTAGGGTATAGCACTGCTCCGTTTACAACTAAGAAGTTGGCATAAGTAGCCGGCAATCTTTCACCATCAAACACCACCTTGTCTGCCATAGGCAAAGCCAGTAGTTTATAAGGCTCTCCACTAAGTGTGCGGAATGTTTTGAGTTGCTCTTTCATAGCATAAAGTGCACTGAAGTGCTCGTCGTTACTATCGTTGCACTCTATATAAACAATAGTGTCGTTGGGGCACATTCTAGCCAATGTATCTATATGACTATCAGTATCATCGCCAGCTAAGTATCCATGATCGAGCCACAATACTTGTTGTGCATGAAATACCGACTTCAAATAAACCTCAATATCGGTTTGATTCAGTTCACCATTTCTATTTGGCGAGAGTAAGCACTCTGTTGTAGTAAGAATAGTGCCCATACCATCGCTCTCTATCGATCCACCTTCGAGTACAAAACCAAGATGGTTGGCATAGTTCCCATGAATCGTTTTGCTCTTTGACAGATAACGATTAATTTGATTATCTAAGTTAGAAGGAAATTTCAATCCCCATCCATTAAACATGAAGTCGAGTAGGAGGGGTTTTTCCTCCTCAATCATAGTGATGGCACCATGATCGCGTGCCCAAGTATCATTGCTATCGCATGCAAAGAAGCGCACATTTTCCATGTTCACTTCATTGGCTATTTTTTGTTTCACCTCTTCAGGATTGGGAGCAACAATCAGCAATAATTCACGTTTTGCTATTTCCTTGGCTATTTGTATAAAACAACGCTCCACCTCATCAAGTATATAAGCCCAGTCGGTATTGATGTGTGGCCATGTGAGTTGCACACCGCTTTGTGGATACCACTCGGCAGGAAGAAAAGTAGCACGCTTCTCTACATCTTGATTGATTAAATGATCGAATGATAGTTGAAGATCTTGTTCGGAATTTCCTACAAGAGCTATTCTTGTATTAATATTCATTGGCAAATCAATTTTTACTGTTTTGGTTTTCTATCAAAAAAAGGATTCTTAGACGATGCACTAACCGGAATGGCATATACCTGTCTGCATCCCGATAGCCAATCAAGACGTTGTGCTGCAAGCCCGGCAGAAAACATCACACGTGTATCTACACGCATATCGGCTGCAGTAGCACAAGCCGAGCCAAGTGCAATGCCTACATCTACACTATTGATGGCGCATGGCACCCCTTCACTGCGATCTGCACAATGAGCAAATCCACAATGGCCGCAATTCAAACCTTGCGCTTGGTCGTGAGTACCAATCAATACAATACACTCTGCACTCAATATATTATCTGCATCGCGAAGAAAAAACATCATACCATGTTCATCAACCATTGCAATCATTTTATCAGAAAGTTTCTTTATATCATCACCTGTCACCATTGCAACTTCAATGATATCTACACCTTTGCCCTTGGGGGCAGTGCGTGCGGCTATCATCATCTGTCTGCCTACGTTGCAAACATATTCATTTCGACTATTACGTTCGTTTATTATCATACCTTTCAATATTAATAATGTATAAGGCAAAGATATAAACAATCTTGGTTAAAACCTTTTGATATGGTACAATTTGTTTAACTTTGCCATGTAAAGATAGAATATAACACCATGCTACAGATAGAAGAAGCATCTATTG
>CAMTOV010000210.1 GCA_947074235.1 uncultured Bacteroides sp. | reverse complement strand
AACAATATGGTGGTATTATTAACTTTAGAGACTGTCGCAACTTGCCTTGTCAAGATTATGCACACGATATGAAGTTCTGGTGGCCGCAAAACGAAACTGTTATTGCTACTCTTTATGCATATCATCTAACCAAAGATGATAAATACTTTGATATGTATAAACAAATACAAGATTATACCTACTCACATTTCCCAGATAGCGAATATGGAGAATGGTATGGTTATCTTCATCGTGATGGAACAGTTTCTCAGCCTGCTAAAGGTAATATCTTTAAAGGGCCATTCCATATTCCAAGAATGATGATTAAAGGAAACGAACTAATTAAAAAAATATTGGATTAGTTGGCTCTACAAATGCCAGTTATTTATCTAGTAGATTGTATTAACCTATATAATGAATGATTTGACATGAAAAAATTTTGCACGGCTTTCTTGTTTGCTGCTTTGTCTTTATGGCAAACTAGCGCTTGGGCTAATGATACCGTATTTGTTCATCAACCAGAAATTCCTATTTTGATTGAGCGTAGTGACAATGTGTTATATTACCTGCGTATTGATGCCAAAAGTACTGAAACACTCAATGAGATTGTTTTGAAGTTTGATAAGAAAGTCGACTTAAATCAAATAGAGTCTATAAAACTATATTATGGCGGAACTGAAGCACGTCAAGATTACGGAAGAAACCGATTTGCTCCTGTAAGTTATGTTTCGGGATTTGCTCCGGGTAAAACATTGGCTGCTAATACATCTTACTCAATTATCAAAAGCCAAGTGAATCACCCAATGCGCACGGTGAAGTTGACTGCTGATCAGAAGCTTTTCCCAGGTGTTAATTACTTTTGGGTAAGTATTCAAATGAATCCAAAAGCTCCTGTGTTGACAACATTAAATTCTAGCATCACCGAGGTGATTGTTGATAATAAAAAGGCAATTACGTCTAACAAATCTGATAAAGCCGTAGTACGTCGTATGGGCGTAGGTGTACGTCATGCAGGTGATGATGGTTCTGCTGCGTTTAGAATTCCTGGTATCGTGACTTCAAACGAAGGTACATTGCTTGGTGTTTATGACGTTCGATATAATAGTAGCATCGACTTGCAAGAGTATGTAGATGTTGGTTTGAGTCGTAGTACCGATAAAGGCCAAACATGGGAAGATATGACATTGCCTTTGGCATTTGGTGAAACAGGCGGTTTGCCTGCTGCTCAAAATGGAGTAGGTGATCCAGCAATTCTAGTTGACAAGAAAACAAATACAATCTGGGTGATTGCTGCATGGACACATGGCATGGGCAACAAACGTGCTTGGTTTAGCTCACAACCCGGCTTGGATAAAGAACATACTGCACAGTTGATTCTTACTAAAAGTGAAGATGATGGTAAGACGTGGTCTGATCCAATCAATATCACAGAACAAGTAAAAGATCCATCTTGGTATTTTCTGTTGCAAGGACCTGGTATGGGTATCACTATGCAAGACGGAACTTTGGTTTTCCCAATTCAATATATTGATTCTACACGTGTACCAAATGCCGGTATCATGTATAGCAAAGACTCGGGTAATACTTGGAAAATTCACAACCATGCTAGAACCAATACTACAGAAGCGCAAGTTGCGGAAGTAGCTCCGGGTGTTTTGATGCTTAACATGCGTGATAACCGTGGTGGAAGCCGTGCAGTAGCTACAACTACCGATTTAGGTAAAACTTGGACAGAGCACTCGTCTTCGCGTGGTGCCTTGCCAGAGTCTGTTTGCATGGCCAGCTTAATCAATGTGCCTGCAAAAGATAATGCGTTGAAAAAAGATATTCTATTATTCTCTAATCCTAATACAACTAAAGGCCGACACCATATCACTATTAAAGCTAGTTTGGATGGTGGTGTAACTTGGTTGCCCGAAAATCAACTATTGCTTGATGAAGAAGATGGATGGGGATATACATGCTTAACAATGATTGATAAAGAAACTGTGGGAATATTCTACGAGAGTAGCGTGGCTCATATGACGTTTCAAGCGATTCCTCTTAAGGACATCGTGAAATAATTTACTATAATAAATATGACTGAAAATTCTATAGCTTGCATGCGAATGTGTGGCTATAGAATTTTTAAGTATCATGTAGCTTGTGAGTTTTAATCACTCCGTTAACTCGAAAAAGATTACTAGCGATAATGAAAAACAAATTATATACATTGATAACTTTAATTCTGCTTGCTCAAACATCTTTGGTTTTTGCTGATGGAGAAGTCAAGTTGCAAATGCCATCCTACTATTCCGATAACATGATGTTGCAGTATGGAGTCGACATCACTGTAAATGGGAAAGGCAAAGCAAACGAAACCGTACATGTATCTATTGAGGGGCACAACTTGTCTGCACAAGTAAATTATAATAATCAATGGGATGTGGTGATTCCCCCACTAAAAGCAGGTGGCCCTTACACTCTAACAGTCTCTTCTTCTACAGATACATTGCGTTACAATAATATATTGGCGGGTGATGTTTGGTTTTGTTCGGGGCAATCCAATATGGAGTTTATGCTAAAAGAGACTCCCATCTCGAAAGATGAACTGGCAAGAATCAACAATTCAAATATAAGGTTGTATGATATGAAAGCGAAATATCGTACCAATGCTGTGATGTGGGATAAAACTCCATTGGATTCAATTAACGCTTATCACTATTTTCAATCTCCATCGTGGGAAACTCTATCTCAAGAATCTGTTGCTGACTTTTCTGCTGTTGCTTACTATTTTGGAAAGATGCTGAATGATAGTTTGGATATTCCAATTGGGCTAATTTGCAATGCTGTGGGTGGCTCGCCAACTGAGGCGTGGATAGATGCAGAGGTATTGCAAACCGAGTTTCCGGAAATACTGCACGATTGGAAGAATAATGGCATTGTTCAAGACTGGGTGCGTGGTAGGGCGTTGCTGAATATTAAGAAGTCAAGAGCTCACAGCCAACTTCACCCTTATATGCCCGGGTATTTGTTTGAGTCGGGTGTTCGTCCATTCGATGGTTTCCCTATGAAAGGGGTGATTTGGTATCAAGGCGAATCAAATGCTCACGATATTGCAGCACACGAAAAGCTTTTTAAGTTACTTGTTTACAACTGGCGTCATCATTGGCAGAGTGATTCTTTACCTTTCTATTATGTACAGTTGTCAAGCCTTAATCGCGATACATGGCCAGAGTTTAGAGATAGCCAACGCCGAATGTTGAAAGAAATACCGAAGGTCGGTATGGCTGTATCGAGTGATTATGGTGATCCTCGTGATGTGCATCCTGTTAATAAAAAGCCGATAGGGCAGCGATTGGCACGTTTGGCTTTGGCCGATACATACAATAAATCTATCGTTTCTTCCGGACCATTATTTCAAAAAGTAGATTTTTTGAATCAAACTGCTAAAGTGTATTTTGAGCAAGCAAATGGTTTAAAAACCTCTGATGGCGCTAAGATAAGAGGTTTTGAAATAGCTGGAAGAGATGGTGTTTATCATACAGCCGATGCCTTTGTTTATAACTCTTGTGTTTATTTATCTAGTCAAAATGTTGATTCGCCTAAATATGTACGATACGCATGGCAACCCTATACTACCGCCAATTTAGTGAATGGTGATGAACTTCCAGCTTCGACCTTCTGCTCTACTTCGAAGAAATAACTATATATTTGCAACAAGTATAATCTAATATGGATAGTAAGTTATGAAAAATCAAATAGACTTATCGGTTGCTGCCTATGGAGATATTGTGGGCCGACAATTTCAGCTTGCCATTTTGCCATGGGGTGCTACCGAACCGCACAATATGCATTTACCCTATACTACCGATTCCATCCTCTCTCATGCCCTTTGTGTAGATAGCGCTTGTTTGGCAGAGTCGTGTAGTGATAAAATAATGGTGTTGCCACCAATTAATCTTGGTTCTCAAAACCCAGGGCAACGCGAACTCTCATTTTGCATTCATGCCCGTTACGAAACTCAGTTTGCTATCTTAAGAGATATCGTATCTTCGCTACACTGTCAAGGCATCAAAAAACTATTGATAGTTAACGGTCATGGTGGCAACTCCTTCAAGAATATGATACGTGATTTAGCCATCGATTATCCCGACTTCCTGATAGCCTCTTGCGAATGGTTTAAGTTGGCAAGCTTTCATCATGTGATAGAAAACGCTGGCGAACATGCAGACGAATTAGAAACATCGGTAATGCTTTATTATCACCCCGAATGGGTAGACATGAATAAGGCAGGTTGTGGAGACTCTTTCCGTCCTAAGCTTTCTTCCTTGGCCGAAGGTGTTATCTGGATGCCTCGCAATTGGAGTGAAATATCTAAGGATACGGGGATAGGAGATCCACGCAAAGCTACTGCCGAGAAGGGTAGAGTGATTTCAGAGCTTGTTACCTCAAAACTGGCCGAAGTAATAACCGATTTGGTAACTTTTAATTAGCTTGCCGTCAATCGATATACCGAGAGCGAATACCCAATTTAAGGTGTTCGCTCTTTTGTTTTTTATAGCTCAATTTTGCAGCATTCTTCTCATTTTCTTAAATGTATAAGTAACGCTTTGTAAATTGTAACATTTTTGTAGGTTAAATGATTCATTTTAT
>CAMTOV010000209.1 GCA_947074235.1 uncultured Bacteroides sp. | reverse complement strand
TATTGGCACTTACCTTTACCAACAAAGCTGCTCGCGAAATGAAAGAGCGTATTGCCCGACAAGTAGGCGCACAGCTGGCTCGATATCTATGGATGGGAACCTTTCACTCTGTATTTTCGCGCATACTTCGTGCCGAAGCCGATAGGATAGGGTTTACCTCCAGTTTTACTATATACGACACGGCCGATAGCAAAAGCCTTATTCGCTCTATCATCAAAGAGATGGGGCTAGACGAAAAGACTTACAAACCAGGCACAGTGCAGGGACGCATCTCTAATGCAAAAAATCATTTGGTATTGCCTTCTGCTTATGCAGCCAACAAAGAGGCTTATCAGGAAGATGTGAATGCCAAGATGCCCGCTATGCGCGATATTTACCGTCGCTATTGGGAGCGTTGCAAGCAAGCAGGTGCAATGGATTTTGACGATTTATTGGTTTATACATTTATTCTTTTTCGCGATCATCCCGATGTGTTGGAACGCTATCGCGAGCAGTTTCGCTATGTATTGGTAGATGAGTACCAAGACACCAACTATGCTCAGCATAGCATTGTGTTGCAGCTCACCAAAACCAATCAACATGTGTGCGTGGTGGGCGACGATGCTCAAAGTATCTACTCATTTCGTGGAGCCGATATCGACAATATACTTTACTTCACCAAGATATATCCCAACACCCAAGTCTTTAAGTTGGAACAAAACTATCGTTCTACACAAACCATAGTGCAAGCTGCCAATAGTTTGATAAAAAAGAACGAACGACAGATTCCTAAAATGGTGTTTTCAGAAAAGGCTACGGGCGAATCTATCCTTGTTTCTCAGGCTTATAGTGATGTAGAAGAGGGTGATATCGTAGTCAATCAGATAGCTCAGCTTCGTCGCGACAAAGATTATGGTTATTCCGATTTTGCCATATTGTATCGCACCAATGCGCAAAGCCGTATATTTGAAGAGGCCCTGCGTAAGCGTGGAATGCCCTATAAGATATATGGTGGCTTGTCATTCTATCAGCGCAAAGAGATAAAAGATGTAATTGCCTATTTTCGTTTGGTAGTAAACCCCAACGACGAGGAAGCTTTTAAGCGCATCATCAACTATCCGGCTCGTGGCATAGGCGATACTACTGTGCGTAAGATTATCTCGGCTGCTACCGAAAGCAATGTGAGTCTGTGGACAGTGCTTTGCGAACCGCTTACATACGGCTTGAATATCAATAAAGGTACGCATACCAAACTGCAAGGCTTTCGCGAATTGATAGAGATGTTCTTGAAAGAGGTAAACGAGAAGAATGCATACGATCTTGGTACGGATATCATCCGTAAGTCGGGTATCATCAATGAGGTGTGTCAAGATAGTTCTCCCGAAAGTATGAGCCGCAAAGAGAATATTGAAGAAATGGTAAGCGGTATCAATGATTTTTGTGCCATGCGCCAAGAAGAAGGCAATACCAACATCTCGTTGGTAGATTTCCTTTCGGAAGTATCACTTCTTACTGATCAAGATTCGGATGTGGCCGAAGATGGCGAAAAAATAACATTGATGACTGTGCACTCTGCCAAAGGGTTGGAGTTTAGAAATGTGTTTGTAGTGGGAATGGAGGAAAATCTTTTCCCCAGTGGCATGGTTGGCAATTCTCATCGTGCGCTCGAAGAAGAGCGACGCTTGTTTTACGTGGCTATAACTCGTGCCGAAGACCATTGCTTTTTGTCATTCTCTAAAACTCGTTTCCGATATGGCAAGATGGAGTTTGGCGCTCCTAGCCGATTTTTAACCGATATTGATGTTTCTTATCTACGCATGCCACATGATTCGGCTATTAGTCGCAAGATCGATCAAGAATCTCAACGCTTCCGCACAGAGCGTCGCGAACCGATACGCAAACTTATCAATGAACCTACTGAAGTGCGTAATCTAAAGAGAGTGAATTCGCTGTCATCGCCTAGCAACCAAGCCGAGGTGAAAGGAAGTGCACCAGGTGGAAGTGTTAACAGCATATCCATAGGCCAGTTGATAGAACATGAACGATTTGGACAAGGTGAAGTAATTAATGTAGAAGGCAATGGCGACAATGCCAAGGCCACTATTCGATTTAAAAATGCGGGCGAAAAACAACTGTTGTTGCGCTTTGCTCGTTTCAAAATAATAGAATAAACACACTTAACTGTTTTATTATGAAAAAAATAGCATATGTTGTTTTAGCTGCAACCATCCTACTAACTAGTTGCGGCACTAGTGGGCAGATGCAAGGCAACCCCAATCCCAACGCAATGGCAGCGGGTGCAATGGTTGGCGGCTCTATGGGAAGCTTAATAGGTGGAGTAGTAGGTTCGAATAATAATGGATGGTGGGGTGGTAGACGCGGTTCGGCCATTGGCACTGTAGTAGGATCTATAGCCGGCGCTGCCATAGGCGGTGCAGTAAGTAGCGCCCAAAGCAAGGCTCAATCAACACAAGAGTATGTAGAAGTGGTAGAAAAGCGTCCTAGAGCACCAAGGGTAACATCCAATATCAGTAGCTTGCGCATCAGCAACATTCGTTTTATAGATGAAAGCCATTCGCAAACAATCAATGCCGATGAGAATAGTAAATTGATATTTGATATCGTAAACGAAAGTAACCGCACAGTATATAATGTAGTGCCTGTGGTGGAGGAGCTAACTGGAAATAAGCAAATCTCTATTTCGCCTAGCACAATGATTGGTCAGATAGCTCCTGGAGCAGGTATGCGCTATACAGCTCATATATATGCTGGCAAGAGATTGCGCAACGGACAAGTGTCTCTGCGTATTATTCTTACTGATTCTAATGGTATAGAAGGTGACTGTATTGAGTTTGATTTGGAAACTCAGAACTAACGATTTTAAAACCTCCACATTTTACCATGTAAAATGGTTAACTTTTGAGGGTAAAATGAGGCATTTAATGTTTAAAATCTAACTAGTTTTGAAAGTGGATAAGTAAAAACATGTAGATTCGCTTTTCATATCATGTAGTATTCAAAACATTGCGTAATTTTGCAATTCAAAATAATATAAAAAGATAATGATTGATTTTAGCCAATTTCCTTCGCCATGCTACATCATGGAGGAAGAGTTGTTGAGAAAGAATTTAAGTTTAATAAAAAGTGTGGCCGATAGTGCCAACGTAGAGATAATTCTCGCATTTAAATCGTTTGCCATGTGGCGTTCGTTTCCAATATTTCGCGAATATGTAAACCACTCTACAGCCAGTTCGCTGTACGAAGCTCGCTTGGCATTCGAGGAGTTTGGCAGTCGAGCGCATACCTATTCGCCAGCCTATACCGAAGATGAGTTTAGCGAAATAATGCGATGTAGCAGCCATATTACATTCAATTCGCTATCTCAGTTTGATAGATTTTATCCATACGTGAAAGGTCATAGCGAAACCATCGCTTGTGGTATTCGTGTTAATCCCGAATATTCAGAAGTAGAAACCGAGTTGTATAATCCTTGTGCACCCGGCACACGATTTGGCATCACAGCCGATTTATTACCTGAGGAACTGCCCGAAGGTGTTGAAGGCTTTCATTGTCATTGTCACTGCGAATCATCGTCATACGAGCTGGAGCGCACACTGCAACGTCTTGAACAGAAATTTGCTAAATGGCTTCCACAGCTTAAATGGCTCAATCTGGGTGGTGGACATTTGATGACTCGCAAAGATTATGATGTAAATCATCTCATCGAGCTACTGAAAGGTTTGAAACAACGCTATCCGCATCTACACATTATATTGGAGCCGGGTTCGGCCTTTACATGGCAAACGGGTGTGCTCACATCGCAAGTTGTAGACGTAGTAGAGAGTCGTGGCATCAAAACTGCTATATTGAACATTAGCTTCACCTGCCACATGCCCGATTGCTTAGAAATGCCCTATCAGCCCGAAGTGAGAGGAGCGAAGCAAGGCAACGACGGCGAGTTTGTCTATCGTCTAGGTGGTAACTCTTGCTTGAGTGGCGACTATATGGGCATGTGGAGTTTCGACCATGAATTGAAAATTGGCGATCGCATTGTGTTTGAAGATATGATTCACTACACCATGGTGAAAACAAATATGTTCAATGGAATTCATCATCCAGCCATAGCTCTATGGACTGAAGAGAAAAAACCTGTAATTTACAAGAAATTTTTTTATGAAGATTATCGCAATAGAATGAGCTGATTATCAAAAGAATTGTTTGCTGGATGCACTATGCGAGATAAGAGTGTAATGAAAAAAGTATCTGAAATATTTGCTCATTTCCGAAATTTATCTACCTTTGCATCCGCAATCAAAAACGCGGAAATAGCTCAGTTGGTAGAGCATAACCTTGCCAAGGTTAGGGTCGCGAGTTCGAGTCTCGTTTTCCGCTCTTCTTTGAAATAGTATTATCTTTTGTCTACGTGTAGATATAGATGTTTCGAGAAGAGTGATTGAAATAAAGCTTTTATGCTCTATGAGGAGAGGTGGCGGAATTGGTAGACGCGCTACTTTGAGGGGGTAGTGCCAGTTTGGCGTGGGAGTTCGAGTCTCCTTCTCTTCACAAGAATAAAAGAAACAAATACTGCGGAAATAGCTCAGTTGGTAGAGCATAACCTTGCCAAGGTTAGGGTCGCG
>CAMTOV010000208.1 GCA_947074235.1 uncultured Bacteroides sp. | reverse complement strand
GGGATGTTTTATACAACAACATGGGGATGTTTTTATCCCTAACCCTATAGATGCAGCAAGCAAGTAAAGTATTTTCCGCATAAAGCAAAGGGGCGCAAACCATAGTCTGCACCCCTTACTCTATTTATCATAATATGTCGCTTATCTCAAAGCCTCCACTTCTTCGGGAGTCAATGGTATCTTCTTACCCAAACGGCGAGCACCATCTTCGGTAATTAAGTAGTCTTCTTCGTTGCGAATACCACCAAAGTCTTTGTATGTCACCACCTTGTCGTAGTTGATAAAGTCGGTGTATTTACCTTCAGCTTTCCATTGATCAATCAACTCAGGAATAAAGTAAATGCCCGGTTCTACAGTCAACACAAAGTTGGGTTGCAAAGGCAAAGCCAAGCGTTGCGAGCGGCGTCCAAACTGTGTGCTCTTTGGTTGGCCATCGTAGCCTACCCATATTTCACCAAGGTTCTCCATATCGTGCACATCAAGCCCCATCATGTGTCCTAGTCCGTGAGGGAAGAATAAAGCATGAGCACCTTCGCGCACAGCATCTTCAGCGTTGCCCTTCATCAGCCCAAGCGCTTTCATACCTTCTACCAACTCCAAAGAAGCCAAATCGTATACATCCATATAACTGATGCCCGGACGAAGTGCTTCTACTGATTTAAAGTGCATGGCATTTTGTATTTCATACATCTCGCGTTGGCGAGTAGTAAATGTTTTATCGGCAGGAATGGTAGACGACATATCGCCTGCATAGCCCATTTCAGTTTCCGCACCGGCATCTATCAAGAACAAATCGCCCGACTTCACCTTATTGCCATGATAATGATTGTGTAAAGTTTGGCCATTGATAGTAGCAATGGTAGCAAACGATGTTTCGCAATTCATCGATGCAGCCACCACTTCCATAGCAGCTACCACTTCATACTCATACATATCTGGTCGAAGGTATTTCATGGCCGCAATATGCATATCGGCAGTCACATTGCAAGCACGTTCTATCTCTACAATCTCTTCGGCAGTTTTAAAATTGCGTTGAGCTACCACCGAACGGATAAAGTTATTGCACGCTTCTTGATGTACAGGCGGCACACCCAACCATTCCATCAGCTTCAATTTATGTTCGGCACGATAAGGAGGAAGATAGTGAACCGTTTTGCGCTCACGAATAGCTTGATGTAGGTAATCTACAATTTGCGCTGAAGCCATGGTATGCGCCACTCCTACTCGTTCACTCTTCTCTTTAAGTGTAGGTTGCTGACCCATCCAAATGATGTCGTCGATAGTCAATTCATCGCCGAAGATAATTTCCTTATCGGCATCAATATCTATAATGGCCGACAATCCCGAGAATGACAAACCGAAGTAATATAAGAAGGTAGAATCTTGACGATAGCGAAACGTGTTGCCCGCATAGTTCATTCCATAGTCATCGTTGCCCAAAAACAAGAGCACACCCGACCCCATTTTTTCTTTCAAAAGCTGACGTCTCAGCTTGTATGTCTCTTTACTAAACATAGGTTCACTTTTTAAAGTTAATACAACAAAGATATAGGATTTAATGTTATACTAGTAAAAATAACGGGTGTAATATATGTAATATCTAGTTAAAAAATTACTTTTGTACACAATAAACAAGAGGTAAAAAGAATGTCACCAAGTTCCCGTCAAATACAATCGCAGGCGCAGCAACAGGTTCAAACCCTCTCGCCGCAACAGATACTGGCAGTGCGACTGCTAGAACTCCCTGCTGTGGAATTGGAAGACCGCATCCGTGCCGAATTGCTAGAGAACCCGGCATTGGAAGAGGTGAAGGGTGAAACGCAACCCGATGAACTATTAGATACGGCCGCAGATGCCGACAATGATAAGAACGAATACGATTCGCTCTGCGACTACTCAACAGAGGATGATATCCCCGATTATAAATTGCAAGAGAACAATCGTTCGCGCGAAGGGCTTCCCGAAGAGATTCCTTTCTCGGAGGCAGTGTCGTTTTACGAAACGATAAGAGAGCAGCTCAACGAGAGCGACCTCAACGAGCATCAGCGCGAATTGGCCGAGTACTTGATTGGTTCGCTCGATGATGACGGGTTGCTACGCAAGTCGCTCACTAGCATCGAAGACGAGCTGGCTATCTATGTAGGCATCAACACCACCCTACCCGAACTGGAAGAGATATTGGGTGTGATTCAAGAGTTCGACCCACCGGGCATTGGCGCACGCAGTTTGCAAGAGTGTCTTCTCATTCAAATCAAAAGAAAGAAAGAGTTAGACCACGATAATAAGCTGCTCGACATAGAGCAACGCATCATCACCGACTTCTACGAAGAATTTACTCGCAAGCATTGGGAGAAGATATTGAAAAAGCTCGATATAGACGATGATGTGTTTGAAGCAGCTATTGCCGATATCGTGAAACTCAATCCTCGTCCCGGTGCATCGCTAGGCGAAGCCATCGGTAGAAACATGCAGCAGATTGTGCCCGACTTCATCATTGAGACGTATGATGATGGCAACATCACCATCAGCCTCAACAGTCGCAACACGCCTGAATTAACACTCAGCAGCGACTTTAGCGAAATGCTGGATGAGCAAAGCAAAAACAAGACTGCACAAAGCAAGGAGGGAAAAGAGGCTTATCTATTCTTAAAACAAAAAGTAGATGCCGCACAAGGATTTATCGATGCCGTAAGGCAGCGCCAGAATACGCTACTCGTCACCATGAAGGCTATCATCGAGTTGCAGCGCCCGTTCTTTCTCGATGGAGATGAATCACTGCTCCGCCCCATGATATTGAAAGATGTGGCCGAGCGTACCGGACTGGATATATCAACCATATCGCGCGTAAGTAATAGTAAGTATGCGCAAACCAACTATGGCATCTATCCGTTGAAGTATTTCTTTAGCGATGGATACACCACAGAAGATGGCGAAGAGATGTCAGTACGCGAGATACGTCGTATCTTGAAAGAATGTATTGACAGCGAAGACAAAAAGAAGCCACTGACCGATGATGAACTTGCTGAGATATTGAAAGAAAAGGGATATCCGATAGCCCGACGCACTGTGGCCAAGTATCGCCAACAGTTAAACATCCCTGTAGCCCGACTCAGGAAATAACATGCAGCCTAATGACAGACTCAACAATGAATGATAAAAAACAACATGTCAAAGCCGACAAGACTTTGATTTATATTGCTCAAACAATATCTTGGATATTCAATCCGTTTGCTATACCGTTTTTAGCATTCGTCGTTTTATTTCTGTTCACTTATCTTAGCATGATGCCACAGGCATACAAGTTGGTTGTGCTATCCATAGTAGGATGCTTTACTATATTGATGCCAGTTATCACCATCTTTGTCTTTAAAAAGATAAACAAACTATCTATTCATGCGCTTAGTCGTTTTCGTACCAAGCGATTTGTTCCTTTTATACTTACCATAACTTCTTATTGCTTTTGCCTTGCCATGATGCATAAGCTGAGCATTCCTTGGTATATGGTAGGCATCATTTTGGCAGCTTTAGTAATACAAATTATTTGCCTTATTATCAACTTGAAGTGGAAGCTGAGCGAACACATGGCAGGAATGGGTGGAATAATAGGTGGCATTATTGTGTTTAGCGCATTATTTGGTTACAATCCACTCACTTGGCTATGCATTTTTATTATGTTAACTGGTATATTAGGTACAGCTCGTATGATACTGCGACACCATACTTTAGGAGAAGTGCTGTGTGGATTCTTCGTAGGTTTTGGCTGCGCTTTACTTGTGCTTCACCCCGTTTGCAATGCTGCATTTAGAATGTTTCTATTTCATTACTAAACATATATCATTGACACATTGTTAAATAAACTATCTATTAATAACAAGATATGCTATTTTATTTATCTTTGTGATACAAGTAACCTAATAAAATAACTTTTAAAAAACTAACTATTATGAACATTCCACAAGACCTTAAGTACACCAAAGATCATGAATGGATTCGCATGGATGGCGACATCGCTATCGTTGGAATCACCGATTATGCTCAACAACAATTGGGCGATATCGTATTTGTTGATATCCAAACAGTAGGCGAAACGCTTGACGAGAATGAAGCATTCGGTACAATTGAGGTAGTAAAAACCATATCGGACCTATTCTTGCCTGTAGCAGGCGAAGTGCTCGAAGTAAACGTAGCTGTAGAGGATAATCCGGAGTTGGTGAATAAAGACCCTTACGCTGATGGCTGGTTGATTAAACTGAAACCTACCAACGCAAGCGATATAGATAATCTGCTTGATGCAGATGCTTATAAAGCATTAATAAACGGTTGATAAAACCGTAGCATTATATAATTACAATTTAAAAAGAAGTTTTAAAATGACTCCAATTGTTAGTATCATTATGGGTAGCACATCTGACCTTCCAGTAATGGAAAAGGCAGCACAGCTACTTAACGATCTTGAAGTTCCGTTCGAAATCAATGCGCTTTCGGCTCACCGCACACCTGCCGAGGTAGAAGAGTTTGCTCACAACGCAAAGAAACGCGGTATAAAGGTAATCATTGCCGCTGCAGGAATGGCAGCAGCTCTACCGGGTGTAATAGCAGCCAATACTACATTGCCTGTCATCGG
>CAMTOV010000207.1 GCA_947074235.1 uncultured Bacteroides sp. | reverse complement strand
AAGAGGCTGCAAAACAACCTGATTTCCACTTCACACCAGAGCAGATTGAAGCTTATACTACAGTTGGTGGTACTCCTCATTTAGATAATGAGTACACTGTGTTTGGTGAAGTGGTTGAAGGAATGGATATAGTTGATAAAATACAAAAGGTAGAAACTAATCGTGGTGACCGTCCTGTAGAGGATGTGAAGATTTTGAAGGTTTCTGTGATTGAATAATTTATGCTTAAAATAAACCGACACGTTTTGTCTAATGGCTTACGATTGGTGCACTATAAAGATAATAGTACACGAATGGTGGCTTTGAATATAGCATACAATGTAGGAGCAAAAGATGAGCATCCCGATCATACGGGATTTGCTCATCTTTTTGAGCATTTAATGTTTGGTGGCTCCGAGAATATACCCGACTATGATGCTCCATTGCAAATTGCGGGTGGTGAAAATAATGCATGGACAAACAACGATATAACAAACTACTACTTAACAGTTCCGTCACAAAACGTCGAGATTGGCTTTTGGTTAGAGTCGGACCGTATGCTTGGTTTGCGCTTTGATAATCATAGTTTAGAAGTACAAAGAGGTGTAGTAATGGAGGAGTTTAAACAACGCTGTTTGAACCAACCTTATGGTGACGTAAGTCACTTGATGCGACCTTTGGCTTACAAAACTCATCCTTATCAATGGCCCACCATTGGCAAAGACCTTTCGCATATAGCCGATGCTACCATGGATCAAGTTAGAGAGTTTTTTTATACCCACTATGCGCCAAATAATGCTGTGCTTGCAGTGACGGGTGATATTGAGTTTGATGAAGCTGTTCGTTTAACCCAAAAATGGTTTGGTAGTATACCATCACGCGAGCTTACTGAGCGCAGTTATCAACAAGAAGCGGCACAAACAGAAGAGCAACGCTTAGTAGTGGAGCGCAATGTGCCTTTAGATACTCTATTTATGGCTTTTCACATGTGCGATCGTTCCAATCCTGATTATTACGCTTTTGATATCCTATCTGATATCTTAAGTAATGGCGCTTCCAGTCGCTTAATTCAACGTCTGGTAAGAGATAAGCAAATCTTCTCTAGTGTTGATGCATATATATCAGGGTCTATTGATTCGGGGCTTTTTCATATCTCCGGAAAACCGGTAACAGGTGTTTCACTAGAAGAGGCTGAAGTAGCTATATGTCATGAGTTGAAACTTTTGCAAACTGAATTGGTATGTAAAGAAGAACTTGAAAAAGTAAAGAATAAGTTTGAATCGACTCAGATATTTGGCAACATAAACTACTTGAATGTGGCTACCAACTTGGCTTGGTTTGAACTACATGGCAAGGCGGAGGATATAAATACCGAAGTCGATAAATATAGGGCTGTTACTCCCGAACAATTAATGCAGGTGGCAAATCGCGCCTTTAATAAAAATAATAGAATCGTTTTATATTACAAGAAAACCCCTATCGCATAGGAGATTCATATGAAGACTAATCGTCTAAACAATACTTTCAATACTTACAAACAACACTACACATCACTACTTCGTTTAGGAACTCCTATTATGATAGGACAAATAGGGATTATCATTCTTGGGTTTGCCGATACTTTCATGATAGGGCATTACGGCACGCTCGAACTCGGAGCTGCTGCCTTTGTGAATAGTGTATTTGGTTTGGCTATTATCTTTAGCACAGGTTTTGCTTATGGTCTTACCCCTATTGTGGGTAGCAATTACGGTAGGGGTCAGTCGGCTGAAGCAGGGTTGGCATTACGATGTAGTTTATTGGCCAATACGTTCGTTGCTATATTACTTACCTTAGCGATGACCGTGCTCTATCTCTTCGTCGATAAATTAGGTCAACCTCAAGAGCTAATCCCACTAATAAAGCCTTATTTTCTTACCTTGCTCGTTTCTCTCATTTTCGTCCTCCTGTTCAATGCTTTCAAGCAATTTACCGATGGCATTACCGATACAAAAACTGCCATGTGGATTTTGCTCTCAGGCAATCTACTCAATATTGTAGGCAACTATGTGTTGATTTACGGCAAGTTGGGTTTCGCCGAAATGGGATTGCTTGGAGCGGGAGTTAGTACGCTATTTTCACGTATTGTGATGGTAGTGGTGTTTCTTTTAGTTTTTCTCTATAGAACTAAATATGATTGTTATAAAGTTGGTTTCTTTCGAGCGTCTTGGTCGTCTGAGTTATTCAAACGACTCAATTCTCTTGGTTGGCCTGTAGCACTACAAATGGGAATGGAGACAGCCTCTTTTAGTTTAAGTGCTATCATGATTGGCTGGCTGGGTACTGTTGCATTAGCTGCTCATCAGATTATGTGCACCATTGCTCAACTCACATTTATGGTTTATTATGGCATGGGTGCTGCAGTGGCAGTGCGCGTGAGTAACTTTGAGGGGCAGCGCGATAAGATAAATGTGAAACGCTCTGCTTATGCCGGTTTTCATCTATTGCTTGTGATGGCTTTCGTGTTGGGTGGATTTGTTTACTTGATGCGTCATGTAATGGGAGCTTGGTTTGTAGCCGACGAACAAGTAATAGCGCTTGTTAGCATTTTGATTATTCCGATGTTTATCTATCAGTTTGGAGATGCCCTTCAGATAAACTTTGCCAACGCCCTTCGCGGCATAGCAGATGTTAAGCCCATGATGCTTATTGCCTTTATCGCATATTTTGTTATTTCACTACCTCTCGGCTATATCTTCGGCTTTGTGCTCGATTGGGGTGCATTGGGTGTGTGGATGGCTTTCCCCTTTGGCCTCACTAGTGCAGGATTGATGCTTTACTTCCGTTTTCGCTTTAAAATGGCTTAATTTTCGTTGAAAATATGTGGTGTATATCAGTGCAATAAGAAATGTTTGCTGACCAGCCCTTGCCCGCTTGCTGGCAAAGGCTGGTCAGCAAGTGGATAAGGGCTTGCCAGTAAATGCATAAGTGCGGTTCAGTTTTTAATACCAACATGTAATAAATTACCATCGAATGCACCTTTGTTAAACTTCTTTTTAATCGCTTGACTAGCAATTGAGAACCAATTCTTCTATTTTTTGTTTTAACTACGATTTGATAGATGTGATATCTATCATCATTGTGGTGATTGGTAATATAAAGGTGTTTAAGTTTTCAGGTGTTTTTAGATGAAAAGGTTGTTTAGGTATACAATTGGGATTGTTGTTTCTTTGCTCCCATTGTTTTCTTGTATGGGTCAAAGTATTATAGATCGTGCTAAGCGCGATTCTATTC
This sequence comes from uncultured Bacteroides sp., assembly GCA_947074235.1. Taxonomy (GTDB): domain Bacteria; phylum Bacteroidota; class Bacteroidia; order Bacteroidales; family Bacteroidaceae; genus Bacteroides. The sequence continues at coordinate 1,416 of CAMTOV010000207.1, read as the reverse complement.
CTTTGTATAAACGAACATTGATTTCGGCTGGAGAGATTATCGCACTCAATATGGGTGTATGGGCTTTTGATCGATATGTAGCTAAATCAGATTTTGCATACATCAGTAAGCGAACGATTAAGGAAAATATCTCAAATGGGTTTGCATGGGATAATGATCAGATAGGAACTAACTTTATCATGCACCCATACCACGGCTCGTTGTATTTTAATGCTGCACGTTCCAACGGGTTCAATTACTATGAATCTATTCCTTTTACCATGTTTGGAAGTTTGATGTGGGAGTTCTTTCTAGAAAAGGAATCTCCTTCGATTAATGATTTGCTTACCACTACAGCCGCTGGTAGCATGTATGGTGAGATAACTTACCGACTGTCCAATCGAGTAATTGATAATTCCACCTCGGGTGCCAATCGGGTATTTCGAGAAATACTAGCAGGGCTACTTTCTCCCATACATGAAATAAATCGTTTGATTTCAGGCGATGCCTGGAAACGTAGTTACACAAATATAGGCAATCGTGTTCCGCTAGATTTTAATATCTCATCCGGATGCGTTTGGTTGAGGCCTGAACTTGAAAAGGGTTATCGTCCTTACGCTCAAATAGCCGCTAAGCTCGATTATAACCCTGATATGATAGAAGTGGAGCAACCATATGATTGGTTCTCGATAGACCTTCGGTTTAATACAGGGCATCGATCATTTTATGTGAATAAAATGGATATTACTGGTGTTTTGTGGAATAAACCATATGTGGCAAAGAATGGGAGCGAATGGGGGATAGGTATTTATCAACACTTCGATTATTGGGATTCTCCTACACGTAAGTATCATAAAACTCCTTACCGCTTTGCGCAAGTGCTGGCTCTTGGTCCCGGTGTCTATTATAAAAGTAAACCGGCCAAAGATTTTTCACTTTGTTGGAAAGGTTATCTCACGGGCATTGGGCTTGGTGGTGCATTGTCTGATTATTACTGGGTAGATTTGCGTGATTATAATTTTGGCAGTGGGATGAGCGCCAAAACCTCATTGTCTATTTCCGCTTTCAATAAGCAACTTCGATTAAATATCACTGCGGGCAATTATACCCTTTTTACTTGGAATGGTTATCACGCAAATAGGCAGTTGCGTACAGAAAATCTTGAAATGCTCAATGTTCAGGGTGACTCAGGATACACCAATTTTACTTCTATTGATGCTGAATTGGGCTATTGGTCTAAAGAAAATGGTTGGAATATCTGTCTAGCTCCCGAATGGATAAATCGTTATACTAATTACAAATATCATCCATCGCGTAGTTTCTCAACTTGGAACTTATGTGTTAAAGCTGGATATACTTTGCAACTAAGGTAAGAAAATGTGATTTTCTTACGTTTTTTCCACAAACTTTCTTGCTTCTTATGTATTATTAATCAGC
>CAMTOV010000206.1 GCA_947074235.1 uncultured Bacteroides sp. | reverse complement strand
GCAAGCACAATCATAATCCAACCACCTTTCATGGCTAAATCGAGCATGTTTACTTCGTTGGCGTTGTTTACAGGAGTTAAGATAGGATTGGCGTTCATAATAGAATCGGCCACACTAGAAACTTGAAGCAAAAGCATATTACTCATTAGAAAGACATTTTTTATACTCCTTTATTGTTTGCTCAAGTCCCAAATACAAAGCATCGCTAATGAGTGCGTGCCCTATCGAAACCTCGTCTAACCAAGGAATGTTTTTATAAAAGAAATTCAAATTCACTAAACTCAAATCGTGACCGGCATTTACGCCCAGTCCTAAACGTCGTGCTGCAGTAGCTGCGTCTACAAATGGTTTTACTGCATGTTCGGCATCTTTCACGTAGTTCACCGCATAGGGCTCTGTGTAGAGTTCTACTCGGTCGGTGCCTGTTTTTGCAGCATATTCTATCATTTCAAGATCGGTAGATACAAACACAGAGGTGCGAATGCCTACTTCGTTGAACTGACTAATGATTTCGGACAAGAAAGCTTGATGAGTCTTGGTATCCCAGCCCGAATTAGATGTAATTTGATCGGGCGCATCGGGAACCAGCGTCACTTGATGAGGTTTTACCTTCAACACCATATCAATAAAATCGGGCGAAGGGTATCCTTCAATATTAAACTCTGTGCGAAGTGCTGCTTTTAGGTTCAACACATCATTCTTTGTAATGTGTCTTTCGTCTGGACGAGGGTGAACGGTGATGCCGTCTGCTCCAAACTGTTCGCAGTCGAGTGCTACTTTAACTACATCGGGAACATTGCCACCACGTGCATTGCGCAAAGTAGCTATCTTATTTATATTAACGCTTAACTTAGTCATTTATGTTATCAATTGTTTGATGCAAAAATAATAAATTATATGATAACTGGTGAGAGGTAGAGAACTTTTAAATTGGGATACGAAGTTAGGAAAGCATTTTATAGCTAGCTTTTGTGTGCAGCGATGATATCTATGAGAATAGCGCTGATAAGTATTTCATTTTACCTTATAAACTTCAACATTTTACAAATTAAATGTTAACACTTATCATGCAGAATGAGATGATTTTGAAACTTAAAATTTAGCAACTGGTTATCAACACTTTACAACACGTTTGCTGACCACGCCTTGCTAGCGTATTGGCAAGGCGTGGTCAGAAAGCTGGCTAGGCGTGGTCAGTATGACGAGTAGGCCTTGCTAACATTTAAAGAAATAAAGCCTATGCTTTATCTTATTATTATCTTTTGTGTGTATGTGTTGTCAGTACTTTCAACCACTAATACGTAAACCCCCGATGGTATGTTTTCACAACTCACGAAATAACAATTGCCATAGAATGAATTGCTATATACCAGCGAACCTGAAACGTCTAATATTTTAATTTTGTGATTATTCAAACCATATTCATTATTCACCATCACTGTAAATTTATCTACAATTGGTTGAGGATAGATAACTAATGAAGACTCATTATTATTCATTGAGTTTTCCAAACCTGTAGGATTATTTTCATCTGTTTCCAACCAACCTAAATCGGGTGCAGATCCTTTATAATTAATACCGGTTACACCAACTCCATTATAATCAAATTCACCAACAGGAGTTCCTTTATCAATTAATCGAGTGTTACCGGGTTTAATCTTCATAAAATCGATATCTGGCAATGAGCCATCTGCTTTTCTTGGAGCATCTAGGCCTGTTTGATCTATTGAGACAAAATCGTCTGGTGTAGCTAAGAAGTCGCAGGTAGTTGTAAGTTGATCTTCATTTAAAGTAACAGGGGCATAAGTAGACTTGCTCTTGTCTTTACCATCCCAAATAGCAATACAGTTAGTCAATATAATCTCCTTGCCATCGGCAACAGTGGTTTTTAAATTGTAGGCAGCTTGATTGCTTTCTTTACTACGTAGGCAGTATCCGGCAGTACAATTGAACAACCACATATCACCTTTATTATTGTTATAATCGAATGTTTTGGAAAGATTATTAACACCAAGACAACGCTTCAATATCATATTGTGGCGTTGATTTTTTCCGTTACTTCCACCCATTTTAAATCCATTGCCATTGCCCTGGCCTTTGCTACCATCTTTTAGGAAACCATTATCCCATGTCCAGCATTCTTCGATTATAGTTACAACATCATCAGGGAAATTATCTTCAGTACACTTTAAATATCCGTCCCAGCCATCATCTGAATTATTCCAAGCACGGCATCCATAGAAATAGTTACCATCACCAATGGTTAGTTTAGGAGCAAAACCATCAGCATCACCTTGGCCTGGGTCTTCATTGAAATAAGAGTCACAGTTGATAATGTGATTGTTTTTGGCATAATTTTTCAGCTGCAATCCTGTATCTCTATTTTCGAAGAAAGAACAAAATTCGATTACATTGTCATGGGCTTGATCTGTTAAAGCTTCAATATCACTGAATTTGCCACCTGTAGGTTTGTTTCTTTCAATCAACATACCATTATCACCAGCACCTTTAATATCTAAACCATAGATATGCCAGTAGCTACCTGTCAATCGGATGCCTTGTAAAGCACCATCAACTGGCATTGTAGAGAAATCGAGCAGCGCACGTTTTCCTTCTTCAGCACGAAGTTGAATCATTTCATCTCCAGGTCCACCTGCTGTGCCGATATTGATACGCTTTGTATAATTATAGGTACCACCCTTCATTATGATTACATCACCTGGTTCAACTAAATCTATCGCTTTTTGAACTAAAAAGAAAGGATCACCTTCTGAACCATCGGCTGTTGTGTCATCACCATTGGGCGAAACATAATATACATTAGGAATAAGAGGGCCATCGCCCTTTAATGTTTTAAATGAAACTTGATTGCCATAAAGCACGTCCCCATCGGTCGTTTTTGCATAAGCTCTTGCATAATATGTTTTTCTTGATAAAAGACCAGTGAGTGGCAATGCAAAATTGTTCTTATCTGTTGTTGCAACTACTTTATCTCCATCAAAAGTAGGAGTAGATTTTGTGCCATAGCACACGCCACTCTCTATTATTGTACTAGCCGACAGAGTAATTGTTGCACTTACAGAAGCAGATATGTTTGTGATATTGGTAGCGGAATTTGTTTTGATATCTGAAGATGATGGAGGCAAAGCTCTTGTCACAGTTACATTATCAATATCAGCATCATTGCCACTATCATTGCTTATTTTTAATCGATTTACAGATGGATTGTTTATACTAACAGTATTGTTTTTTGTTGTTTTAGAAATAGTAGAAAACTGAGTCCATGTTTCTCCACCGTCTTCAGAAGTAGAAATTGTTATTGATTTTCCTGTACGTCCTTCGGCAAAAGTAAGGGTAGCAACACCATCATTAAGGATAGGCGTTACAACATAACTACCATTCTTCAACATGCGTAAAGTCGTTGCCGATCCATCAGTTATATAGTTCACATTAGTTCCCTTGTATGCTTTTAAATAAATCCAATCACCTTGACCAGAAACAGTTATAGTAACTGCAGTTGCTGGAGATGTTTCAGGGCGGTGAGCTACAGTTTCAAATGTTTGAGTCCAATAAACCATCGGATCAATATTTTCTGAAGTAGCATTGGTAAATTGAACACTTTCTATTGCATATGAATTGTTTAATGCAAAAGAATGTGTTAAGATGCAAAAACTTAAGACAGAAATAAATAGAAATTTCTGTTGAATTGAAGAGTAATAGTAGTTTTTCATGTGAAGTATTATATAAAATTAAAATTTATACTACAAATCTAGCGAGAAATAGATGTCAATATGAGTATTATTTGATAAATGATGTGTTATTTTTAACGAAAATAACATGAAGTGAAAAGAGAAAAAGCAAATTCAAAGGGATTCAAATAAGCTTTTAAAGAAATAAAACTACATTTGTGATAATAAAAAATGAATATTATGAAATTTGCCATTTTCGGAAATATATATCAAGCGAAAAAATCAGCTTATGCAGACACACTGTTCAGAGTGCTAAAAAAACATCATGCTGAAATTAGTATTTGCAGTGATTTCTATAAGTTTCTTATCAACGATTTAAATATGGGAATTGAGGCAGATAGTCTATTCTGTGATGGAAACTTTTCGGCCGATATGGTTATATCAATAGGGGGAGATGGCACTTTCTTAAAAGCTGCAAGCAGAGTGGGTGATAAAAATATTCCCATAATTGGAATTAATGTAGGAAGACTTGGATTTCTAGCCGACATATCGCCTGCAGAAATAGAGGATACCTTCGAAGAAATATTCAATAGTAAATATAATATTGAAGAAAGAAGTGTTTTACAGCTCACGTGTAAAGAAGGAAGGAATGAAGAATGTACATATGCTCTTAATGAGATAGCAATTCTGAAAAGAGATAGTTCGTCTATGATAAGTATAAGTACTACCATCAATGATCATCTCTTAACAACTTATCAAGCAGATGGTTTGATTATATCAACGCCAACTGGATCTACAGCATATTCATTAAGTGTAGGAGGACCAATAGTAGTTCCACAATCAAAAACTATTTCAATAACACCGGTAGCTCCACATAGCCTAAATATTCGCCCTCTAGTAATATGCGATGATTGGGAAATAGGTTTGCGCGTAGAAAGCCGTAGTCATAACTTCTTAGTATCAACAGATGGAAGAAGTCAA
>CAMTOV010000205.1 GCA_947074235.1 uncultured Bacteroides sp. | reverse complement strand
GTATCGTATTCTTTAATCAACGCATTGACTACATTCACCAATTGATTTAAAATCTTCTCCACTACAGGATTTCGCAAACTATTGCGTTTAAGAGATTCTAATGCTTTCTTGGGTTCTTTATTGGCTATCTGCTCTTTAGTTAGCGAACGTTTGGAGTGATTATAACCTGCATATTCGCAAGCCAGGCTATATCGACTGCCTTGCATCAAATGCAGCAATATTTTTCTGATAGCCTTAGCACTTAGCGATCCATAGTCGGGTTTGAAGGTTACTGCCGACATCATTTTAGCATAGTCTTCTTCAAAGCCACAGAGCTTTTGAATAGCCTCTACCAGCTTCTCGTTTCCGGAGCGGCTGTTATCGCCCTCAAATGAGTATAATAAGTGCCACAACAGATAAGAGGGTTGCTTTTCTAATTCCTTCTTTTCAAGCAATGGATTGAATGCCAAAATATCACTATTATACTTCAAGTCATTGAATATTGGTGTTATGATTTTCTTTGCTTCTGTAAGACTCATTTTAGTAAATTCATATCCACTATACCCATTTAAATCGAGTATTTTTTCGATTACTTTTAGAATAGTAAACAGCGTTTTATTACCTTCTAGCTTTTCGAAATTAAGATCAAACGCTTTGTGGTTTTTAAAGAGTAGCTTCAAAGCATCAACAGATTTCATGCTCTCTTTGGTAGCTAAAGCATCTGCCAACAATTCTTTCTCTTCTTGATACAGAAACCTTTCTTCGTTGGCAACACTGTCTACAACTTTTACATCATTAAGACGCTGCCATATTTTAAATTCTTGAAATAAAGGAGATGACTTGGGGCATACTCTCCTACCAATGGTTTTAGTTTGCTTTTTACCATTTACCTCTACCTCAATAGTTTTAGACTCTAGTTCGCAAAAGCTAATAAGGTCTTTTTGACTCTTCAAAGGGCGTTGGTAAAAGATAATAATATCGCGTATCTCTTTTTTTAGTTGCGGAGTAAGTTGGGGATAATATTTAGCTTGTTCTTCCCAAATTGTTTCAAATTCATCGAGATAATCTTGACGATAAAACACTCTATTGGCTACAGAGAAGTGAGGATTGGCAGCTAGGTTATTCATAAAATACTGCCCTACTGTCTGTTTATTAAAGTAAAGCTCTTTGCTTCTATCGCTCATAGCACCCAAGTAGCCACTTGAGTTGGATATAGCTCCATTCAAGTCGCTTATTACATAAGCCATTTCACCTTCGGATAGTTTTTGAGTAAGTGCGGCCACTCTCCATTTATAGTCTTGCAGACGCTTATCTTTTCCTTTATTATCGGCAGTATATATTTTATATCTCCCTAAAAATATCTTTGAAGTATTAAGCTTACCTCTTCCTGCTATTTGTGCTTTAAAATCGTCAACTAAAATCTCGGGATAGAACTGTTTTTGGAAGTTCCATATCTTATCAAGCTCTGATTGCAAATCTGATCGATAGAAATCGGGAATATTCTTACTACCCTTCTCTAAAAGAGCTAATACATATTGCCCCGGGGTTATATTATTATCGTATAGTATCTTTGCAATAGACATAGAGTCTATAGCGCTTCCTTCATCATCATTCTTAGTTTTACGACTACTCTTATATCCACGCTTTTTATTGATCATTAGCAATACGCGTGCAAAGTCTTCTAAAGGTATTTGAGAAGTGACAGCTTTTGAGCGAAGACTATATGTTTGAAAGGTTGTTTTGTTACCATCTTCAGTCAGAATGCTTGAATCTGTAATGATGCCACATCGTTTTAAAGTATCTATTAATTTTTGTCTACGAAGCTTATACCTAGCTAGATTTCTACGCATGCTGCGTTTAATACGTCTATCGGCATTTGTAGTAATGCTTTTGCCTTGCTCAAAGTTGCGTTGTTCATCTACTGTTAACGGATTTACTCTTACACCAAGCTTTATAATAGATGATTTTTCATCCACCTCGCTTGCTTCATCAACTACTGCCCATCCTATGCTTGTAGTTCCTAAATCTAACCCAAATATTCTTTTCATAGACTATGAATTAATTATTCTTTTATTTTCAAATATATACTTTTTAAATGAAAAACACTTGTTTTTGTTAAAAATAATAGTATATTTGCCATACTAATTTGAAGCTATTCACAATAAGGATTATTCCGTTGTGAAAACATTAGGATTGCCCTCGTCCTTTAACGGGGGCTTTTTTTGTGCCTTATAAACATCACAACACTGCATCAACACTCACTACTTCTCAATACTTTTTCTCACCTTTAACACCCCTATTCACAAACAACCCACCCCCACTGCTTGTTAAACAAAATAAAAGCCCCATACAAATTATGAAAAAATTATTCTCCATCATAGCCTCTGCCCTGTATAGCTTCGCCATGTGTGCGGTGCTATGGGTTATCTTTCACTATGCCACCCCTTGGATACTCTCGTTTGGGTGGTTTGCCGTGATACTCTACTGGATATTTATCCCCGGCACACTCACCGTGTGTCTCAACTCGCTCACCACTTTTATGCTTATCCCCTTGCACAAGCTGCGCGCCATGAGTCGCTACTCGGGCCTTATCCCCATGCTTATGTTTATGGCTTTTGCTATAGTGATAGTGGTGATGCCGTGGCAGATGATAGAGGAATACACCTTCTTGCGTGTCATTCTGGCGCTATCGATAGATGGCACAGTGCTGGCTCTGTTTGGCGCTCTTATCATGATGATGGGAAGAAGGAGTATGAGGGATTTTTATTGAGCGAAATAAGACTCATTTCCTTGCCCCCACAAACCAGCTAACTAAAATAAAAGCCCTTTCATCAGGGGCTTTTATTTATGTGTAGCTTTAGAATATTTGCAATTTCAACCCTAGCGATAGGCTGAAGATATCGTTTATCTTTATGCTCTTGTTGGTGAAATAGCTCACCACATAGAGGTCGCAAGTAGAGAGTTCGTAGAAGAAGGAGACATCTCGCGTCAATCTGCGCTTGTTGTAGTTGATGTGATGCGTGAAGCGTTGCCCCACCCCAAGGTGAAATCTTATTTTCGACGAAAAGCCGTAGTAGCCTTTGGGGTAGCGTTGGGGTTCGCTCACCCAAAACTCATCGCTCAACACTGTATTTACTGCAAACGAAAAGGTGACTGGCGCTATTTCGTTTCTCATGCTACAGGCTATCTGCCAGGGGATATAGTTTTGACGCAGCGTAAGCGAGAATTTTCCATTGTGGGTTTCGTACTTGGGTATATAGCCTAGCATGAGGTCTGTTTCCCACTGCTTGCTTTTACCGTAGTCCCAACTCACCCCGGCGGATACTAGCCCTATGCCCCCGGCAAACTGTATCTTCTGTGCTTTTGGTATTACTTTGGCCCACCTTTGGCGTATGCGCTCTATGCGCTGCTCGTAGGATTGATTGGTTAGTTTATCGCTCATGGTTTCTGCCGATGAAGGGGGTGAAAATATGTCGCAGCTAGAGTTTGTGGAGAGTTGAAGCATGGCAGGAATATCTTGCGCCATGGCGTGCTGGGCGAAGCATAGGGTGAGAAGCAGGGCCAGACGGCTTGTGCTTTTTGGCAGAAACCGAGTGCGCCACATAGGTTGATTAAAAGGATACTTCTTCCATCTCATAGCTATCTTGGGTTAAGGTGAATAGAAAGTATCGGCGATCTTTGATATTGGTGCATCCATAATAATTGATGCCATCGTTGAAAAAGTCGTTGATCTCGGTATTGTGATTGTGGCCATAGACGCAAAAAAGCAGATTGGGGAAGCGCTTGATGGAGTATTGAAATGCACTGGCCACGTTGTTGTTGAACACTAGGTCGAAGGGAGGGGCATGCATCAGCACAATGGTTTGCTCCACTCCGCTGGCTAGGGCTATCTCTAACTGGCTCTCTAGGAAGAAGAAGTCGGGCACAGGCTCGGAGTAGTCGTATTCTAGCGCATTGGTATTGAGGCATACAAAGAGTGTGTTGCCTACTCTGAGTGTGAAGTTGGGGTTGCCAAATATCTTCTCGAAGGTGTGTTTGCCCGAGCCTATGCAATCGTGATTGCCCAATAGGCACACGTAGGGGGTGGTAAGCTTATTGAGTATATCGCGCTGCCACATAAACTCTCTTGTTGCTCCAAAATCGGATAGATCGCCACCATGTATCACAAAGTCGATATCTCCTCTATTATTGATATGTGCTACTACGTCTTCGGTTTCATCATACCATCGTTGTGTATCGCTTATAAAGGCAAACTTTATGTTCTTTTTTTCTTGACTTTGAACTTCGATAAGGGCTTTGTTTTTTGCATTGATTCCTGTTTCGCCAGATATCTGTGTGTCGTAGGCGTGATAATCGAAGAGATTGCTGCAAGCACTTAGCAGCAGCAGTGATAAAAGCACGAGGGGATAGCTCGATAACTTCATTGTGTTATTCTTAAATTTCATTCTAATAATTTTGTAGTTTTAATGCTGTGTAGTGTTTGGCATGCAGTATAAAGATATAGCTAGCAGCAAAATTGCTATAATGGATAGCTAGAAGGCAACTAAAGGGGGTTGCAAAAATAGTAAGAGATTGGCTGATAGGGTTGTTCTATCATTAGGATACAATGTTCTATTTGTCGGTTATTGAGATGGGTATAGGGTAAATATGAGTTGAAAAGTGAGGGTTCTTGTTTTATATAGTATAATATAATTAGTGATTATGAGGTAGGCAGCCTATAG
>CAMTOV010000204.1 GCA_947074235.1 uncultured Bacteroides sp. | reverse complement strand
GAAATTCCTGTTATCGATTTGCTTCCGGGCGAACGTGAAGAATGGATTGCTCACTTGGTATAATCCGAGAAATACGAACTATCATAATATTGAATGCGCTAATGGCTGTGAGCTATTAGCGCATTTTTCTTTTTAGAAAGCAAGGCTCGATAAGGCTAAAAGTTCTATTAAATATTTAGGCAGTGCGGGGGAGCGTATTAAACACTGGCTAATCATTTATTAGCCAGTGGCTTTTTACTAATTAGCCGGTGCCTAACGAGCAATGATTTAATCCATTGATAATCAAGCCCTCTTCAATCTATTTCAAAACTATCTCATTTTACCATGTATTTTTAATCATTTTATCTTGTATTCCTTTACATTTTACAATCAAAAATGTATCATTTCACATTCAATAAGTTAATAGTTATCAATCCACATATTTATATCTAATTTATACTATTTTGTGTTGCAGCGAATAGAGCACAAGTTTTCCTTTTTGGAAAACTTTCTGTATCAGGCAGAAAGAAAAGTTTCCCGAAAATTTAATGTTAAATCATTATCAAGCTATTATTATTACTTCTATATTTGTACTCAAATCCGGAACTAAAAAGAGGTTTAGTCACGAGGGAACGCCGTGAAATTCGGCGACAGTACCCGCTGCTGTAATTCCCTATGAATCTGAACATTATGCCACTGCATTATCTTTTGTGGGAAGGCGTTCAGGGGAGGGATAAGTCAGAAGACCTACCGGTAAAGACTTGAAGCTTAGCACATCAGCACAGGTTGATGGGTTAAGTATTATTGTCTAAATTTTTATTATCTAAATTATTAATTAAAAAAACTTTCGGGAGTTAAAGTTATGAACTACGCAGAAATTTGCATCATCAAACGTGATGGCAAAAGAGAAGACTTCTCTATCAGTAAAATCAAGAATGCAATCACCAAAGCATTTAGTGCAACGGGCATTGCCGAAGAGCATCAACTTGTAGCTGATATCACAATGAGTGTTATTAGCCGTTTTTCAAATCCCACCATCACGGTAGAAGAAATTCAAGACTTAGTTGAAAAAGAGTTAATGAAGGTTCGTCCTGAAGTGGCTAAGAAATACATCATTTATCGTGAATGGAGAAACACCGAGCGCGATAAAAAGACTCAAATGAAGCAGGTGATGGACGGCATCGTGGCAATAGACAAAAACGATGTAAACTTGAGCAATGCTAACATGAGTAGCCACACACCTGCGGGACAAATGATGACTTTTGCTTCGGAGGTAACTAAGGATTATACTTATAGATATCTGTTACCCAAGCAGTATGCCGAAGCGCATCAGCTGGGTGATATACATATTCACGATTTAGATTACTACCCTACTAAGACTACTACTTGTATTCAGTATGATATGGACGATCTTTTTGAAAGAGGCTTCCGTACAAAGAATGGTAGTATCCGCACTCCACAGAGTATTCAAAGCTATGCTACATTGGCTACAATCATTTTTCAGACTAATCAGAATGAGCAGCATGGTGGACAGGCTATCCCGGCTTTCGATTTCTTCATGGCAAAGGGTGTAAGCAAGTCGTTCCGCAAGCATTTGGCTTCGTTCATCAGCTTCTTCATGCAAATGGAGCAAAGCGACAATAAGATGGAAGAGAAAGAAATCCGCCAATTGATTGCACAACAGTTATCGTCTATTTTGCCCAACAATACAGAGGTTGAAGCATTAAGCAAGGCGCTAAAGGATGCACGCATCAATATATCACTAGAGCAATTGAGCCTCATCTTAGATAAAGCGTATCGTCAGACTCGTAAAGACACGCACCAAGCAATGGAGGGCTTTATCCATAACCTCAACACGATGCACTCGCGTGGTGGTAATCAGGTGGTATTTAGCTCTATCAATTATGGTACAGATACTTCGGCAGAGGGTCGCATGGTTATCGAAGAGCTATTGAAAGCCACTATTGAAGGACTAGGCGCACGTGGAGAAGTGCCTGTTTTCCCTATTCAGATTTTCAAGATAAAAGATGGAGTGTCTTATTCGGATGCAGACTTGCAGAAGGCTATGACCAACTTTGAGGCTGCCGAAAAGGGTGAGATGAGCTTTGAAGCTCCCAACTTCGACCTATTCTTAAAGTCATGCCGCACCACAGCTAAGGCTTTGTTTCCTAACTATATGTTCTTGGATACTCCGTTCAATCAAAACGATTTGTGGGATGCTAACGACCCTAAACGCTATCGTTACGAATTGGCAACCATGGGATGCCGCACACGTGTGTACGAGAATGTGGTTGGCGAAAAGAGCTCATTGGGACGTGGTAACTTATCATTCACTACCATCAACATGCCTCGCCTAGCTATCGAAGCTCGCATCAAAGCAGAAAGCATGGTAGAAGATGCTCGCAACTTGGACGCAATAGAGCTAAAAGCCAAAGAGATTTTCTTGGAGTCTATCCGTGAGAAATCGCTATTGGTGGGCGAACAGCTATATACTCGTTATCAATACCAACGCACTGCATTGGCACGTCAGTTCCCATTTATGATGGGTAACGATGTGTGGAAAGGTGGTAGCGCACTAGAACCAAATAGCGAAGTGGGCGATGTTATCAACAGTGGAACACTCGGCATTGGCTTTATTGGTGGACACAATGCAATGGTAGCGCTTTATGGCAAAGGGCACGGCCACAGCGACAAGTCGTGGGAGACACTTCACGAAGCTATCCTAGCTATGAATATGGTAGCTGAAGAGTATAAAGCGAAATACAAGCTCAACTACTCGGTGTTGGCTACGCCAGCCGAAGGGTTATCGGGCCGCTTCACTCGTATGGACCGTCGTAAATATGGCAATATCGAAGGGGTAACCGATAGAGATTATTATGTTAACTCATTCCATGTAGATGTAAAAGAGCCTATCTCTATTGTAGAGAAGATTAAGCGTGAAGCTCCTTTCCACGCCATCACACGTGGTGGACACATCACATACGTAGAACTAGATGGTGAGGCGCAAAAGAATATTCGTGCCATTGCTAAAATTGTAAAAGTAATGCACGATGAAGGTATCGGCTACGGTTCTATCAATCATCCGGTAGATACTTGTCACAACTGCGGATACAAAGGGGTGATATACGATAAATGTCCTGTTTGCCAAAGCGAGAACATCCTTCGCATGCGTCGCATTACCGGCTATTTGACAGGTGATCTTGGTTCATGGAACTCTGCCAAGCGTGCCGAAGAGAACGACCGCGTGAAGCATCTCTAATTAATGAACATCCTTTATACATATCCCGAGACGATTGTTGACGGTGAGGGCATCCGCTATTCTATCTATTTAGCGGGATGCTCGCATCGTTGCATAGGTTGCCACAATCCCGAAAGTTGGAACCCCAAGGCGGGTGAACTATTGACAGAAAAGCGCATACTGGAAATCATTCAAGAGATAAACAATAACCCATTGCTTGATGGAGTCACCTTTTCGGGTGGCGATCCATTCTATCATCCAGAAGCCTTTCTACTTCTAGCCAAACGCATCAAAGAGGATACAGGCATGAATGCTTGGTGCTACAGTGGCTATACACTAGAAGAGATAGAAGCCAACCCACGCCTTGCGGCCATCTTACCCTATATAGATGTGTTGGTAGATGGAAGGTTTGAACAATCGCTTTATTCGCCTTACTTGGAATTTAGAGGAAGTAGCAATCAGCGTATATTACGATTAAGATAAACCAGCAACAAACGAATAATCCCCTTGACTCAAATGAATCAAGGGGATTATTCGTTTCATACAGCATTTAATCGCTATTTAAAGAAGAAGCGAATTACATCGTTGAAGTTGGCCCAGATGAGCAAACCAAATAATAGAAGCATACCTACCATTTGTGCATACTCCATAAACTTATCGCTTGGTTTGCGACGAGCAATGATTTCGTACAACAAGAACAATACATGCCCACCATCAAGCGCTGGGATAGGAAGTATATTCATAAACGCCAAGATGATAGAAAGGAAGGCTGTCATGTACCAGAATGTATGCCAATCCCAAGTGGCTGGGAAGATGCTACCCAACGTACCGAAACCACCAATTTGCTTAGCGCCCTCTTTAGAGAATACATACTTCATGTTGTTTACATAACCGCTTAGCTTTTGAACACCCAACTTAGCTCCGGCTGGGAACGACTCAAAGAAGCCAAACTCTTTTGTAATGAATGGCATCACCTGTGCAGGGGCACATCCAATCTTGAAAGCTGAGTCGGTGCGCATAATGGTTGTATGCTCTGCACCATTGCGATAATAGGTTAGAGCTATCTGATTTAGATCAATGCTATCATTATCTAAACCTAGTTTCTTAGCACGTCGTGCGCCCAATGCATCGACAAATTCAAAGTAAGAAACAGGAATACCATCCAAGGCTATGATACTATCTCCTTTGGCCAGTCCAGCTTGTTGCGCAGGTGAGTTTACCAATACGCTATCAATGACAAATGGCATACGGAAAGAGGCAAACTTAATGCTATCTTGCATCAAGCGTTGCATCATATCTTCGGGGATATAAACAGCGGCTTCTTTGCCATCACGACGAACCGTTACAACACGTGCGTCAACTACTTGAGCCAACATCTCTTCATTGTAACGATCGAACTTCACACCATCGGCAGAAAGCAATACGTCTCCGTTTTGAAAGCCTACATCTTTGGCTGTTTGGTTAAAGCTCATACCAATAGGCGCTTGGTCTACACGGATATATTC
>CAMTOV010000203.1 GCA_947074235.1 uncultured Bacteroides sp. | reverse complement strand
TTTTGTAGTTTGCATTCAAAACAAAGCTATAACGTTTGTAGAATGTATTGATAGGGGTTTATGCAAGATGTAGGCCGCAGCTTTATTTCTATTGGCGAACTTAAACGACAGATTGCAATATTATCACAATATAAGATTAATGTATTCCACTGGCACTTAACCGAAAATCAAGCTTGGCGATTAGAGAGTAAAATATTCCCTATGCTAAACGATAGCATCAACATGACTCGTATGCCGGGCAAGTATTATACAATTGAAGAGGCTAAAGATTTGGTGGAGTTTTGCAAGCAACACCATGTGATGTTGATACCGGAGATTGACATGCCGGGACATAGTGCTGCATTTGTTCGCACTTTCAGACACGACATGCAAAGCCCCGAGGGAACAAAAATTCTAAAACTTCTGATTGATGAGGTATGCGAGACATTCGACGTGCCTTACTTACATATTGGAACGGACGAGGTACGTTTTGTAGACCCAACTTTTGTGCCCGAAATGGTTAGCTATATCCGCCACAAAGGAAAGAAGGTTATTTCATGGAATCCGGGGTGGAAGTATCAACCAGGCGAGATTGACATGATGCAGCTTTGGAGCTATCGTGGAAAAGCACAACCGGGGATTCCAGCTATCGACTCTAAGTTTCATTACCTCAATCACTTCGACACCTTTGCCGATATCTTTGGATTGTACAATAGCAAGATTTACGACCAAGAACAAGGAAGCGATGACATAGCCGGTGTGATAATTGGTATGTGGCACGATCGATTGATTGAAGACGAAGTTGACAATATGAAACAAAACCAATTCTACCCCAACATGCTGGCCATTGCCGAACGTGCTTGGCTGGGTGGTGGAAACGAGTATTTCGACAAACAGGGTGCAGTGATTCCTGCCGATACCACACAGGCATACGCCGACTTTGCCAATTTTGAGAAAAGAATGCTTTACCACAAAGCAAAACATTTTAAGGGATATCCATTTGCTTACGTCAAACAGACTCATGCCAAGTGGCGCATTACCGATGCTTTTCCCAACAATGGTGATTTAACTGCGGCATTTCCACCCGAAAAGGAGCTAAGCAACTCATATATATATCAAGACAATACCTATAATACACAAGATGTGATTGGTTCGGGCATCTACCTGCGCCATGTATGGGGCACATTTGTACCAGCTGTTTATAAAGAACCCAAAGAGAATCACACTGCTTATGCTTGGACATGGGTATATTCTCCTATTCAGCAAACAGTGGGCGCATGGATAGAGTTTCAAAACTACAGCCGCTCAGAGAAAGACTTAGCTCCACCACAAGGCGCGTGGGACTATAAAGGAAGTCGCATCTGGGTAAATGATACAGAAATTGCACCGCCTATTTGGACCTCTACGCACACGGAGCTATCAAACGAGATTCCTCTTGCCAATGAGAACTGTGTGGTACGCGATCCACTTCCCGTTATTTTAGAAAAAGGTTGGAACAAAGTATTCTTAAAACTCCCTATCAGTAAATTCTCGTTACCACAAGTGCGTTTGCAGAAATGGATGTTTACATGCGCATTCGTTACGCTAGATGGTGAAAATGCTGTAGAAGGATTAATTTATTCGCCCGACAAGCAGATGAAATAAAGCAGTAGACAAACCTATCAACGAGTACTACAGAGGCCATTTGCTGGCAAGCCCTTGCCCACTTACTGACCAGCCCTTGCCAGCAAAGCCATTAGGCAGTGCCAACCGGTATATTAGGCAGTGGCTAATCAAGACTTTCCCAGTGCGTTATAAACCACTGACATTTATCACAATAAAAAGAGCGCTCCGCATAGTTATCAAAACCATGCGGAGCGCTCTATATATAATAAGATGTGTTATCTCAATTAATAATCACCTTTTTGTTCGGGATTGAGCGATTTGTAATGCTTAATGCGGTCGCCCCATCCACGATATTCTAATGGGAATACCGGTTGAGATTCACCCCACGTTGTCCACATCGCTTCCAACTCTTTCACCTTTTCGGGATATTGAGTCGAAAGGTCGTTTTGTTCAAAAGGGTCTGTAGCCAGGTTGATCAATTCCCAAGGGTGCAATGCGTCCATGCGTACCAACTTCCAATTGTCAGAGATGATAGCAGAAGAAGACTCATGCTCGAAATATAGATTGCGTTCAGGAAGTGATTTATTTTCTAAAGCAGGCGCAATGCTAATACCATCCAGTTCAGTCTTTCTACCTCTAAACTCTTCGGGGAAATCGAGTGAAGCCAACTCAACACAAGTTGGAAGAATATCGATAACGTGAGCAACCTCGCGATTGATAGCTCCGGCATTATTTTTAGTTTGGTCGCCATAGGTCAAGATAAACGGAGTGCTTGTTCCACCTTGAAATACCCATTTCTTGTAGCTACGATAAGGCGTGTTACTCAAATCGGCCATAATTTGCTTGATATAGCCCGATTCGCTGGTTGCACCATTATCGCTCAAGAACATGAAGATAGTATTTTCGTACATCCCCTTCTCTTTTAGCGCATCAATCACTTCGCCTATACCATCATCCATCATCTCAATCATAGCTGCATAAGTAGCCATGTCATTAATCCAGTTCTCACGCTGTTTATCAGTCAGGCTCTCCCAAGTAGGGCGATTGTTATTGAACTCCACCTCAAACATAGGCAGTGTCATGTTGGCATCTATCAAGCCAAGCTCTTTCATACGATTGAAACGCTGTTCGCGTAGCACATCAAAACCCACACGATAGCGATCTTTGCATTTGTCAATACGCTCCTGTGGTGCTTCTAGCGGCAAGTGCGGTGCGTAGTGAGCCAAGTACATAAACAAGGGATTGTCGGCCGAATGGTCATTGATAAAACTCACCGCATTGTTGGTGATAGCTGTGGTGTAGTAGTAATCTTCATTAAACTCGGTTACGAGCTGTTCGTTATCGTAAAGCGCACGTGGCTTGTAATAGCCACCGCCGCCTACCAGCGCACCATAATATTTATCAAATCCACGCTTAAAGGGCACGCTGCCATTGGGCTCTAATACAGCCCCATCGGCTGTCAAATGCCACTTACCACTCATATATGTGTCGTAACCATTGGCCTTGAATACCTCGGCAATGGTTGGAATATCTTCTACAATTTGGCCACGATAGCCCGGACGATGCTCATCTACAGCCGTCATCCACCCCATGCCCACAGCATGTTGATAGCAACCAGTCACCAGTGCCGCACGAGTAGGACAACTACGTCCTGTATTTTTAAATTGAGTAAATCGGGTGCCTTGAAATCCAAGTGCATCGATGTGAGGTGTCTTCACTTCACCGCCATAACAACCTAGATCTGAGTAACCCATGTCATCGCACAGGATAACCACCACATTGGGGTGTTGATTGGTAGCAACGGCTTGGCCAACAGAGGCTAAAGCAATTGAGGTAAGAAGAGAACATTTCATTTTTCAGATAGTGTTTTAATAGGTAAATACGTGTTTAGTCGGTTTTTATCATACGTTTTTGATTTCTTCGGGCAGGTATCCACTGCGGATACGCCACTCTTGCGGATATAGGTTATTGGCTCTATTGCCTATGTTCTTCACAAAACCAATAGGCATATTGCGATAGGTGAGCAGAACAATTCCTCTCGGAGTAGTTTCTGCCAGATTAATTGTTTCTTTACGAAGATAAGCGATGGCTTGTTCGTAGCTCACTTCGGCCATCTCGAAGGCTGCCTTGTTGCACTCGCAGCTCATGGCCAAAGCATGATCAGGAAGCAAATCGTTTCCTTTTATCTCGGCTATGCTTATCCCGCTGTTCACCACACGAAGCGATGATTTCAGCTGTTCTATTTCATTTGTATAATGAGCAGGCATGGCATTTATTGCATTGCCATCTACGCTTATTGTATATTTATCAGTATTGTTTAACCAACCGGAAGCTTTGGTAAGCAAATCTTTATAGTTGGCCACTGCTTGTTTGCCTTTACTCTTGCTCTCTTTCTTCAGCTTCTTATTTTTAGAAGTTTTGCCGTATGCGATAGTAGAAGAATCCTCTTCACCACCTTTGCGGATAGCAGCCAAGAAGAACCCTTCGCCACGAGTGTTGGATGGCAGAAAGCGATAAACAGGAAAATCGGCATTAGCCAATAGGTCGCCATAAATATTCCATTCTACAGGGATATGCAAAGGCAATACTTCGGCATCAAAGCTCTCGCAGATCCAACGAACATTCTCTTCGTTTTCGAGCGTATTGTAGGTGCACGTGCTATATATCAAGATGCCACCCGGCTTGAGTGCCGACCAGATGTCGGTTATTATTCGTCGTTGACGTTGCCAACAGGTTTCTACATTATTTACGCTCCATTCGTCAATAGCCACAGGGTCTTTGCGAAACATACCTTCGCCCGAACAGGGCACATCGGTCAGAATCACATCGAAGAAAGAGGTAAGATTGGAGAAATCGGCCGGATCATTGTTTGTAACTACCACATCGGGATAACCCCACTTGATAAGATTCTCTGCTAGAATATGTACGCGATTGCGCATCACTTCGTTGGCTACCAGCAAACTGCCTTCGGGCAACACACTACGAGCGTGGGTTGATTTACCACCGGGAGCAGCACAGAGGTCGAGCATTTTAACAGGCCCTTCGTTGACATAATGACGCAATACTTGCTCTACGAACATAGAAGAAGCCTCTTGCACATAATAGCAACCGGCATGAAAGAGTGGATCGAAGGTGAAAGTCAGTCGTTCGTTGAGGTAATATC
>CAMTOV010000202.1 GCA_947074235.1 uncultured Bacteroides sp. | reverse complement strand
TCCAATGATAATTTTGTTTTTTGCTCAGTTACATCTGTATTGATAACATAAGGAAAGTCCAAGGCACAACTTTTAGAATTACTTCGTTTGCGTTTGAAAGGTAAGATTGAAGACCCATATTTTAGTTTACTTCTTTTAATCTTATTGGAAGCTTAATAAGCCTCAAAAAGTTGATGTTAATATTATAATGAAAAGGTTGTAAATTGTATTAATCTACAAATTACAACCTTTTGCCTCAATCTATGAATTTGCATTCCCCTCAAGATTACCAATTCACGATCTTTTATTAACTAACTAGAATTTATAAATGATTATTCTCAATTAAGGAGTTTTATTAAATACTACACTTGCTTCGTTGAAATATTGACTGCGAACTACGATAGCATCATTTGCAACATAAGAAAAATTGGTTTTAAATTGAATAATATGGTTCCCTAATGTATTTGCTAAATAGGCATACCAATGCTCACCTGTTACATAGTCAAAATCAAGAAACATATCCTTATTATCCCCAATAGGATAAAAATTATTTGCTTTAATATAGCACCAAATAGGATAAAGACTAGGATATTCATCTGCAGATGGATAATTGTTGTCTAGATTGATTGTCAGCGTGACTAACGTATTGTATGTGCTATAAGATTGAATGTTTGAAGAGGCAGTAAGTTGATATTCAGGACTGGCAATAACTGTTATGTTTCGCTCAAGTTTCCCGTATTTAACTCGTATAATGGCTTCTGCTTTGACGCTCATAGCTAGAACGTTGGCTGTTATACTGCCGCTAGCATTGGTGGTTAGGTTAGAAATAATGCCCGAAGGATCATCAATAATCTCGCAGACTACGCTACCCAACGTTCCTTCTGTTGCAAACGTAGAGGTAATTTGTCCGGCCTGCTTAAGCATATGTGTGAGAGGCCATACCTTTAAAGAATTACCGCTGTTGTCTGATACCGATGCCGATTCTTTCATAACTTCAGCATAAAGGCTATTCATTGCAGGAGCATTTTTTGCTTCCTCGAAGGTAGGTACACCTAGAGTTATCGGTATGTTTTTTACAATAATACGATAATTTACATTTCTAACTATTTGATAGGCTTTATTGTCGGCATCGCGCAAAAATACTTTATAGTACAATGGAACAGTTCCACTAGAAGTGCTATGGTTAAACCGCACTATAACATAGGTTTCTCTATTTGTTGCGGGATTATTATACTCACAAATGTATTTCTCTTCGGAGTTGACAACACCGTTATCATCAAATAAAGAGTAGCTGCTCATGGCTGTAGCAATATCTGATGAATAGGTAAATTCATTGTTTATAAAGGGTGCTAAAGTTCCACTTTTAGAATAGTTGCATATGCAGAAACCAACAAAGCTAACACTTGAATTGGTAACATCGCTTTGCACAGTAACCTTTGCTTGATTACGTATAAATTCAACGCTCGTTTTGTTATTATTAATAATGCTTCTACCCCAGAATGCAAGGTTGTTTTGGGTAACTAGCAACGGTGTAACTACCTCTTTTTCGCTTTTCCCTAAGTTGGTGCTCTCGCTGAAACTATCTATGTCATCGTAGTTGGCCATTGCATGTATTATCTTGCCTTTAGCCAATACTATTGCCTTAAATGTTTTCTGCGTGGTATCGATATCGGTTGCAGCTACTTTTTCTAAGAAATATCCATCTTTATCAAACACTAAAAGATCAATGCGCCTGATGGTTTCATCTACTGCACGTGTTAAGGGTTGAATGAAATCAGTAGAATACATAGAGAATGTGAGTTCTACTTTCTCATCATTATGCTGAGTAGACAAATAAGACTCGTCATTGCAACTGATTAATATCAAAGCTGCTATCCAAAGTATATTTATTATATTTATTCTCATTTTCTATGTTTTTTATTTAATATCACGTACGCAACGAATTGCAGCAGTACTGGTACCAGAACTTACTCTAGGATCCATCATATAAACCATATTTGCATCAGCACCCCAATATGCCCCTCCTTCTAATATTTTCTTTACTGCACATGCTACAACATTCTGCAATACATCAATAAGGTAAACTTCAGCCTTGGTAGGTGCACGCCATGTTCCAGGTCCATATTCTACACCATCTGCACTAAATTCTCGATAACGTTCGCAGAATTGCTTCATTGAGTGTTTCATATACTTGTGGTAATTCGAATTATATTGATTGACATTTGGATCTTGTGGTATGGCAATTGTATAATTATGATCGAATATACTAGTATATGATGAATTGGGAACATTCATCCCAGCTTGCGATGCTAGTGCAAAACGGGGAGAAACAAGACGGTTGTTTTCTACATTACCAACTGTGGTTAATACTTTGACAGGTCCAGCATAATATTTCCGACTATTTGCTGTGTTTACACTAGATGATGCGAAATCACTTAAATTTGTCTCGGTAGTTTGAGGGAAACCAAATGCACATTGCTCACGTAAATAGGCTGCATAAGATGCTCCTCTATTCCAAGTTGTATTTGAAGGACCATTGTTTCTATCGTCAGGATTAGGGATAGTAGACAAGTCTGGAAGCAAAGCTGTAAATACATACATATTGCTATTAGTTTGTCCTTGACTATCAGTCCATTTAACACCGGTTTGTTCGGCAGAAATGTATAAAGGGGGAAATTGGTACACTTTAACTTGAGCGCTTTTGCCTGAGATAGCACTACTAACAGTAACTATAAACTCTTTTCCTAAGAAGTTGGTTGGAATAGTACTATTAATATTAATATCTCCTCTGAATGTATTGTCTATATTAACAGAGATTGTCCCTCCGCCTACCCATGTTCTGTTTTCTTTATATACTTTTATTTCAGACACGGTATATACAAGATCGGATGTAGAGGAATCAAAAATTGTTTTTATTTGACTAACATTGTTCATATAAAGAACTTCATCTTTTACCCAAAGCCAATGGAAGTCTTCGCTATCCACCTCTGTTGTTTTGGTTGACCAATCTTTAATAGTATACGTACATTCTATCTCTTCAGTGTCTTTAATGCCAGTAATACTATATTTATAGATGTGATTTCTGATGATTTTATTAAAATCGTCTTTAGCGTTAGGATTGAATCCTTTAATATATGTTTTGAGTGTATTAAACTCTTTGTTGCGAATGTTAATAGAAAACTGCAAGCCAGATGTACTACTGCATTCTGGTAAGTAGATATATGCTTTCGTGCTGTCTTCATTTAAATGAAAAGGCAAAAGGCTTATTGCTGTGGTTGATACAGGTATATTGGTTTCACTAGGCGAACTATTTGTCTGCAATATTTCATTAGATTTATATGGCAGAGCATAACCGCTATTGTTGTAGCTGCTCAAAGTAATTCCTTCAAACTTATACTCAAATGGCAACGGGGCAATTAGGCTAATCTCGATTTTAGAAAGAGCTCTTAGTAAATGAATTCTTCCAATATCTGAACGCTCACCTAGTTTTAAAGTGAGATTTTTGGTTGTTGCTCCCCACATTGGGATGTACTTCTTGCTTGATTGTGATCCTGGGAAATAGGATGATTTATCGAAGTTATAGGTAAGGTTAGAGTCATAACTACTTGTTTCGTCACAATTGGCAAATACCTCCATACGATAATCATTGGCACTATTAAGTAGGCTAGATGGAACATCAATGGTAGCAATAACTTGATATACTTCAGAATCTATTTCTTCTTTGTAAATACGTAAGTTGCTAAGTTCTATATCATTATTATTATGCTTGAAAAATATCTTTAGACCGGGTATGTCAATCTCGTTCTCATAGCTGGTAATAGCATCTGTAGCACGAGTATTAGCCAATGGATTAGTTGGCAAAGATGCTCCTGAGATATAGAATGAGATAACAACGCTATCGTCTTCTCCCTCTATTATAGGGCAAACTTCGTTGAAGCATGACATCATAAATGGTAACATCATTGCCAAAAGCCATATATTTATGTGGGTATATCTCATGATCTTTGTATTAATTCATATCGGAATCGTTTAAAACTATAGTCCAACCGTTGATGTTGATGGAAGAAGAAATCCACTCGTTATTCTCGTTTAAGAAGAATGTCATATTATATTCATCTTGACGGTCTAGGTATTCTTGATCGCTCATTGCCTGATTATAATTACCTTTAACTAGTAGGGCATAATCAATAATTGGAATATTAATGATTGTCTCACCATCGGGATTGTACACTTTTAGGCGTGGCGATGTTGATTTGACAAGTCTACCGGTTGTAAACTCAGCAACAGCCACACTTACATTAGTACTGCCATTATTGTTCATCTCTGAAGATCCCGTTGATTTACTCCATGGAGAGTATGTTATTGGTTCATCGGGTTGAATAACATTCTCGTGGTTCATCAATCCATTAGAGTCTTCTATTGTGAAGTTGAATTTTTCTATCTCAATAGAGTAGTCAGAAAGTTGTTGAAGCACGATGCGTATTTGATTCGTATTCTTGGTTAAGGATATATTGGTAGTATTGGTAAAGCCAGCTCTAGTGTTGCTACCAATTTTGGCATCACCATGGAATAGGGCATTTATATCTTTAGTAACTACAGCAGCACCATTCTTATAATCGCGATTTAAACTACATGTCAAATCGCTTAGTGATGAAACACCAGGCGTTAATGTAGAAATCGTAAATGATTCTCCTTTTCCTAAACCTGCCCATGCCACTAGATGAAGATCATCTACTCTTTGCGGCATAATCATTGCATAACCATCTTCAGCCAACTTACTTCCCTCTTCGCTCTTTTGAAACACGAA
>CAMTOV010000201.1 GCA_947074235.1 uncultured Bacteroides sp. | reverse complement strand
CACCATCATTCTTTAATAAAACGATACCATTACGAGCTGACTCAAGAGCTGTTTCGCGGTGTGCATCACACATGCGAATTGTCATACTCTCTTCTTCGTCGGCATAAGGATGTTCAAAGATACCTAAACGGAACTTCACATCGAGGATACGACGAACAGATTCATCGATACGCGATTCGGGTATGCGACCTTCTTTTACTAACTCAGTAACATATTCATTCCAATAGATGCCATGCATGTGCATATCCATACCCGCCATGATTGATTGATAGAAAGCCTCTTTTAAGTTCTCAGCAGTTGCGTGCAAGTCATGAATGTGTTCAATGTCCATCCAGTCGCTCACTACAAAGCCTTTGAATTTCCATTCATCACGAAGCACATCAGTCAACAACCATTCATTTTCATGACAAGGTATACCATTCAATTCATTATGGGCAGTCATCAACGACATAGCACCAGCCTCAACACCCGCTTTAAAAGGAGGGAAGAATACTTCATATAATGTGCGAACAGAGATATCGGTTGGCGAACCATTAGTACCGTTAATTGGTTGGCTACCACCCACAAAGTGTTTGATACAAGCCAATACATCTTCCGTTCCGTTAAAATCGCCTTGATAACCTTTTACTGATTCAACCCCCATCAAAGTTACCAAATAAGGGTCTTCACCAAAAGTCTCTCCTACTCGCCCCCAACGTGGGTCGCGAGCCACTTCTATATTCGGGTTGAATGTCCATTGCATATTCATTGCACGCATCTCGCGAGCCGTTTGTCTACCAATGGTATAGGCCATAGCAGTATCAAACGAACAGGCCAAGTTGATACTTGTAGGATAAATCGTATTTTTGGGGGCATAGGCATTGCCATGAATGGCATCAATACCAAAAATGATAGGAATTTGCAAACGACTCTTCAAAGCCAAGCTTTGTAGATAGTTGGCTTCTTTCAATGTCATTACATGAAGGAACGAACCAACCTTACCCTCTTCAGTCCAACGTTCAATATCCTTTTCGGTAAAACCCGGATAAAACGCATTAGCTGTGTTATTCTTTAAGTCATCTTCAGTCATAGTGGCACTGTTGCTCTTGATATGCTCAACGCCTACAAACTGATTCATTTGACCTACCTTTTCTTCAATAGTCATCCGACTAATAAGGTCTTCCACTCTCGCAGAGATTGGGGCATTAGGGTCTTTATAGACTTCCTTCTTTTCGCCCGAACATGAACAAATACTCATTCCGATTGTCATCATTAATAAAAAGTTTCTCATAACTAATGTTTAATATTTAGATTTCTCTTTGGTTACATAACAAAGGTACTCATAAAATCAGCTTCTAATACTAACTTCTTCAAAATTAGGCTATTCTTTTGAAAGCTATACAATAATAGGCTATCAATTATTCCTCTTGAAACAATTTATAGCCTATTATTTACGATATTATAACCTTACTGAAACCGTTCTATCACCTCCATGCACATACGACCGTTGTGATAAGGGCATTTCCAGAAACCCGCTTTGTCATCTACACGATTAATGCTTCCATCAGCACGAATGCTCCAAAACCATTCACCATGTTCATTATCTAAGAGATGTTTTTGAATATATGTCCAACAGTCGGCAGCTTTATCAAATGCATCTTCTTTACCAAAGTGTTGATAAAGATTAATATACCCTACAACCGATTCTGCCTGTACCCACCAGTGTCTATCTTTATCAACATGACCATTATCTAGGTTCTTCTCATAAATCATTCCTTCGTGAGGAGTGTATCCTTCGGTAGCAACATCTGCAATGCGCACCACCCATGGTTCTACACGTTTTAGCAGTTCTTCATCGCCTAGTTCTATTGCAGCTTCATGTATCAACCAAGATGCTTCAATATCATGTCCGTATGAAACAATATTATATTTACTTTGCCAATCATCATCAAAGAAAAGCTCAAGATGTGCTGTTTCTTTATTTAATATCTTATCAATAAAAATTTCAATTAAGTTACGCAATTGCTTCTTTAATCTATCATCTTTCCATACTCTATATAGATTAGTATATGGTTCTAATATATGAAGATGAGTATTCATTGTTTTACGTTCATTTGCATCTTTTTCGCTCAAACGCATATCAGCAATTTCGCCCCATTCACGAGTAAGAGCTTCGCAATAGCCATTCTTTTCATTATCAAAACTATGTGTTTCAATACTTTCAAAGAGGTGAATAGCATATGTCAATGCTTCTGCATCACCAGTAGCTCTGTGATATTCGCTCAATCCGTAGATAGCAAAACCAAGCGCATAAATTTGTTTTTTAGTATCAATAGGATTTCCCAAATAATCGACGCTCCAATAAATACCACCAAAGTTGGCATCATAAAAATGTTCGATAAGATATCGTTTAGCTCTAGTAGCAGCTTCAAGATACTCTTCTCGTTTTAGCAAGCGATAAGCGGCAGAAAATGTCCAAAGAATACGTGCATTTAGGATAGCACCTTTTTCTGCTTCGGGCATTAATACTTCTTCCCCAGTGATGCGTCCGTAAAATCCGCCATTTACTGGATCAATCATCTTGTCAATCCAATAGGGAAGGATATTATTGGTGAGCACAGCTTGCATCTCTTCTTTCAATAAATCTAGTGTATATTTCATTTTCAAAAGGATTATATATTCAACTTAGATTGATGGTTTAGTTTCATCGAGGTGAAACAATTGTTTCTTTGCAGTGAAACTAAAGTTTTATAGCAATGAAACTAAAGTTTCACTGCTATAAAACTAACCAAAAAAAATAGATTATTCTTGCTTTGATGCACGTTTTAGTTCTAAAGCAGCAGTTATCTCTTTCATTTTCGATTCGCTTAAAGGATACATACTAATAAAGACAACACTCAATACTGTACCTACAGCTGGCAACAAGCTTAAGAACATCTTAATACCATTGATAGCCTCGGCGCTTTGTGCCACATTTGCTTGGAATCCGAAGTAAGCCAACAACCATCCAGTAACTGCACTACCAATGGCCCAACCAAATTTTTGGCTCATAGATGAAGATGAAAATATCAATCCGGTAGCGCGATTTCCTGTATTCAGTTCTGAATAATCGGCACAATCGGCATACATCGACCATAGTAATGGGAAGATACTTCCGGCACAAATACTGATTAAAATTTGGAAGATGAAAATCATTGTGAGTTGATCTCTATCAAACCAATAGAAGATGATACTTAAAACCGTTGCAATAGTCATAGCTCCCATATAAGTAGCTTTTTTTCCAATGCGGTTGCTCACAGGAGCTGCCAACACAACACCAATAATATTGGCTGCTTGACCAACTGCCAAGTAAAGACCACTCAACACGAAGCTCACGCCAAAAAGAGAAACTGTAGAATAGGTTTCTTCTACTACAAAATATTTAAAGTAATAAACTGTAGCACCATCACGGATAGAATTGAACACCAAAGCAGCAATTCCCGCACCTAACAATATCCACCAAGGACGATTGTGGAAAAGATCTTTCAAGTCGTCCTTTAATGGATTTTGTTTTTCTTTTATTGGTTTTACACGCTCTTTAGTCCAGGCAAAACAACCATAAAACAGAATAGCACACATTACTGCTATCACAATCACAGCCATCATCCAACCATGTTGTTCGCCACGCTCCAAGCCAAAGTAGTTGACCATTGGCATAAAAAGAAGCAAAGCTACAAAGCTACCTATATATGCAAAAGTCATACGGTAAGTAGAGAGTGTATTGCGTTCTTTAGGATCGGGACTCATCACACCAAGCAATGACGCATAAGGCACATTGATAGCGGAGTAAACCATCATCATTAGTGAATAAGTAATGTAAGCATATACCAATTTACTAGTAGCACTCCAATCGGGAGTAGTAAAAGTAAAGATACCAATTATGGCAAACGGAATAGCTAGATAAAGCAGATAAGGACGAAATTTACCCCAACGAGAATTAGTTCGGTCGGCCACTACACCCACAATAGGATCAAAAGCTGAGTCCCACACACGAGTTACCAGAAACATTGTTCCAACTATTGCAGCCGGCAAACCAAACACATCTGTATAAAATATCATGAGATATGAGCCAAACAACTTCCAAAACATAGAAGAAGCCATGTCTCCAAATCCGTAACCTATCTTTTCTTTAAGCTTTATCATAGTATCCTTTTCTTTATATGTTATTTAGCAAGCACTTCAAGGTTGTGAGCAATCATGCTATTTAATGTAGCAACCGAAGCTGAAGTAGTTAAACCATCTTGTGGAGTGTTCATACAATAATCAACTAATTTATCGATTGTAGATGTAGCTACATGCATACGTGTATCAGAAGAAGCATAATAAATAAATACTTTGCCATCCTCATCAGCAATCCAACCATTAGTAAATAGTACATTTGACACATCACCAATTCGTTCTTCACCCTCAGGAGCGAGGAAGTAGCCAGCTGGTTGAGCAATTAGTTTAGTTGGATCTTCAAGAGAGGT
The DNA here is from genome assembly GCA_947074235.1 of uncultured Bacteroides sp. Lineage (GTDB taxonomy): Bacteria > Bacteroidota > Bacteroidia > Bacteroidales > Bacteroidaceae > Bacteroides. The sequence continues at coordinate 347 of CAMTOV010000201.1, read as the reverse complement.
CATATACATATAAAGTACATAACGCAATCCGGCAGCACAACCACGCACGCCGTGTGCCAAATGCAACCAACCTTTAGGAGTTTTGATAGGATGAGGACCTTCGCCATTTTTCACCTCTTTGATAGTATGGTAATAGCGTGCATCAATGATTTTTTCTTCTTTGATCTCTGCATTTTCCATAGAATCTACCAAAGCCCATCCAATACCTCCACCACTGCCGGCATCGATAAAACCATCTTGCGGACGAGTATAAAGGGCATATTTACCATCTACAGATTCTGGGTGAAGTACTACATTGCGTTGTTGGCTTTTACTTTTCAAATCGGGTAAACGTTCCCAGGTTTTTA
>CAMTOV010000200.1 GCA_947074235.1 uncultured Bacteroides sp. | reverse complement strand
CCGCCAATTTATCGGAGGTTATCGATGATAAAGAGATATTCATCAGTCGCTGCTTCGGCCTACCGGGCGATACATTGATTGTAGACTCTGTATTTACCAAAGTATCACCAGACATTGAACCCCTACTCGAAAGAGAGTATTACTTTGCTTATCCCATAGAGAAAGAGGATGTGCTAGACACACTGTTGATGCCCTATAATATTGTGACGGAAGTGGTGCTCGATATTGACTCAGTCAATCAAGTACGCAAACTGCCTTGGACAGTTTATCACGATTTGGAGCTAAGCATGGGAAAGAACTGCTGGCTCAAACCGATAGATAAAGATGCTCCTACCAATATCCATCCGTTGATTATCCCATCGGTAGGCACTACCGTAGCCATCTATCCGTGGAACCGCACGTTGATGATGAACACCATCTTGCTGCACGAAGGCAAAGATGCCAAGGTTCAAAACGATACATTATATGTAGACAGCCAGCCGGTAAGTGAATATACCTTCACTAAGGATTATTACTGGATGGTATCAAACAACTCTTTTAATGCAGCCGATTCACGATTATTTGGCTTCTTGCCACACGATCATATTATGGGAAAAGCCTCATACATTTGGTTCTCTAAAGAACCCCATACAGGTCTATTTGATGGCTATCGTTGGAATCGCTTCTTTAAGAAGATACAATAATTACTTCTCACTTTTCAATTGCTTACATTTATGGAAACTGCCTATCTCTCTACCGCTTACTTAGCACCTATATCATATTATGCCAAACTGCTGGCATATGATAAAGTATATATAGAGCAATTTGATCACTATATAAAACAAACCTATCGCAACCGTTGTACGATAGCCAGCACCAATGGCGAGATAGCCTTGACCATACCCACCATTAAACCCGATAATTCTAAATGTCCAGTTAAGGACATTCGTATCTCCGATCATGGCAATTGGCGTCATTTGCATTGGAATGCCATAACATCGGCCTATAATAGCAGCCCATTCTTTGAGTATTATGAGGATGATTTTCGTCCTTTTTACGAAAAAGAGTTTAAGTTTTTGGTCGATTTCAACGAAGAATTGCGTCAATTGGTTTGCAATTTAATAGATATTCAACCCTCTGTGGCTTATACAACAGAATACAAAACAGACTTTACCCCAAGCGAACACGACTTTCGTGAGATAATACATCCTAAGAAAGACTTCAACGAAGTAGATAAGTCGTTTAAACTTGTTCCTTACTATCAAGTATTCAAGGAAAAGAATGGTTTCCTTCCCAATTTAAGTATCATCGACTTGCTCTTTAATATGGGGCCAGAGAGTTTGCTTGTGTTAGAGCAAAGCTACACTTCGGCTTTGCTGTGATTTTGTTTAAACTCCTTGGGAGTAACCCCATAGATACCTTTAAATAAAGCAGAGAAATAGGAGAGCGTAGTAAACCCCGTAGCATATGCAACATCGCTAATGCCTAAATTCTTCTCTTGCAATAGCAACGCAGCCTGTTTCAGTCGAGTGTTTTTAATGAAGTCGCGCGTAGATTGATTGGTTAACTCTTTCATCTTACGGTGTACATGCACGCGACTTAATCCTACTTGTGATGCAATTGTCTCTACATTCAATTCAGGGTTGGATATATTGTCGTTAATCACCTTCATAATCCGTTCCATCAATTGCTCATCGGGAGATTTAAGCGAAAGCTTATTCACCTTTTCCAATTGCTCTTGAGCGCCGGTATATTTTGTTTTTAATAGATGTCTATTCTTTAGTAAGTTGTTTATTGTACTTTTTAAAACATCCATATTGAAAGGCTTCTCTATATAAGCATCAGCCCCCTTCTCTATTCCAAATACTTTGTCTTCTACTCCCGACTTGGCTGTAAGCAGAATAATGGGTAAATGGTTGATGGTGATGTTTCCTCTAATCTTTTGGCACAGCTCGATACCATCCATTATGGGCATCATTACATCGCTAATCACCAAATCGGGAATACTGGAAAGAATAGAATCATAAGCCTCTTTCCCATTTGAGCAAACCGTAACTTTAAACTCTGTGCGCAGTTCGCTATAAAGCAAATTGCAGATCTCTACATTATCCTCAACAATAAGGATGCGCATACCGCCTTTTGCTTTGATAGCCGCCTTCTCTTCCTCTTCTAGAAACGTAGGTATATGCTGTGTGTATAGCATTAGTTCCATGTCGGAGGTTGATTTAGTACATATTTCATCTTGAGGTAGATGTGACGCACCTTGCGGAATACGGATTATAAACCGACTCCCTGTGCCATCGTTTCTGTTCTCTACTTTAATGCTCCCATGATGAAGGTTAATGAGCAATCGCGACAAGTATAGACCAATCCCTGTTCCAATATTCTTCTGAGTCAATGGATTGTCCACTCTATAAAAACAATCAAATATTTGTTCCATCTTATCTGCATCAATGCCTATACCATTATCGGTTATTGCAATCTCAATATAGTTTGCCAATTCATTGGTCAGTGTTTCATCGCTACCTACACTTAGTTGAATTTCGATTCTTCCATTCTCGGGTGTATACTTAAATGCATTCGAAATGATGTTCATCAATACTTTATCGAAGTTTTCATTATCTATCCAAGCAGTAACAGGAGTTTCAGGATATATAAAATCGAGAGTAATGTTTCGCTTATAAGCAATGAAGTCGAACGATTGGGTGATTTCATCGATGAATAAGGTTAGGTTGGTTTCTTCAAAATGCAGTTTCATTTTTCCTTTATCCATCTTCTGAATATCCATAAGTTGGTTTACAATGTTCAATATGCGATGAGCGTTATTGTATATCAATTGATAGCTTTTAGTCAATTCTTTATCGGTATTTACCTTCAGCAATCGCTCCAATGGAGCCATAATCAATGTCATGGGAGTACGAATCTCATGCGAAATATTGATAAAGAACTGTAGTTTGGCATCTTTAATTTCATCAGAATGTCGTTGCTCAATGAGTTGGTGCCTATGTATTAATCGCATTCTGATATAATTGATTATACCGGCGATGATAAAGAGGATAAATAATATGTAAATGAGATATGCCCACCAAGATAAATACCAAGGTGGAGCAATAACGATACTGATTGTTCGAATCAAAGGATTGCTGTTGGTAGTAGATGCAAAAACCTCAAATGTATATCTCCCTGGTGGAAGATTGTTGTAGGTCACTTTATTTTGCCCAGGTTCTGTAATCATCCAGGTATCATACATCTCCTTGATGCGGTATTTATATGCTATTTGATTGGTATTGTCAAATGTCATGGTTGCGAATGAGATGCTAAAAGTGTTGTCCTCATGCGACAACTTAAATTCGTTTGCATCTATAACGGGAGTACTGATAATAGCTTTACCATCCGAAAGGGTATTGGCACTGATAGATTGTTGAAAGATGCTGAAGTCTGTAATGTATACAGGCAGATTCCTTTCTATATCTACAATATCGCTAGGGTTGAAAGCTGTTATACCATTTACTCCTCCAAAATAGATTCTTCCATTGTTATCTTGAAATGAAGCTCCACGAAAGAATTCATTGCCTTGCAAACCGTCTTGTGCGTTGTAATTTACAAACTCGCCTTTAGTTGGATTAAATCGACTAATCCCCGTACAAGTACTTAGCCATATATATTTGTTCTCATCTTCTCCTATACCACAGATGACATTGTTGGGCAATCCATCGGCTTGGGTGAATTGCTTGATTGCTTGCGTTTGTTTATCAAAGTGAAATAGCCCATCGCTTGTTCCTGCCCAAATATCTCCTTTCTTATCCTCCATGAGCGCGTATCCTATACAGCCATCAATAACCTCATTACTGCCTGTGTAGTCTGTAAAGCTATTTGTTGATGGGTTGAAGCAACTGACACCTTTATAATGTGCTATCCAAATAATCCCTTCGCTATCGTACATAATTTTATTAATCCAATTGTTGGCGATACATTGTTTCTGTGGCTCCAGTTCTTTGCCTTCGTACGATCTGTAAGAGTTCAGTTTCCTTGACTCTAAGTTAAAGCGATACAGGCCACCACCAAACGTACCCAGATAGATGTTCTTCTGATTATCTTCTGTAATAGAAAGCACGTTTCTTATATTGAGTCCTTCAATATAAGCGAAACGGCCTGTTCTCTTATCTAGCCATCCCACTCGGTCGCCAATAGATCCAATCCAGAAGTTGTTGTTTGAATCTTCAAACAACCCATAAACAATGCTTGGTACTGTACCTCCCTCATCGAGTGGCTTGAGGTGTCTTACTTGTCTACCATCTTGGTCTAACTCAAATATACCCTCATAATCATTTCCTACCCACAAATGGTTCTCTTTGTCTTTGTAGATACTTGTCACACAATTCAAACCAATAGAATTGGTGCGTATGGAACGATGACCGATATAATCGAACTTTATTCGATTGTTATTGATAAGAATGAGTCCCTTTTGGCACATCCCAATCCATATATTTCTATCCTTATCTTCAATTAAAGCATGTATTCTACCACGCTTTTGTCCTAAAGAGGGGATAATGAGACTATAAGCTTCGAGTTCTTTGATAGATGAATTATATCTTTTTATTCCTTCACCATCGCAGCCTACCCATATCTCATCGTTGATGTTTTGTACGATATAAGCAGAGAAGCTTCTAACTTTACCTTCATCAAGTATCGGTTCAAAACAGTTGTTAATACTATCAAAACGAGCCACTCCGCTTTGCTTTGTTCCTATTATTATTTCTCCGTCTTTACTTTCAGCAATACTATAAATGCCATTCTCGGGAACTCTAGGATGCCTATAAATCTCAAATGTTTGATGACACGAATCAATACGTACCACTCCATTGTATT
>CAMTOV010000199.1 GCA_947074235.1 uncultured Bacteroides sp. | reverse complement strand
CCTTGATGGCAACGGGTGGGGTAGGTGCAGTTTATCAAACCACTACCAATCCGCTAGTAGCAACGGGCGATGGAGTAGCCATGGTATATCGTGCTAAAGGAACAGTAAAAGACATGGAGTTTGTACAGTTTCACCCTACAGCTCTTTATCATCCGGGCGATCGTCCTTCATTCCTCATCACCGAAGCGATGCGTGGCTATGGCGGCGTGTTGCGTACTATGGATGGAAAAGAGTTTATGCAGAAGTACGACCCTCGTTTGTCATTGGCACCACGCGACATCGTAGCTCGAGCTATAGACAATGAGATGAAAAACCGTGGTGACGACCATGTATACCTCGACGTAACTCACAAAGATCCTGAAGAGACTAAGAAGCATTTCCCCAATATTTACGAGAAGTGTTTGAGCCTTGGAATCGACATTACCAAAGAGTATATCCCTGTAGCTCCGGCAGCTCATTATCTATGTGGAGGTATCTTAGTAGATCTAGATAGTCAATCGTCTATTGAGCGATTATATGCAGTAGGCGAGTGTGCTTGTACGGGACTCCATGGGGGAAACCGACTTGCATCCAACTCTTTAATAGAAGCGGTAGTGTATGCAGATGCTGCCGCCAAGCATTCGCTCAAGGAGGTAGATAAATATAGCTACAACGAACAGATTCCTGAATGGAATGCCGAGGGCACCCAATCAAACGAGGAGCTTATCTTGATTACACAGAGTATGAAGGAGGTGAACCAGATAATGAGTGCCTACGTGGGCATTGTGCGAAGCGATCTTCGTCTAAAGAGAGCTTGGGTAAGGCTAGATCTTATCTACGAAGAAACAGAAGACTTGTTTAAGCGCAGTGTAGCATCCAAGGAGATATGCGAGTTGCGCAATATGATAAATGTGGGATACCTCATCATGAGGCAAGCCATGGAAAGAAAGGAGAGCAGAGGACTCCATTACACCATCGACTATCCTCACCCCAAGAAGTAACGAAATTGTTAAGCGTAGTTTACTTAAAGGCCTAAGTCTTTGTAAACTACGCCTTTTTTACTATCTTGCACGCCTTATTATATACATATGTTAGCACTGCTCAAAACCTTATTTACTGTTATATCGTGTACTTTCCTTTGCTCACTTATCTCAGCACAGGAGCAATATATGTTCAAACATCTTGAAACTAAAGATGGACTATCTCACAGCCGAATCAATGATATCTGCAAAGACAGCCAAGGATTTATGTGGTTTGCCACCGCAGGTGGCGGTTTAAATCGCTTTGATGGCTATAACTACAAAGTGTTTCGCAAAATTGAGCGAGATAGCTTGTCTCTACTCGATAATTATATCTACAGCGTAGACGAAGATGCCAATAAGAATCTTTGGGTCAATACGGGTGCTGGGTATGTAATTTACAATCCCGATAAAGAAAACTTCAACCGCGATGTAACACGAGTGTTGCAACAATATGATATTCCCGGAGAACCATCACTTATCCGTATTGATAAGAATAAGAATATTTGGGTATACGTGTTAGGAAAAGGAGTTTATCAATATCAACCCAAAACCCAAAAGACTATACATTATAACATACAAAATGGGTCTAACCTTACCGACATTGAGGTAGGAGAGAACGACGCTTGTTTATTATATAATAGTGGGGAGATTGATTTGGTTAATAAGGATAGTGCTGAGATAATAAAGAGCATTAAATACCTTTCTCAAAACGATCCCATGATTTCTGATAAATATAGCATGTTTATTGATAAAGATGATGATTGGTGGGTATATTCACAAGAAGCTACAGGTGTGTGGTTCTACAGCCACCACACCAATCAATGGACTTTATACAAAAGCCAACACAAGATTCATGGTTATTCATTATCGAGCGATGTTGTTCAAGATATCAAACAAGACAGTAGAGGAAAGATTTGGTTAGGAACCGATCATGGAGGAATTGATATCATTAATAAAACAAACAACACCATCACCAACCTTCAAAATGATATCTCCGACCCACGCAGTTTATCAAATAACAGCATCAACAAACTCTTTTGTGATGATATGGGCATTATGTGGGTAGGGAGTTATAAAAGAGGAATATCATATTATAATGATGCTATTTATAAATTTAGAGTAGAGCACTTCCCTGAATTTAGAAATCTAAAAAACTTCGACAGCGATATCACCTGTATTAGTGAAGATAAAAACGGAATATTATGGCTGGGTACTAACGGCAGTGGGCTCATCAGTTATAATCGCGAAACAGGCGAAAAAAAACGTTTTCAACATCAAGCTAATAATCCCAATTCCATCTCGGGCGATGTGATTGTTTGTCTTTACATTGCTAGCGATGGGAAGATATGGGTAGGTACCTATTTTGGTGGATTAGACTGTTTTGACGGTGATAAATTCACACATTATCGACACAATCCCAATAACTACAATTCGCCAGCCAACAATAAAGTGTGGTCTATAGCCGAAGACAAAGAAAAGAACATTTGGATTGGAACTTTAGGCAATGGATTGCAGTCTTTAAACCCTCAAACTGGCAAATTTACCTCTTTTCCAAATCAGTTAACTTCAAATTATATATCTTCTATCTGCTTTGGGCAAGATGAGAAGTTATATATAGGCACGGCTTTTGGTCTGGCCATCTATGATAAACGAACCAATCAATTTACCAATCTGACTGGCAATAAGGCTGAAACCGAAGAATTTACCAATCAGAATGTAAATCAAGTATATGTAGATAGCAGAGGGTTAATATGGATTGCAACACAAAGAGGAGTGAACATCTTAGATCCTAAAAAAGACAAATTAGAGATCTTAATCAAAGACGATGGACTTGTTGACAATATTGCATGTTCAATTGTGGAGGATAGTAATAAAAACATGTGGATAACAACCTCCAACGGAGTTTCAAACATTATGGTTCAATCGGATAGCAAAACGGGTGATTATACTTATTCATTTTATAACTACGATGAGATGGACGGGTTGCAAAATAGAGAATTCAATATGCGCTCTTCATATCTTACAGCTGCCGGAGAAGTAATCCTTGGTGGTATTAGTGGATTCAACATATTCTTGCCACAATCTATCAAATACAATCAAACTGTACCAAAAGTTGTATTTACCAATATGACTTTGTTTAATAAGGATGTAAAGATCGACTCTATCTACTCTGGGAAAAAACTATTAGATAAGGCTCTTAATCGCACTAAATCAATTCGCTTGAAGTATTCTCAAAATATCTTCTCTATTAGTTTCTCTGGAATGAACTTTATGCTACCCGAGAAGAATCGTTATGCCTATAAGCTAGAAGGCTTTAACGATGATTGGCTAGAGGTAGATGGTCGCACACATCAAGTAAGCTACACCAGTTTGCCTCCTGGCACCTATACATTTATGGTTAAGGCAGCCAATAGTGATGGCTATTGGAGCGAAGACCAAACAAATCTGCAAATCATAGTCGAACCACCTTTTTGGCGCTCTATATGGGCCTATATCATCTACGTGATTTTAGCTATTGTAGCCATGATAATAGCGCGAAGATTAATGCTTAGAAGTGAACGAGAAAAATTCCGTTTAGAACAAGTAAAAAAAGAAGCGCAGCATAAGCACGAAATGGACGATATGAAACTACGTTTCTTTACTAATATCAGCCATGAGTTTCGTACACCTCTCTCACTTATTATATCACCATTGGAGCGCATAATCGACAATACGCCTGACGATAAACAAAAACAGAAACTTGTTTTAGTTAAAAGAAATGCCATTCGCTTACTCAATTTAGTAAACCAGTTATTAGATTTTCGCAAGAGCGATGTGAGTCAGCATCAACTAAAAAATGGTATGCACGACTTAATACCTTCATACAATGCTATTTGTCAATCTTTTATGGAGCTGACAGATAAAAAGAATATCAATTTCTCTTTTGCTTCATCAGAAAACTCTTTAAGAATGCTTTTTGATGAAGATAAAATGGAAAAAATACTGATGAATCTGCTTTCTAACGCATTTAAGTTTACCAACGAAGGAGGTGAAATAAAAGTTGAAGTAAGAAAAATTCTTCTTGATAATTGGAAAGAGCCGCGTGTAGAGATACGTGTATCCGACACGGGTGTAGGAGTCAGCGATGAAGATAAAGAGCATATTTTCGAACGATTCTATCAAGCACAACATAAAGATCGTGCCGACTTAAGTGGCAGTGGCATTGGTTTGCATATGGTCAAAGAGTTTGTGACACTACACGGTGGAGAGATCCATATCGAAGATAATCCAATTGGAAGTGGTTCGATATTTGTTATCACTCTTCCAATTATAACAGAAGATGAAAGTATTGATCAAGGAGATGAAGCTGAAGAGGTAAACGTGATATACGCAACTTCTACAGATATTGGCAAAGTGGCAGTTGACAAAGAAAACCCAAATGATGAGTGTGAAATAGATAAAAACTCACCTTTAATATTAATTGTAGATGATAATGAGGATTTTCGTACGTTCATGAGGGAGTGCTTGGAAGAGAAATATCAATTAGTAGAAGCAGTAGATGGCATAGATGCATGGAAGAAAATTCCTGACTTGCAACCAGATATTATAATCAGTGATGTGATGATGCCAAATATGGACGGTAACCAATTATGCATGACTGTAAAAGGTGATTTACGCACTTCGCACATACCAATTATCTTATTGACAGCCCGAACGGCCGAAGAGCAAAAGATTGAAGGATTAGAAACGGGCGCAGATGATTATATTACCAAACCTTTTAATCTTAATATCTTACTACTGCGTATCAAAAAGCTATTGGAGAATCAAAAAAACCGCCAATCAACATTTACCAAGCAAATCGAGCCTGAACC
>CAMTOV010000198.1 GCA_947074235.1 uncultured Bacteroides sp. | reverse complement strand
GTATAGGTATCTTAACTTCTGGTGGTGATGCACCGGGAATGAATGCAGCGATTCGCGCAGTGACGCGTTCCGCTATCTACAATGGGTTGAAAGTTAAAGGGATCTACAGAGGATATAAAGGATTAGTAACGGGCGAGATTAAAGAATTTAAAAGTCAGGATGTAAGTAATATCATTCAATTGGGTGGTACTATTCTTAAAACAGCTCGTTGCCAAGAATTCATGACTACTGAAGGAAGACAATTAGCCTTCGAAAATATGAAAAAAGAAGGCATTGATGCACTCGTTATTATAGGTGGCGATGGTTCTTTAACCGGTGCCCGCATCTTTGCACAAGAGTTTGACGTGCCTTGTATCGGACTCCCCGGCACTATAGACAATGACCTTTTTGGAACAGACACTACTATTGGATATGATACTGCTCTGAATACAATTCTTGACGCGGTAGATAAAATTAGAGATACTGCAACTTCTCATGAACGCCTATTCTTTGTAGAAGTAATGGGACGTGATGCTGGCTTCTTAGCCCTCAATGGTGCCATAGCATCTGGAGCAGAGGCTGCTATTATCCCTGAGTTTAGCACTGAGGTTGACCAACTGGAAGAGTTCATCAAAAGCGGATTCCGCAAATCAAAAAACAGTAGCATCGTATTAGTGGCAGAAAGCGAACTGACAGGTGGCGCTATGCATTATGCCGAACGCGTAAAAAATGAATATCCACAATATGATGTACGTGTAACAATTCTAGGCCACTTGCAACGTGGAGGCAGCCCTACAGCTCACGACCGCATCCTTGCCAGCCGTCTTGGAGCAGCAGCAATTGATGCCATCATGGAAGATCAACGCAACGTAATGATTGGTATTGAACATGATGAGGTAGTTTATGTCCCCTTTAGCAAAGCCATCAAAAACGATAAACCTGTAAATAGAGACTTAGTAAAAGTATTGAGAGAGTTATCAATCTAAGCTCACTACATAATATTATAAAAACAAAAGAGACATTTTATTTTAAAATAAAATGTCTCTTTTGTTTTTATCGAACAGTCATGTTATATATTCTTTAAATAGCTACCCCAATCATTACTAAAAGACTGCATAGAAGTATAAAGAGCATCTGCACCAGCATCAATCAAAACTTTATTAGGCAGAGGACCTGTATTTACAGCTACCGTATAAAGCCCTGCTGCTACTCCTGACTCTACACCGAGTGGTGCATTTTCAACTACAATCACTTCATCCTTCTTGAAGCCTCCCTTTTCTAGAGCCATCAAATAAGGCTCAGGATGTGGTTTGCCAAACTTTACATCATAGGCGGTCACCATTAACTCCTTGCAGAAAATACCAGGAAAATGATGTTCCAAACGATCGATAAGAGACAATTGGCCCGAACCAGTTACTACCATTGCAGTGAGACCGGCAGCTTTCACCTTCTGAAGCAGCTCCCACACCCCATCAATCGGATTGGGTTCGGGATATTGATTAAACTCCCTACTCTTTTCTTGATAAATCTGTTCTATTTCTTCAGCAGAAGCATTGCGCCCATTTTGTCTTTGGCAGATTAGGTTGATTGTTCCAGCACCCGTGCGTCCTTCGTGCATATATGCCTCTTCTTTACTTAAATCCAAGCCATGTTGTTGCATTACTTTATTCCACGCAGCTGCATGATATGGCATTGAATTAAATAGCACACCATCCATGTCAAACAAGACGGCTTTTAGTTTTATGTTATCTGGGAGCATCTTTTTATCTTTTTATTAATATTCGGCAAAGTTACCCATTTTTTGATTATTCAAATATAAATAGCTATTTTTGTATAACTTAATACAAGTTATAACATGATTAAGAATATTATTTTAGCTACTTTAATTATTTGTTTGTGCGGCTGCACATCAACTGGCGAGAGCCCCACCATTGCAATATCTACAGTTTCTATTAATGGAGAGTTGCAAAATTACTTCTCTTATCATAATGATAAAATAATAGAATTGGAAGAGGGAGATACTCTAGAACTCAAGTTATTGCTCAACGGTAACGGAGGTGATTTAGAAACTTTTACGATGGCATTTCATGAAGGCAATTTAAATACAGAGTTAGCATATGATAGCAATGCAGTAACTACCGAAGGTAACTTGACAAACGCCATCAATGGACATTTACGCTTTTCAGATGGAATATCCAAAACCGAAGTTTCAGTTACATCAACCATTGATACAGTAACAAAAGATGATGAAGAGATAGTTGTTAGTTTTTATCTATCTTCCAACTCCGTAAATGAAGGAGTAAGAAAAGTGGTCATTCTCAAAATAGATAGATAGTAATATCAACAAGTTTTAATAAAAAAGGATTGCATCAGCTGATGCAATCCTTTTTTTATTGATTATAATGGTTTAATTATAATTTAGCTTGTATAGCTTTTGATTCCGCTTCATAGCCTGGCTTATTAAGCAATGCAAACATATTGCTTTTGTAAGCTTCAACACCTGGTTGATCAAAAGGATTTACTCCTAAAACATAACCGCTTATACCGCAAGCTATTTCAAAGAAGTAAAGCAATTCACCAATACTATTTTCATCTAATGAAGGGATTACAATACGCATATTTGGTACACCACCATCAACGTGAGCCAATTGAGTGCCAAGTTCAGCCATCTTATTCACCTCATCAATGCGTTTTCCTGCCAAGTAGTTTAGACCATCCAAGTTAGCCTCATCAGAAGGAACTTCTAATTTGTGATTAACTTTATCTACAGAGATAACAGTTTCGAAGATAGTGCGTTCACCTTCTTGAATCCATTGTCCCATTGAGTGAAGGTCAGTCGAAAAATCTACTGCTGCTGGGAAAATACCTTTATGCTCTTTCCCTTCAGATTCTCCATAAAGCTGTTTCCACCATTCATTTACATAATGAAGTTTAGGGCAGAAGTTAACTAAAATTTCAATCTTCTTTCCTGATTGATACAAAGCATTACGAGTAGCAGCATATTGAGCAGCAGGATTCTCTGCAAATGGTACGTTGATACCACAAGCTTTTTCCATTGCTACCGCACCAGCAATCAATTTATCAATATCAAATCCGGCAATAGCAATAGGAAGCAAACCAACTGGAGTTAGTACAGAAAAGCGACCACCTACATTGTCGGGGATAATATATGACTTGTAACCTTCTTGATCGGCAGTGATACGTGCAGCACCTTTTTTAGCATCTGTAATAGCCACAATCACTTTCTTAGCCATCTCTTTACCACGTTGATCTTCACATTGTTTTTTCAACAAACGGAAAGCCAAAGCAGTTTCAGTTGTAGTACCCGATTTAGAGATATTGATTACACCAAACTTCTTATCTTTCAAGAATTCTGTCAATTCAAACAAGTAGTCTTCGCTGATGTTGTGTCCGGCATATATAATTACAGGAGCAGTTTTTTTATCTTGCAACCAAGTGAAGCTGTTTGATAAAGCTTCGATTACCGCGCGAGCGCCAAGGTAACTACCACCAATACCGGCAACAATTACTACTTCACAGTTTTCACGCAAAACCTTAGCTGTTTCCTTCAAGTCAGTCAAGTGCTCTTGAGTGATTGAAGTTGGCAAGTGTAACCAACCCAAAAAGTCATTACCTTTTCCCGTTCCATATTCCAGCATTTCTTGAGCTGCTTTTACCTTTGGTTCAAAAGCGGCGATTGTTTCTTTAGAAACAAATCCCAACGTTTTTTCAATGTTTAAACTAATCATACTATTTTATTTATTTAAAGGTTATCTCAGATGTTTGATAAAGGGTTATCTGAATGAATCAGTTAATAGTTTAATCTCAATCATCGGAGAAATACGTTCGTAAAGGATATTATAAACAGCATCCAATATAGGCATATTAACATGATGATGTTTATTGATTTCTTTGATACATTTAGTACCATAATAACCTTCAGCTATCATTTCCATCTCTATTTGCGCGCTCTTTACAGAATATCCTTTACCTATCATCGAACCAAATGTGCGGTTTCTACTGAAGTTCGAATATCCAGTTACAAGAAGGTCACCTAGATAAACCGACTCATCCACATTTCTATTAAGTGGATGAACTGTATCTAAGAAACGATTCATTTCTTGAATGGCATTAGAAATTAATACAGCCTGAAAGTTATCACCATATTTAAGTCCACTACATATACCAGCTGCAATGGCATAAACATTCTTTAATACAGAGCTATACTCTATACCTACTACGTCATCGCTAATAGAGGTTTTTACAAACGAACTACCTAGACGACGCGCAAATATACGTGCTCTATCTTTATCAGGGCAAGCAAAAGTTAAGTATGAAAGACGCTCCAGTGCAACTTCCTCTGCATGGCAAGGACCTGCCAACACAGCAACGTTTTCGGCCGGAACGCCATATTCTTTCGTAAAGTATTCCGAAACAATTAGGTTATTGTCGGGAACGATACCTTTGATAGCGGTTATAATAAACTTATCCTTAAGCTTTATTTTCAACTTTTTCAAGTGAGACTTTAGATAAGGCGAGGGAGTAGCAAAAACTAATGTATCCGACTCTTTCACAATGTCGTTAATGTTTGAGTAAAACTTAATACGTTTCATATCAAACTTCACGCCTGTGAGGTAAGCAGGATTATGCCCTAGACGCTTAAATTCGGCTATACGGTCTTCACGACGCATATACCAATTGATAGTATCATCTTGCGCAAGAAACATCTTTGCAATAGCTGTTGCCCAGCTTCCACCACCTACTATCGCTATCTTACCGGGTAATTTCATATATATCAATACATTAAAAAAGAAAAATTAAAAACAAAGTACAAACCTAAAAGGAAACTACTTGGCTTTTAATTTTTCATTCTTTATTTTCATTTAATCTTTTCTATCCATTC
>CAMTOV010000197.1 GCA_947074235.1 uncultured Bacteroides sp. | reverse complement strand
TCAAACTGCTCTTCGTTGGTGGATAAGCCCTGTGTATCAAATAAGTTCTTCATGGCAGACTGCTTTATGTGGTTATACCTACAAATATAGCTGCAATAGTTCATTTTTACATCGCTTTTAGCGAACTAATCAAGCGGTTAAATTCACTCCATTAACATACTTTACACAAATGTTTAGTTACGTATTACGAAACTTTCGTAGATTTGCGAATAGTTAGTAGTTTGATTACCTTAAACATATAAAGTATATATGGAAAAGTTGACCGTTCAAGAAGAAGAAGTAATGCTTTACTTTTGGAAGATGGACGCATCGTTTATCAGAGACATAATTGATGCCATGCCAGAGCCACGACCACCCTATACAACCGTAGCCTCTATCGTGAAGAACCTAGAGAAAAAAGGGTACTTGCAATCGCAAAAGGTGGGAAACAGTACCATGTTTCACATTCTCATTCCACAAACCGATTATAAGCGTCAGTTTATGGGCAATGTGGTGAGCAACTACTTCACAGGTTCGTACAAGGAGCTTGTTTCGTTTTTTGTGAAAGACCGCAAGATATCCAAAGAGGAGCTGAAAGACCTCATCGACTTGATTGAAAACGGTGACAACGAGGAAGGAGGTAAGTCATGACTATCTTTCAAACCCTAAACAGCATTTTCTCGTACTTGCTACAAGTCAATGTCACCCTCACTATCCTATTTATCTTCTACAAGCTATTCTTCGATAAAGATACCTTCTTTGGGTGGCGACGATTCACCTTGCTGGGCATAGCCTTAGCAGCTTTAGCTTTACCGCTTATCCCGCAGATATCTTTCGCTACACCCATAGTGCAACCAGTAGATAACTTCATTGCTACCTTTGCATTGCCCGAATTCAGCACTAACTCTCGCGCAACGTTTTACTTCTCGCCGTGGGTAATGATTGGCAAAATAGTTTATCTACTCATAGCAGCATTGCTCATGTTGCGCACCTTATACTCATTGGCGAGCCTCACCATTAGGTTAATGCGTGCCCGTAGAGTAACTGTGCAAGGCATAACGGTTTGCCAACTGAGCAACGACACGCCTCCATTCTCATTCTTCAAGTGGATATGTTTGCCAGCGGAAGGGCTGACTGATGAGCAGCAAAGCGATATTCTAATCCACGAACAAGCGCACATCAAATACCTACATTCTATTGATGTGGTACTGTTTCAACTGTTTGTCAATCTCAATTGGCTGAACCCTATTGTGTGGTTTATGCGCCGTGAGATACGCGTCAATCACGAGTATCAGGCAGACGAAGCCGTAATACATCATGGCGCAGATAAGAAGAGCTATCAATACCTATTGATAAATACTACCTACCCCAAATTGGCTGCAGCAAATTTATATAATAGTTTCAATGTATTACCCTTAAAAAAACGAATTATGATGTTAAACAAAAAACGTACTAAGCAGAGCAAAGTAGGAAAATACCTGCTCTTCTTGCCCATGATAGCACTATCAATATTGGTAGTAAACTGCACCTCTAAAGTAGAAGAGAGTACAACAGATGGCACAGAGATGGATGAACTTGTAGTAGTAGGCTATGGCGACGGATGGAAGATTGTAAAAGAAGGCGAAAAAACAGAAGCCAAAATGCCTAGCACCCTCGACGGAACACCTGTGTTTGATACTGTAGAAGTAATGCCCGAATTTCCCGGTGGCATGCAAGCTTTAATGAAATACCTTGCCATGAATATTAAATATCCAGTTAAGGCTCAAGAGGCTGGTACGCAGGGAAGAGTTATCGTGCAATTTATTGTAAACAAAGAGGGTGCTGTGACCGATCCAACTGTGGCTAGAAGTGTAGAGTCTAGTCTTGATCAAGAAGCTATTAGAATAGTCAAAGCAATGCCTGCATGGACTCCCGGACTTCAGAAAGGAGAACCTGTTAATGTGAAGTTCACACTGCCTGTAATGTTTAAGTTGACAGACAACGACTAGTACATAAAGAGTTCTCTCTATCGATTGCCTATAAACACACAGTTGATGCATCCTTGTACGATACTAGTGCAAGGATGCTCCAACTACAATCAGAGCTTTTATGAGATCTACCTCACTTCTCTTCCTTTTCTTATTGAGTTGCTCTATCAGCGCACAGCAAGTCAATGATACGCTCTATAGCATCTACTACACATCGGCTTACAAAGTGTGGGAGGATTCTAAAAAGCTGGTGGAAGATGAGAAAGTACTTGAAATATGCAACCATCAGTCGCGCTTTTATGCCACATGGCAAGACCGCCGCGAAGAGATGATTGACAGCATCGTGGCTAGCGGTGATGATCATTCTGCTATTTGGCAAGTGGCCTATCCTGTCCCTTACAGTCATTATAGCGTGTACAAAAACTATCCCTTTACGGGGCAACTGACTTATCACGATAAGCATCCACAACAATTTATCTACAACGAGCCACTAGAAGAGCCCGTTTGGGTGATATTGCCATACGATACAATTATTGCCGATTATCCCTGCCAACGGGCTATTACTCACTTTAGAGGGCGCCAATGGTCGGTATGGTATACCAGAGAGATTCCATTGAGCGAAGGCCCTTGGAAGCTATGGGGATTGCCCGGATTGATACTACAAGCCACAGATAGCAAAGGTGATTACTCATTTACCTTTACTCACCTAAAGGCAGAGGCAGATAAGTCGTTTAAAAAGCCCAATCAAGCCAAATTCAAAAGAGTAACCCGCCAAGTATTCAACTCTCACAAGATACGTGAAGGAGCAGACCCAGTGAAATACTCGAAAGAGCTAGGCAAATACTACGGCCCAGGCTATGGGCTAGATGGTAAACCAATTGTTTACAAGCCTCGCAAGCCTGCTTTGCTCGACTACTAGCCTCAGCCTTCGTGATATATCTCACTGATAAGCATCCAAATAGTAGATAAAACTAACCACCTTTTGAGTTTCACCGAGTTTCATACCTATGAAACTTTTGTTTCACCGTGGCGAAACTTTAGTTTCATCGTGGTGAAAATAAAGTTTCACGCCTGTGAAACTAATCAGAACGCAGTGGCTTATTGAGCGAACCATAAACGTCCTATCTTTAGAAACAAAGAGAGGATACATCTATCTTAGCATAAATATCGATAACCGCTTTTGAGAATCTCGGAATTATAGTTATTTATCCCAATCAAAGTATTATCAATGAGCAAAGTGAGCTAGAATTACCAAGTCAAATTATAATCTAAATTGTGTAATTACTGAACATTATTGTGTTATCTTTGTGTTATACAAATAATAACAACCTAATAACAATAAATATGGATATAACGGCTAACAAGAAACAAACCGCTTTCCGATTGGATAGTGATTTGCTCGACCGCCTTAAGGTTGAAGCTAAAAAGGCGAATAGAAGTCTGAACAACTATGTGGAATGCGTTCTTATGGATAGTGTTTACAAAGAACCCAACGAAACAACCAAAGCAGCAATAGAGGAAGCAAAGACCGGACGATATGCCGGTAAAGTAGATATGACAAATTATGATGCATTTATAAAATCTATAGAGGATATAGAATGAAAAAGATATTTTATAGTACTCAAATGAAGAAAGACCTCAAAAAATATAGAAGAAACGAGGTTAAAATGAAAAAACTATATGAGATATTAGAAATGCTTATTAATAATGTTGAATTGCCCGAAAAATACAAAAAACACAAATTACTTGGACAATACAATGACTGCCTTGAGTGTCATATTGAGGGCGATTTTTTATTGATTTGGATAGATGAGGAAAACGATTTGATTGAACTTATCAGACTTGACAGCCATTCAGAGTTATTCGATTGACCTCAACCATAAACATCCATCCCACCAAAAATAAAGAGAGGATACACCTATCTCGACATATCCTCCCTTTAAAAATCTTGTTAAAATCTTATTTCAACTTATATACTTCCGAACCGGCAAGCAAGAAACAGCCTATGCCGTAATCCTCAAAGTCGGGCATAGAGGTATAGGTTACAGGCTGACCATCTTTAGGTTCTTTGCCAGTGCCTTGCACATAGCCCAAGAAACCGGTATCTTGGTGAACCGCCTCGTTGATGATAGCGTTCCATCCCTTTGCCAAACTAGGTAGATATTCCTCTTTGCTCAAAATACCATTGTTGATACCCCAAGCCATGCCGTACACAAATAGCGCAGTACCGGTAGACTCTTTGCCGCCGTAGTTCGACTCATCGTGCATACTCACATTCCAGAAACCATCCTCACGTTGGCAATCTTTAATGGCCTTGCACATCGCTTTGAAATCGGCCACGTATGTCTTGCGATTAGGATCATTGGCAGGCACATCTTCTAAGATGCGAGCCAGCGCAGCAATCACCCAGCCGTTACCTCTTGCCCAGTAGCAATTCTTACCGTTAGGCTCCTTGTAGGGAGGCACAAAGTCGGCATCTCTCCACCATAGTCCCTCTTTAGGGTTGTAAAGTCCGCCAGCCAGCGTGTTGCGACTCCATTCGTACATATCCCAAGCCTTGTCGAAGTATTTCTGTTCCCCCTTTAATTTGCCCATCTTAGTCAGCACAGGCATCCCCATTTGGATAGCGTCAATCCATGTCCAATCGTCTACTTGTGGCGTATTCACCAACATATTCATGCAAGCCAATGTCTTGGTAAGCATCTTAGGCTCTTGCGCCAAGTTGTACATATCGATGTATGTTTGCCCCGCACAGTAGTTGTCGGCATTGCGTGTAGTGGTATCATCCTTGCGCATGCCCCAATTGTGCGCTTCACCCCAAGCGTAGGTATAATCGTAGTAACGATTTTCAGGATAGATAGAGTAGAGCGCCATCAATCCTTCGTAATACACCGCGCGAGTCCAGATATTGGCCTCATACACCTTCTTTCTTGAATAATAAGGCATCAC
>CAMTOV010000196.1 GCA_947074235.1 uncultured Bacteroides sp. | reverse complement strand
CGTAAAAAAAAGAATTGATAAATTTTAATTGCTTGTTATCCAAATGTTTGATTTTTATAAAAAAATCATAATACTAAAAAAAGAGTGGGAAAACTAAGGGAAAACAGCTGCTATAATTGGATTATAAATAGGAGGCCCTGATGAAAAAACAGACGTGATTTCATGAGTTAAAAACAAAACTATATCAATTGAATTTTATAAGTATATCATTTTACCTTGTTAACCTCAACATTTATCGCGTAGAATGATGCATTTAACAAAGTAAAATGATTGAATTTTGAATAGTGACTTTATTGGCCTTGTATAGAGTCTCTTTTGAGTTGTATGTACGAAGGCAGGTAGGTGCTTGGTGCATCTTGTGTTTCGGTAGCATTTTGCTCTAGCTTCAATATTTTCTCTTCCTCTTTCTTTAGCTTTCGCTCAAGTCGTTTTTGTCTCCACTTTTTCCAGAAGAAAAGCTCGTCCCAGCGATTGAAGTCTTTTTTAAACATAATCCCTACACCCTGTGTAGTTAGGTTGGTTTTGGTGTAGTATCTATCGTTGGTTTCGTTGTAGGCTTTCAATCTGATATCTCCCGATTGTTTTAGAAGGTATTCAGCCTCAAAATCGCCCACGAAGTTGGTGTTGGCCATAGGATTGTCTCTATAGCCAAAGTTGCCATTAATAAGGAGGCGATTGTTTAGAAGCTGCCCGGAGAGTATGCCTTCTACCTCTACATCCGTCCAGCCTTTTTCGCCGGTACTAAGGTTGGTACCAATATTCCAGTTGTTATTATCTATAATCTGCGACAAGAGATTATTTAGCTGTCCCGAAAGGGTAGAAGATAGTACAGATGACATCATGTCAGATTGCTGCGTGCCGGCATTGTTTTCCATGTAAAACTTTCCAATGCCCAGCAGATAAAGCGTTTGCATGGTCATTTGCTCTTCGGTGCTGATGTAATTTCGCACTAAAGATTGTATTTCGTCGCGCTCATTTGGCAAAGCAATGTCAAGTTTGACAGTAGGGTGCAGCAAGATGCCCGATAGGTTCATGATGCAATTCACCTTCACGTTGGGTTGCTGCACAATGGCCGATGCATCGGGAATTAAATCATTGAGCGATGCAGAAGGCACAGTGTAAGTGGCTTGAATGTCGAGCGAAGCATCCAAAGGAGGACCATTGAAAGTAATAGAACTTCCATCTTGAATGATGAAGTCTTTGCGAATCACCTCTTGTATGCTGAACTTATAAATACCTTGCTGAATGCGATAAGTACCAAACATCTTCACATCGCCTTTATTGTAAAACTCAGTACGAATGTTACCCGAACCCTTGCAGCTAATGTAATCGCCCGTTGCAGGATCCATAATAATTCTCATGGTAGCTTCCGGAGTGGCATCTATTAAGAGGTTTAATCTTATATCCGCCTGAGTTTCGTGTGCTATTTCATTGTTTTGTATATCCTCAAAATAGGTTGTAATCTGAATAGAATCTTGGCTGCGACGAGGTGTTTTATCATTGAAGGTGATAAATTGTGTGCTGGTGGCTACTGCTGCAGAGCCTATATTGTAGTTGAATACAGTGTTGCGATTGGTGGTCATAGCTACATTGGCATTAAGCCCTGTTTGAGCATTGCCACTGAGCAGAGCATTGCCCGTGCCATATACAGTGCCATAAAAAGGTAAATCCGAAGATTCATTTGTATTCATTAATAGCATGTTGGCCACCTGCACATCTAGTTGATATTGAATATTTTTAAAGTGATTGTAGCGCAAATATCCATTTACAGTGCCTGCATGTCCTTCAGGGTCGGTAAATTTCATCTGCGTGAAATCGAGGCCTGTGGGGTGTAGACGAATAGAGTCGCTAACTATAAAGTTGGTATTTAGGAAATCAAACTTCATAGAAGCATCTGCCATTACCGATCCGTCTAGTGTCAACTCCTTGAATTTGCCATAAAAATGAACCTTACCGCTGGCAGTGCCTTTTAGGTCTTGAGCTATAGAGTTCATATAATACTCAATAAATTTAATATTCAATTTATTGGCATCAATACGCAAATCCAGTCCCCCGTTAGGTTTGATGGGATAAATATACCCTTTTACGGTGCTATTTTTATCGTCATCGTTTTGGATAGATGCATCTAGATAAATACCCTTATTCTCATTATTCCATGCACCATATATATCTAAATCGCCAAGCAGGCCATCATTCAATGAAAAGTTCTTAATGTTTAAGCGCGTGTTAAGAATAGGATACTTCAACAAGCTGATAGCATAGGCAGTGCCTGTGGCATCGCCCTCAAAGTGTATATCATCCGAAACCTGTGCAATGTCAAACACATAGCCTATATTGATATCTTTAAGGTTTAACTTCACCGTATCCGTTGGAATGTCTGATATCTGGCCGTTGATATGAATATGCCTTTCGTTGTGGCTAAAAAAGAAGTTGTCGATATTGATTTTGTTTGCATTTATAGTGATGCGCGACGGATGGATATTCCAAATAGTATCATTTAATATAATATTCGTATTGTCTATATCAATAATCGTTTTTAAGCCTGTAGCAGGGGCTTCTGTTTTGAAGAAGTGTGTAGCTGCTGCCAGTTTGCCGCTATAGGTTATCAATGAGTTATTTCCCCAATCCAATGTGCTTTTAATAACATCATTCTCTATGATTGCTGCCAATGAAATGTTGAAAGCTTCGTTTTTCTTCCTATTGGTCATGCGCACTTTAGCATCAATCTGCTCATCATTGTTGGTAATAGAAAACATGCCCGACTCTAGGAAATTGCTTTTATAGCGCAATCGTGGGAAATAGCCTTCAAATCTAATATGCTTAGTATTGTCATTGAGGCTGCCCTTAATGGTGGCCGGAGAGTAAATATGAATAGGTATGTCGAATACATCCGATAATAAATTTGTGTTGTATATATGCATATCAAACACAAAGTCATTATCTGTAGCTTTTTTGTAAGCAGGTATGGCAGATGGAAGATACTTGTGAAGTAGATTGTTGATGCTGTGTGGCAGCGTCTTGTATTTATACTTCCCTTTTAATGTGGCAGTTATAAAGTCCGAATTGACAGTAAGTATATTATTATCCTCATTTCTATTAGCACTAATATTGAGATTTTTCATGAAATAATACTTTTGAGGAGCATCATATATAAGGCTGTCTATATCCAGTGTGCCTATCAGGTCGTCTATGTTGTTTCCTTGAAAGTCTGCTTTCACCTTAACAGAAAACTTAGTGTCTTCATATTTGGGAGTAAGGTTTAGTTGATGAGGGTTAAAATCGGTTATAGAGGCTACAAGATTGAAGGAGGGAACTCTGGTAGATAGATTAACATTGCCATCGATACTAACATTGGCATTGGGGTCGTCTAATGAAATCTTTCCATTAAATCCCCCTTTGCTATATTCGCCATCGAGCATTATGTTTTCGTAATTGTATTTTTTAAACTCAAATGATGAAATTAGCCCTTTTAATATAATCTCGGGCTTAGTTCCTTTGTAGTGTTGTCCTTCAAGATTGATATTAAAAACGGCTGCACCCATCTCTTTGTTGCTTATCAATTGCCCCACATCAAATCTTTCTGTTTCGATATTGCCCGAATAGGCAAACAAATGTTTGTCGGTATTGGTGCTTACTTTAAGGTCGGTCTTAATAGAGCCTAAATCTGTATGCAGATTGCCATAAGTTACTAAATCGGTGAAGTATCCCGAGATTTCGCCATTAAATGATACCTCGCCTAGTTGAGTTAATACCGAAGGCGTGTTCTTATCCTCTGGACTTAAATTGCGAAAGATAAAATCAATGCCTTTGTTGCTGACAGACAATCGAGAAATTTGTCCCCAGATAAAAGCATTGTTTATATCCGATAACTCCTGAAACGTGGCGTTTGCTACAAATTGAAAGTTATCGCTGGATGATATTGTTATATAATTGCAGTTTAGCTGATTGATGCTGCCGTTTACCTTGAAAGATAAATCAACCCGATCTTTAAAATTAGAGAAACCGGGCGCAAAAGCTGCTATATCTCTCATAGTAATATAAGAGGGTAGCATTTTGGCTGCAAAGTGTACATTCTCATCAAAGGCTTTGAAAGCTTCAATACTGTCGTATTTAATATGTATTGTGTCCATTGCCAGCAAAGATTCTGGTAGCTCTAAAGCAAAATTGTCGATAGTGGCCTGTTGACTGTTGGCTATTGCTTTAAAACTAAGTTTTTTGAGTTCAAATCCTGATTGCTCTTCTATACTCAATCGCTTAATTGCAACGTTAAGCGAATCTTTTTGCAATGCTTTGAGAGATATATTTGCTATGATATTCTGCAAACTGATATGTTGCGGATTGAAACGCCCCGGAGTGCTATCGGCAGAAAGCACATCGTAGGATAGTTTTCCGCGGCGTATAAGTATTGAGTTGATTCTTAAATCGATGTTGTTCTCTTTGGGAGTATCATCTTTTGAAGCCAATGCGTCGATAATAAACTGGAAATTGGGCGAAGACTCAGGTGTTTGTTTGCTTAGGTTGATATTAAAGCCAAATAGCTGAACGCTGTTTATTCTTATCTTCCCGTTGAAAAGAGGCAAAATCTCAAATTTAGCAGATACACGAGCTACTTTGAGCATCTCATCATTGTTTTGATCTTCAAGCCATAAATCATCAATGATAATGCGGTTGAGAAGCCCCATGTCTATTTTACCAATCGATACATTGGTGTTTAAGGTGCTCGAAAGTTCGTGTGCTACCAGAACAGCTAAGCGTTGCTGAATAAATGGAATATTCAACAAAAGAATAGTAGCGGCATACGTGAAAAGGAGTGTGCCGATAATCCAACGTACAGTCTTTTTAATTGTTTTGATAGCTGGAAAATTTATTAATAAGCCAACAAAAATATAAAATAGTTCGTTA
>CAMTOV010000195.1 GCA_947074235.1 uncultured Bacteroides sp. | reverse complement strand
TTGAAGTGGTACCACCAGGAATCGAACCGGGGACACAAGGATTTTCAGTCCTTTGCTCTACCAACTGAGCTATGGTACCGTTCTTGTTTGCGGTTGCAAAGGTAGTAATTCTTTTTAATTGTGCAAATAGTCTATCGGCTTTTTATAAATAAGAAACACTGATGATAAGATTATGTGTCTTATTATCAGTGCTCTAATATGGAATATATTTTTTATCTTTTATTCCTTTTTATCTGCTAGCGGATTCCATCCTTGCGCTTTAAGTTCAAATTCTTGTCCGTCGCGAGTGATAAGAGCTGTTCCCAAATCGGGTTTAGTAATATGCCCAATCAATCGGATGCCTTCCATTTGCGATACCTTTTCATGATCGGCTATGGGCACGGTAAAGAGTAGTTCATAATCTTCACCACCGTTTAATGCACAGGTGGTAAGATTCATATTAAACTCTTCTGCCATAACAGCCGTTTGGTAGTCAATAGGGATATGCTCTTCGTAAACTCTACATCCTGTGTTACTTTGCTTACAGATATGCATCAACTCCGATGATAAACCATCTGAGATATCCATCATTGAAGTAGGGGTGATGTTGGCTTTGGCTAGTTGCTCAATGATATCTTTGCGAGCTTCGGGCTTTAACTGACGCTCTAATAAATACTCCTTACCGGTAAAGTCTGGTTGCACTTGTTCTTCACCTTTGAATACAGTTTTTTCGCGTTCTAGCAACTGTAAGCCCATATAGGCCGAACCTAAATCGCCACTTACACAAATAAGGTCAGTATCTTTTGCGCCATTGCGATAGACTACCTTTCCTTTTTCTGCTTCGCCAATGCAAGTGATGCTGATAGCCAATCCTGTAAGCGATGAAGTGGTATCGCCTCCTACAATATCTACTCCATATTGCTGGCAAGCCATACGAATGCCCGAGTACAATTCTTCAATATCTTCTACGCTAAAACGTTTGGATAAAGCTAGTGAAACGGTGATTTGCTTAGGAGCGCCATTCATTGCGTAAATATCCGAGAAGTTGACAATTGCAGCCTTATATCCTAAGTGCTTTAAAGGCACATAGGTAAGGTCGAAATGCACACCTTCCATCAATAGGTCGGTGCTAACCAGTACCTCTTTCTCTGCGGGATATTCCAATACGGCAGCATCGTCGCCAATGCCATATTTAGACGATTCGTTCTTTAATTCAATATCTTTGGTGAGATGGTCTATCAAACCAAACTCACCAAGAGATGCGATTTCTGTTCTCATATAAGCCAATTATGCTCTATTAATTAATTCACGCATGATAGTAGTCATCTTAGGCTGTGCAGCATCGGCAGCTTCTTGCACCTCTTCGTGTGAGATTTCTACAATCTTGCCTTCTACGCCTAAGTCTGTTACAACAGAGATACCAAAAACCTTGATACCACAATGACGAGCAACAATTACTTCGGGAACGGTAGACATACCTACTGCATCGGCTCCCCAAATGTGGAACATTTTATATTCTGCAGGAGTTTCAAAAGTAGGACCTTGTGTTCCAAGATATACACCATGTTGCACTTTGATGCCTTTTTCTTTTGCAATTTCGTCTGCCTTACGGATAAGTTCTTTATCGTAAGGTTCGCTCATATCCAAAAAGCGAGGACCGTAAGAAATATTTTTGCCACGTAGTGGGTGTTCTGGGAAGCCATTGATGTGGTCGGTGATAATCATCAAGTCGCCAATTTCGAATGCAGCATTTGTACCACCACTTGCATTAGATACGAACAAGGTTTTGATTCCTAGCTCGCGCATTACACGAACAGGAAATGTAACTTGTTTCATGTCATATCCTTCATAAAAATGGAAACGCCCTTGCATAGCCATGATATCTTTATTGCCAAGCTTTCCAAATATAAGCTTGCCGCTATGACCCTCTACAGTAGATACAGGAAAGTTTGGAATCTCTTTGTATTCAATTTCATACTTGTCTGTAATTTCATTTACCAAACTTCCAAGTCCGGTTCCTAAGATGATAGCCGTTTCGGGGCTACTGTGCATTTTCGCTTTTAAAAAAGCTGCTGTTTCTTGAATTCTTTCTAACATAGCCAAATATTTGTT
The DNA here is from genome assembly GCA_947074235.1 of uncultured Bacteroides sp. Lineage (GTDB taxonomy): Bacteria > Bacteroidota > Bacteroidia > Bacteroidales > Bacteroidaceae > Bacteroides. The sequence goes on along the minus strand of CAMTOV010000195.1, from coordinate 2,874 downwards.
GGTTTAAATTATTCTGTTGATTTTGTAATATCTTCACCTCGATAGGTTGCGCATATATGTATGGTTTCAACACTTCGCTTAAATGAGGATGACATTTCAAACGAGTAGCATCCTTTTCGGTAGTGATTATAATACGATTTTTAGCATCTAGCTTATTGAATTCTTTTTCTATTAAATCCATGTCCTGAATACTAAAATCATGATGATCGTCAAAGGATAGTAAATTGATATGATTGGTGTAATTCTCCAACTTCTCTACCAATGTTTTGGGAGAGGCAATTCCAGTCACCAACAACACTTCCATCTCTTTTATCGACGATATTCTCATTTCCTTTGCTACTTCATCGGGTTGTATCTCAGGAAATACAGCCTTTAAATTGCCATAGCGGAATGATGAAAAGTATAACTGTTGATACGGAAAAAGGTTCAGTTTTTTTGTGATGATATTGTAATCTATCGGTTTCAATGTGGATGGACATTTGGTTACAATTACAATTCTTGCACGTCTTTTTCCTGCTTCCGATTCTCTTAAACGACCTGCTGGTAAAATGGCATCTTCACTAAATAGACGGTTATAGTCGGTTAGTAATATATTAAGTCCTGGTTTTACATATCGATGTTGAAAAGCATCGTCTAGCAATATCACGTCGATAGGTGGGTTGTTTAATTCAAGCAGTTGCTCTACTCCATGACAACGGTTCTCATCTACTGCCACCCGTATATTAGGAAACTTTGATTTGATTTGATAGGGCTCGTCGCCAATGCTGGCTGGCGAACTTTCATCATTAGCCAATAGATAGCCTTGGGTTTTTCGTTTATATCCTCGGCTAAGCACGGCCACCTGATATTGTTGATGCAATAAATTAATTAAATATTCCGTGTGAGGAGTCTTTCCTGTACCACCTACCGAGAGGTTGCCAATGCAAATGATAGGAATGTCAAAACTCTTTGACCGGATAATATTCCAGTCAAAGAGTTTGTTTCTAAACGCCGTTACACCTCCATAAATCCATGATAAAGGGTAGAGCGGCTTGTATATCTTGCATTCCTTTTTGCTCATCAATAGGTATTAATTCATATTAATTTCGAACGGTATGCGCGCTTGAATCATGTTGCGTTGCTCAATGTTGCGCAAGAAATTGAAGTCGTTATAATAACTTCCTAATTTGCTTTTAATGATTTGCGATTCTACATAGCTGGTTGTTTTGCCACTAAATAGATTTTCAAATAGACTTTCTTTAGCTGGATAAGATTTTACTGAATAATTCTCAATACCTGCTTTGGCTACAGCAATCTCCATAGCACGATCAATACCGCCTAGCTCGTCAACCAAACCTAATTCTTTAGCCATTTCGCCTGTCCATACACGACCTTCGGCTACTTTTTCGATAGCTTCGCGAGTCATATCACGGCCTTCAGCACAACGGTCTACAAATAGATAGTAACCTCTCGTAACCATCATTTGGAATAGCTCCTTTTCGTCATTGTTCAACGGGCGCATGATGTTTCCAAAATCTGAGAATCTATTTGTTTTCACCACATCAGTTGTTAAACCAAGCTTGTCGGTCAATCCTTTTACGCTTGGATACATTCCGAAAATTCCAATCGAACCAGTAAGTGTTGCAGGTTCTGCCACAATGCTATCGGCAATACATGAGATGTAGTAACCACCCGATGCTGCATAGTTGCCCATAGATACAATCACAGGTTTTTCAGCTTTCAATTCTTTTACAGCATGCCATATTTGTTCAGATGCAAATGCACTACCACCCGGAGAGTTTACGCGAAGCACTACCGCTTTCACATCTTTGTTTTCTTTCAATTTACGCAAATCACGAATTACTTTCGAACCTACGATTGCTTCGCCCGATAGCATAGCATTGTCTTGGTCTACAATTTCGCCCGATGCATAATATACCGCAACAATGTTTCCACTTTTATCCTTTGGAGTATTTCTCTTGACGTTTACCATATCAGACAAATCTAAGATTCGAATTTTGTCATCTTTAGTTAGGCCAGCCATTTTCTTCAGGTAATCTCTTACATCATTTTGATAGATTAAAGTATCCACCATGTTGTTTGCTACTGATTTCTCTGCAGGATAAAACATCAACATTTCGTCAGCGATGCCATTAAGAGAATCGATAGAGATGTTGCGCGATTCTGAAACGCTTGTCAATAATTGATTCCAAATTGAACCTAAGAACTCTGTTACCTGTTCACGATTGGCAGGGCTCATCTCTGTAGATGTGAATGGTTCAACAGCCGATTTGTAAGTACCTACTTTAAATACTTGCATCTCGATACCAACTTTTTGTAGCATGTCTTTATAAAACATAGGAGTAGAGGCTAGTCCTTGAAAGTCAATCATTCCTTGAGGATTGAGTAAAACTTTATTTGCCACGCTAGATAGGTAATACAAACTTTGAGTGTACATGTCAGAATATGCTACTACAAACTTTCCGGTTTCTTTGAAATCTGCCAATGCTGCTCTTATTGCTTGCAATGAAGCATACGAAGTTCCCAATGTTTGAGCCTTTATATAAATACCCTTTATATCATCATTCTCTTTCGCTTTTTTGATAGATGATAAAATATCATCAAGACCATACATTCCTGTAGAATTGCTTCCAAACTGAGCCAATAGGCTACTCAAGTCATCTTGAGTGCGTTCTGCCAATGTACCATTCAGGTCAAGCATCATAATAGAATTCTTTTTAACAATAGTCTCTGTTTCAGCCGAAGACACAATGCTTACAACCGATATGATGCCTAGGAATAACAAGATTAAACTTGTTAAAACGATACCTGTAACAGTAGCGAGCGTAAATTTCAAGAAATCTTTCATTGTAATTTTTGTAGTTTTAATGTCAG
>CAMTOV010000194.1 GCA_947074235.1 uncultured Bacteroides sp. | reverse complement strand
ACCCACTATCACATCAACACCAATAAACGCATCAGGCATCACCTCTTTAATCTTTCTAATCTTCGAAGCAAACAGTTCGGTATCATATCTACGTCTCATCAATTTCAACACATCATCACTACCCGATTGCAACGGGATATGAAAGTGAGGCATAAAACGTTTAGAGGTAGACACAAACTCAATAATCTCATCGGTCAACAAGTTTGGCTCGATAGACGAGATGCGATAGCGCTCGATACCTTCCACCTCATCCAATGCTTTCACCAAATCAAAGAAAGTCTCTCCGGTAGATTTACCGAAATCGCCAATGTTCACACCTGTCAACACTATTTCTTTACCACCATCGGCAGCTGCCTGACGGGCCTGCTGCACCATGCTTGCAATATCACCATTGCGGCTACGCCCGCGAGCAAAAGGTATAGTGCAGTACGAACAATAATAATCGCACCCATCTTGCACCTTTAAGAAGTAACGAGTACGGTCGCCTCTAGAACAAGAAGGCACGAACGAACGAATATCTTTGGTAGCCGTAGTAAAGGCCTCACCCGATTCATGTTTCTGAAGGTTTCCAAGATATTGAAGCAAATCTTTCTTTTGTTCAGCACCCAGCACTATGTCTACCCCCTCAATCTTTGTCACCGCATCGGGTTTGAGCTGAGCATAACAACCGGTTACCACCACAAATGCACCCGGATGCTGCTTCACCAATCGATGAATCGCTTGACGACATTTCTTATCCGCCATCTCGGTCACAGAGCAAGTATTAACAACACAAATATCTGCTTTCTCGCCTTTGCGAGCCGTGCGCACCCCTGCTTCACGCAGCGTTTTGCCAATAGTAGATGTTTCTGAAAAATTCAACTTACAGCCCAATGTATAGTAAACAGCTGTCTTATCTTGAAAAACGGTATTATCTATCATAATGAATACAAACTTGTATATAAAGCGCAAAGTTACATATTAATCCTCAGAGGCTGAGCATTTCACCCACTGAAAAACTAATAAACAAAATTGGATAAATTAAATATTTTACTTATTTTGTGAAGTATAACATTTTTATGCTTCCCTTTTTCGTATTGATAACATTATAATCATAAATACGCGTTAAAATGGCTCTGATTAGAAAGTTTATTACTATTTTTGCACAGTTTACTAAAAAACGTGCAATGATACAAGAAAATTTTATAAAGCTATACGAGAGTAGTTTTCGTGAGAATTGGGATTTACCATGCTATACAGATTACGGTGAAGATATAAGTTTCACATATGGTGAAGTAGCCGAAGAAATAGCCAGATTGCATCTTCTGTTTAAACATTGTAGCCTCCGACGAGGAGACAAAATAGCAATCATCGGAAAAAACAACACGCGTTGGTGTATTGCATACATGGCTACTATTACCTACGGTGCCATCGTTGTTCCTATTCTACAAGATTTCAATCCAAATGATGTACATCATATTATCAACCACTCCGAATCGGTTTTTCTATTTACTAGCGATACTATTTGGGATACGCTAGAAGAAGAGAAAGTACCACACTTGCGTGGCGTGTTTTCGCTTACCGATTTTCGTTGCCTACATCAACGCGATGGCGAGTGCATACAGCGATTTATGAAAAAGGCAGATGATGCTATGTTTGATGCCTTCCCCAATGGGTTTAGCAAGGAAAATATTATCTATACAGATTTATCTAATGATAAAGTAATGTTGCTAAACTATACATCGGGCACAACCGGTTTTAGCAAGGGAGTAATGCTAACTGGCAATAATCTAGCAGGCAACGTTACATTTGGTATACGCACCAAACTGTTAGTAAAAGGCGATCGCGTACTTTCATTCTTACCACTAGCACACGCATACGGTTGCGCATTCGACTTCCTTACTGCCACGGCTGTAGGTACACATGTTACACTTCTTGGTAAAATACCTTCGCCAAAGATTCTTTTAAAAGCTTTTGAAGAAATAAAACCAAGTTTAATTATCACCGTACCGCTCGTTATCGAGAAAATATATAAGAATGCTGTTCAACCCCTTATCAATAAGAAAGGTATGAGATGGGCATTAAACATTCCATTGCTCGACAATAAAATCTACGGTCAAATCCGTAAAAAGCTCATCGATGCACTTGGTGGTAGATTCAAAGAAGTAATTATTGGTGGAGCAGCCATGAATCCGGAAGTAGAAGAATTCTTCTATAAAATTAAATTCCCTTTTACCATTGGATATGGTATGACAGAATGTGGCCCACTTATCAGTTATGCACCTTGGAATGAGTTTGTACCCACCTCATCGGGCAAAATTCTCGATACCATGGAAGCCAGATTGTACAAAGAAAATCCTGAAGCTACATTGGGTGAAATTCAAGTAAGAGGCGAGAATGTGATGACAGGATATTATAAAAACCCTGAAGCTACACAAGAAGCCTTTACTAAAGATGGATGGTTGCGCACTGGCGACCTCGGAACCATCGACGATAATGGTAATATATACATTCGCGGGCGAAGCAAAACAATGATTCTTAGCTCTAGCGGACAAAATATCTTCCCAGAAGAAATTGAGAATAAATTAAATAATTTACCATTTATAATTGAAAGTTTAATCATTGAAAGAAACAAAAAGCTTGTTGCACTTGTTTATGCAGATTATGAAGCTTTAGATTCATTAGGATTGAATAATCCTGAGAGCTTAAAGGCAGTGATGGATGAGAATTTGAAAAACTTAAATAACAGTGTAGCTAATTATGAAAGGGTTAGCCAAATTCAACTCTATCCTACTGAATTTGAGAAGACTCCCAAAAGGAGCATTAAGCGATATCTATATAATAGTATTGCAGAAGAATAACTTGATCTGCAATACTTTGCTATGCAAATAGATAGAACATCTCAAAAAAAATCATAAAAAAAGTTGGTATTTTTGGAACAATGTATTTCAAAAGTATATATATTTGCAAAGTTTTAATAAGCAATTGATTGTATTACAGATTAAAGAAAAAGAAAATGAAAAAACTAATTTATGTATTCGCTGCTATCGTTACAGTAGCATTTGCATCTTGCGCACAAAGAGCTGCTCAAGTTGAAGCAGAAGAAGAAGCAGTAGCTGTAGAACCAGTTAATGTTGAAGTAGTTGAAGCAACAGGTGCTGCTATCGAAGGTGACACTTTGGTTACTGATACTGTAGTAGGTGTAGCTGTTGTTCCTGCTGAATAATAGAATACTTTAAAGAGAGAATTGAAAGTCTGTTGTGCTAAGCACATCAGGCTTTTTTTGTTATGGGATGTCATTGTTATCTTTGGCATCATTACTTACTTTTCTTACGGCTCACCCGATAAACCATGGGGAATTGACTAAAAACACGACCTTTGCATCATGGATACAAATGGATTGTTACTTCTAGCACAGGTTGTTTTACCTAGCGATATACTCAATAAGTTTACTATAACTAAAGTTGAATCAGATAATAGCGATATTCGCATTTATCTTGATGAGATAGCAGATGACGCACTTGTAGCTAATCCTGACATTGAGTCTAAAGGTTTTACTGAGCCTATGACAGTTCGTGATTTCCCTATACGTGATAAAGGTGTTGATTTGATTGTTCGTCGAAGACGTTGGCATTGTAGATCTACTAATAGTTCCTTCTCAGTTCCATTTGAAGACCTTAAAGCCGAAGGCGTCCGCTACTCTAAAGAGTTTGCGGCTTTTTTAAAAGAAGTGTATGGAGACCAAACCTACGACCTCCCGTTCGCTTGAAACATATTACCATATCAATGGAAATACCTTTGAAAAGCAATATAAAGAACAGTTAAGTGGCTTCAGAACATGGGCGGAATTGTCTCATGCCGATGAATGGCTGGTGTACCCCGATAATTTAGGAGAAAGCATATGTATAGATGAAACCTCTATCAGCGATGGAGAGCTATATACTATAGTAACTAACAGGGCTTCCAGAGGTGGCAAGGGGTGTATCATCGCTATAATACAGGGTGTAAGATCTGAAGATGTTATCAATACACTACGATTAATCCCATTGAAGAAAAGAGAACAGGTTAAAGAGATAACTATGGACTTTTCTAATGGAATGAATCTTATCGCCAGACGCTGTTTTCCTGAGGCTATAAGGATCATAGACCGATTTCATATGCAAAAACTTGCCTGTGATGCATTGCAGGAAATGCGTATCGCTCACAGATGGGATGCTATCAGAGCAGACAATGAAGGACGCAGCAAGGCAAAAACCCATGATATCGAATACAATCCGGCATGCTTTGAAAACGGTGACACGGCAAAACAATTATTAGCCAGAAGCAGGTATTTATTATTTAAACCAGCTAATAAGTGGACAGTTTCACAAAAGCAAAGAGCGAAAGTGCTCTTCAACGCCTATCCTGACATTAAAGAGGGATACCGCTTAACCCATTCTCTACGTCAGATATTCAACAAGAACAGTATAAAAGATGCAGCAAGGCTATCTTTAGCCCGTTGGTATGATAAGGTAGAGAAAACCGGGTTCAAGAGTTTTAAAGTTATTGGTAACACGCTCTATGAGAATAGCGAGCAGGTATTGAACTTCTTTATCAATAGGGCGACCAATGCATTTGCGGAATCATTTAATGCTAAAATCAAAGCTTTTAGAGCAAGCCTAAGAGGAGTTATTGATATAAAGTTTTTCCTCTTTAGGCTTACAAAGTTATATGCTTAATCTCCATAGCTTATCGGGTGAGCCGTAACTTATTTTCATGTACCTATATAAAAAAAACAACCCGCCGATTTGAGCATTGTTAAGAGGCTTGGCAGGTTCTGATGTTGCAAATGTAAACATTTACTACATTTGTATTGATTGTAATGATACTCTAGGATGCGCTACCTCGGGATGTAGGACTACCATAGTTTGATTCACAAATAACCGCCACAAATCTCCCCCAATTAGCCAGTGCCTAATGATGTATTTCCCAGTGCCTTATCACTTATTAGGC
>CAMTOV010000193.1 GCA_947074235.1 uncultured Bacteroides sp. | reverse complement strand
TCAGAGATAGCAGGAGTAATACCCGACCAGTGGAACCAGTCAGCACCTTCCATGATAGCATCAAAGTCAAAATCAGAAGCATCAGCTTCAGCGATAGCCGAGTTTGCACGGTCGTAAATCACCTTGCTAGGACGCATTGAAGCACCAGTTTCAAGATAATAGATACCTACACGGTCGCCACCACGAGCAATAAAGTCAGTATTCACGCCATATTTGCGCAAAGCGTTTACAGCCGATTGACCAATTTCGTGTTTTGGCAATTTTGATACAAAGTAAGCTTCGTGACCATAGTTTGCACAGCTCACAGCTACATTGGCTTCACCACCACCATATACTACATCAAATGAATCTGATTGTACAAAACGAGTATTGCCTGGAGTTGATAATCTAAGCATGATTTCGCCTAACGTAACGACTTTCTTTCCCATAATTCTATATTTTATTATTATATGTTATTAATAATGTTATGTTTCAATTTATAATATATGCTAATAAAAGCTATTACAACACTTATTATCAGCCATTTGAAGCACACACAAAAGAAGCAACACTCTTCATTGTTTCTTCTCGTGTTCGTGCACAAAGATACAACAATTTTCTTAATTACAAAATTTGTTATATATTTGTGTCGAAAATATTAAGATTATTATTGTGTTCGTGCACACAAAGCGCATTTTTAGCGTTTTTGCGAGTTGCCCTTTCACTTAATACGAGATATATACTATAATTATAAGATGAATAAACTGCCCGAAAGAATCAGAATCAAAGACATCGCGCGCTTAGCAGATGTATCAGTAGGTACAGTAGACCGTGTGTTGCATGGCCGTACCGGTGTTTCCGAATCGAGCCGCAAGCGTGTAGAAGAGATTCTTAAAGAACTCGACTATCAGCCCAACATGTACGCTAGCGCATTGGCTTCCAACAAGAAGTACACCTTTGCCTGCCTACTACCACAGCACAATCAGGGAGAATACTGGACAGCTGTCGAAAAAGGTATTAACGAAGCCCTTCGCAACTATTCCGATTTTCACATCTCTGTAAAAACGTTCTATTACGACCCCTACAACTATCAATCGTTTGCTAGCACCAGCCAGCAAGTGATAGATCTTCAGCCCGACGGCGTGCTGGTAGCCCCTACGTTGGTAGACTACACCCGCCCGTTTGTCACTCAACTTTCCGAGGCTGCTATACCTTATATATATATAGACTCTTATATTCAAGAATTACCACCCCTTGCCTTCTTTGGTCAGCACTCACATCAAAGTGGATATTTTGCTGCACGCATGCTCATGTTGCTAGCCGGTGGAAATCAAGAGGTAGTTATCATTCGCAAAATTCATGCAGGCGTGGTAGGATCAAACCAGCAGGAGAGCCGCGAAATGGGATTCCGTCAATATATGGAGCAGTACCATCCACACTGCACCATCTTAGAGCTCAATCTTCAGGCCGATGCCAACTCTGACGACAAACGCATGCTTGACGAGTTTTTCCAAGCTCATCCACATGTCAACAACGGCATCACCTTCAACTCCAAAGCCTACATCATTGGCGAGTATTTACAAGATTGCCAAAAGTCCGATTTCCAACTCATTGGATACGACTTACTCGAACGCAATGTTAACTGCATACATCAAGGCAGCATCCACTTCCTTATTGCTCAGCAACCCGAGCTTCAAGGTTTCAACGGTGTGAAAGCTCTTTGCGATAATCTCATTTTCAAAAAAGAGGTAGAATGCATCAACTACATGCCTATCGACCTCCTTACTAAAGAAACAATCGACTATTACAGTAAAAAATAATTAATTAAAATCATGGAAACCAAGTATTTAAAAATCAATCCGGCCGATAACGTAGCAGTAGCTATCGTAGACCTTCCTGCTGGAGAACAAATCATAGTAGACGGTGCCAACATCGTCCTCAACCAAGCTGTGCCTGCTGGCCACAAGTTTGCTTTAAAAGACTTTGCCCAAGGCGAAGACGTAATCAAATACGGTTATCCTATTGGCCACACAGCAGCTGCTGCAAGCCAAGGCGACTGGATGAACGAAGACAACATCAAAACCAACCTCGAAGGATTGCTCGACTACACTTACAGCCCTGTAGATGTAAACCTTGACATCCCAGCACAAGAACTTACTTTCAAAGGCTACCGTCGTGCCAATGGCGAAGTAGGTATCCGCAACGAGGTTTGGATTATCCCTACAGTAGGTTGCGTAAATGGTATTGCCAACCAACTAGCCGATGCTCTTCGTCGCGAAACAAACGAAGCAGGCGTTGATGCTATCGTGGCTTATCCTCACAACTATGGCTGCTCGCAATTAGGCGACGACCACGAGAATACTAAAAAGATTCTTCGCGACATGGTGCTTCACCCCAATGCAGGTGCAGTGCTTGTAGTAGGCTTGGGTTGCGAAAACAACCAACCAGACGTATTCGAAGAGTTCATTGGCGAATATGACAAAAGCCGCGTAAAATTCATGGTTACTCAAAAAGTAGGCGATGAGTTTGAAGAAGGCATGAAGCTACTTCGCGAAGTATATGCTGTTGCTTCAAAAGACGAACGTGTAGATGTGCCATTGGCCGAACTACGTGTAGGTTTGAAGTGTGGTGGTTCAGACGGCTTCTCGGGCATCACTGCCAACCCACTATTAGGTGTATTCTCAGACTTCCTTATCGCACAAGGCGGTACCAGCGTATTGACCGAAGTTCCCGAAATGTTTGGTGCTGAAACCATTTTAATGAACCGTTGCCGCAACAAAAACTTGTTCAACGAAACAGTTACATTGATCAACGACTTCAAAGAATACTTCCTATCTCATGGCGAGCCTGTAGGCGAAAACCCATCTCCGGGCAACAAAGCTGGTGGTATCTCAACACTCGAAGACAAAGCCCTTGGCTGTACACAAAAGTGCGGTAAGAGCCTTGTAGAAGGTGTAATGGGCTATGGCGACCGCCTTCAAGTAAAAGGATTAAACCTACTATCTGCACCGGGCAACGACCTTGTAGCCGCTACAGCGCTTGCTTCTTGCGGATGCCACATTGTGTTGTTCACTACCGGTCGTGGTACTCCATTCGGTACTTACGTGCCTACCATGAAGATCTCTACCAACTCAGCTCTTGCACACAACAAGCCGGGCTGGATCGACTTCAACGCAGGTGTTATCGTAGAAAACGAAAGCATGGAGAGCACTTGCAACCGCTTCATCGACTACATCATCCGTGTAGCAAGTGGCGAATTGGTAAACAACGAAAAGAAAGGTTACCGCGAAATCGCCATCTTCAAAACAGGTGTTACATTGTAATCTCCCAATTACATCACATACCCACAAGCCTACCCACTTCACCGTGCGGTAGGCTTTCTTTTTACCCTTAGTCCATACCAATCAGCCCACAATCACCCTATTTTCATCAATCTGCAAATCTAAGCACACCCACTAATACAATAAAAACATGTCGGGCAAGAAATTGGCAACAACCATCTCCTACCCGACACCATCAATAAGTTTATATTAAATTTATTCTACTATTACTATCGTTTCATCCTCAATATCCTCTTTCTCTTTCTCTTCCTCTCTCGTCAGATTGCGATAAATCACAGCATAACATCCCAAGTGTGCAGCATAATATACTATGAACAAAGCGAACATCAATAAGATTATAAAAAAGCCAACCCCATCGCTATTAACACTAGCCATAATACCCAATAGAATCAAGAAAACTATATAATATAAAATACCTAACACAAATGAAACCCCAAAAATAGTCCACTTATACCCATAGGTAGCTTTATTACTCTTTATCATAGCCTCTCCGGGTGCTACCCCTTTGTCCAGCAATATATATAAAGCCAACGACCATCCAATGGCGATAATAATACCCGGAATAACCATAAACAACATAGCAGGTATAATTGAAAGCAACATCATCCCTATCAGCGTGAAAAACTCACCCATATATTTGCGATATTTCCCATCAAAAATAAATAATGGTGATATTACATTTCCCTTACTTAACGCAATAGGGATGGTACAGATTGCAATAGTAGTTCCCACATTCACATAGGGTATCCAAATAGTCAAAACCCAAAGAATCAGTGCTACAATAATAGATGCCGCATTTTTAATTCCAATCCCTATCCCCTCCGAAATTGTGCCAAAAACTGTAATTTTTCTTGTTTCATTCATAATGATTATGTTTTAATAATTAAAAAGAGAAGTTTGTCGTTAACAAAATTAATATTTTTAATCATACTTTATTCTATCACTATAATATTATTTAATTTATTCATCTCCCGCACTAATCAGTCTTTCTTACATCAAGACCACAAACACTTTTAATACTACTTCAAATCTTGTTCCATCAAAAAACTCTATCTTTGCACTATGAATCAGCTATACAATCCCAAACCCATGTCGGGCTTGCGTGCGCTAAGCCCCCTTATGGTCTTCCTGTGCCTCTATCTCGTTACCTCCATCGTGGTCAACGATTTCTATAAAGTGCCCATCACGGTAGCCTTCTTGGTATCCTCGTGCTATGCCATCGCCATCACGCGCGGCATCAAGCTCGACCAACGCATCTACCAGTTCTCTATGGGGGCGGCCAACAAGAACATCCTGCTCATGATATGGATATTTGTGATGGCTGGCGCCTTTGCTCGTGCTGCCAAGGCCATGGGCTCTATCGATGCCACCGTCAATCTCACCCTGCATGTGCTACCCGATAACCTCCTGCTTGCCGGCATCTTCCTAGCAGCCTGCTTCATCTCACTATCCATCGGTACTAGCGTGGGCACCATCGTGGCCCTCACCCCTGTAGCTGTGGGGCTGGCCGATAAAACAGGCATCGCCGTTCCCTTTATGGTAGCCGTTGTAGTTGGCGGATCACTCTTTGGCGACAACCTCTCATTCATTTCCGACACCACCATTGCCGCCACCAAAACACAAGGTTGCGACATGAAAGATAAATTCCGTGTCAA
>CAMTOV010000192.1 GCA_947074235.1 uncultured Bacteroides sp. | reverse complement strand
ACATAGCCATCGCATCTCCATAAGCCATGAAGTCTTGGCTGTTCATATCAATATAGCGACCATTTTGGTGAGTCAAGTTCAATGCTGTAGTAGCATACATTTTTTGACGATACAAATCGCTGATGAAATCTACATTACCGCGAGCTTGAAGAGAGAACCAATCGTTAACTTTCAAGTTAGCCGAAAGCGATGCCATAGCACGATAGCGTTTATCATTACTAGTTACACGATTTGTAATCCAGTAAGGGTTTTGCTCAAAGTCAAGAGTAGAAGTATACCAGTTTTGCACCATCATATTGCGTGCTGGATCATATACTTCATAGTTGTCTTTGTATTGATTCATATCTGTGCCACGAGGGAATGTATAAAGACCTACTAATGGGTTCATGTAGTAACCACCCGATGATTGACGATTCTTAATCGTTTGAGTCATCAAGTTTACGTTAGCATCAAGAGTTAAGCGATCATTGAAAAGGCTTGCAGTTTCACGAAGTGTCAAGTTATGCTTTTGCATCTTGTTCACATCGATAATACCACGAGCGTTTGTATTTGAGTAAGAGAAGTAAGTTTGGAATTTCTCTTTACCAGCTTGTACACTCAAAGAGTTGATAGCAGTGATACCATTGCTAAAGAAACCATCTAAGTTATTATAGTCAGTAACATTTCCTTTAGAGCCCCAGCTGTCGTTTACGTCACGGCCATAAGAGTTTTGGAACTTAGGAAGATCAACAGCTTGATCAACCGAAAGGTTAGAGCTGAAAGTGATGCGTTGCATACCAGCTTTACCTTTTTTAGTAGTAATCAAGATTACACCATTGGCAGCTTGCGAACCATAAAGAGCGGCAGCTGATGCACCTTTAAGGATGCTCATGCTTTCGATATCGTCTGGATTTAAGTTAGAAATACCATCACCCGAGTCACGGTTACCACCATCGTTGTCGCCACCCATCACGTTGAATGCTTGCTCTGAAGTAGAGTTCAACATAGGTACACCGTCAATAACGTATAGAGGTTGGTTATTACCGCTTTCGTTTGCCGAACGGATACCACGGATAGATACTTTAGCAGAACCACCCAAACCTGAAGAATTGCGAGAGATTTGAACTCCGGCTGATTTACCAGCAAGTGCATTAATCATGTTAGGATCTTTTGCGCGAGTCAACTCATCGCCACCTACTTGTTGAGTAGAGTAAGTTAAAGAAGCCTCTTTTCTCTTGATACCCATCGCAGTTACTACTACTTGCTCAAGAGCCAATGCCTCTTCTTCCATTTTAATATCAATCGTTCTACGGCCATTAACTGCTATAGTTTGTGGAGTATAGCCTACGTAGCTGATTTCCAATGTAGCATCAGCTGGAACAGCTAAAGTAAAGTTACCATCCAAATCGGTAATGGTGCCGTTTGTAGTACCTTTTTCAAGAATATTTGCACCAATAATAGGTTCATTGTAGTTATCTACAACTGTACCTTTTACTGTAATGTTGTTGTTTTGCTGTACGGATGCAACCTTTGTCTCTGCGTTCTTTGTTAGTACAATATTATGGCCTTCCATCACATAGTGAATGTCAGTGCCCTTAAAAGCATCGTCAAGCACCTGAGCTACTGATTTGCCCGATGCATCTACATTTACCACTCTATGTGTATCAACATTTTTTTTGTTATATACAAATAAGTATTCAGTCTGAGATTCTATTTGCTCTAGAAGTTCGCTTATTCTAATATTAGATTCTGCGATGTTCACTTTTGCACTTTGTGAGTATCCAGTGGCACTAAATGCCTGGAATGTAGCAAATAGAAGAAGGAAAGTTGTAATCTTCATAGTCAAGAATATTTGCTTCAATGCTAAACTTTTTGGGTGTAAATACCCACTCAAAGAAATTTTTCTCATATCTTTGTAATGTGTTAAGTTAATAAATTGATTAAGGTCGATTTTTTGACTGTTTATGAATCGGAGAGTATGGGGGTACTTTCCGATTCTTTTTTTATTCTAATTGTATTATCATAAATTTATAAAGGTTAATGTGTTAATATTAATATTGATTATTTTATCGTGATTGTGTTAGCTTCAACATCATTTTTAAAAGTGAACTTATAATCTTTTTGTAATACTCTTAAGATGTGTTCAATGCCATCTCGTTCTTTAAACTTCCCTGTGCATCGATAATTTAGCAAAGAAGGTGTTTCAACTATAATACGCGTATTATAATACTTTTGTAGTTTATCAAACACCTCACTCAAAGGAGCATCGTCAAAACAATAAAGTCCTTCTTTCCATCTTAGAAAATCATACGACTCCATCTTCTCGCGCGAGTAAACACCATCTACAGCAACCAATATGTCATTTTTGTGTAGACGAGCTATGGGGGTAGCTTCGTCCATCACATTATAAACATCGATTACACCTTCTACAAGAGCAGCTTCAAAGATATTTGTATCATCATAGGAGCAAACATTAAATTTAGTTCCTACTACACGAATCTGATTTTGTTGGGTGTTTACGAAGAAAGGCACCTTTTTGTTGGGGGTAACATCAAAAAAGGCTTCTCCATTGAGAGTTACATTGCGGTCTTTGCGACCGAAATCGGCGTGATAAGTTAGAGTCGATTGTGAATTCAACCACACTGTTGTACCATCGGCCAATACGATTTGCGCGCGTTGACCGGCAGGCACTGTTACAGTTTGCAAGTGAAGTAGTTCATTACTATTGAGATATTCTCTAAGCAACACACCACAACTGAGTAGCACAAGCACTGATGCGGCTATACCTACACTCCACTTTAAAACAGGAAGAATATAATGTCTTTTGGATTTTTGTTTAGAATTTGATTCTGAGAATAGAGCAATATCAAAAAGCATGCGTTCTTTTTGAAAGCGTTTTAAGTTTTCGTCCGACATGTCTACCCAATCGAGAATTTGCTTTTCTTCATCGATAGTGGCATTGCCTTGGAAGTATTTATATAGTAAATCTTGATTCATCTCGGTTAAAATTGTTTTTTCATACATGATGGAAGAACTGATTATTCTCTCCCTTTCATATATAAGACAAACAACTTAACCGCAACCCTAATGGAAAATGTAATTAATTTAAAGAAAAATTGAAATTAAATAATCTTTAAGCTCCAAACGCAAGATTTTCAACACTTTAGTAATATGAAATTCTACGCTTTTAACAGATATTCCTAGCTTCTCAGCTATCATTTTGTTGGGTGTATTTTGATATCTACTCAAAATAAACACATTTCTGCTTTGTTGTGGCAGTCCTTCGAGGGCCTTATTAACAATTTGCTGTATTTCTGAATCAAAGATTTTGTAGGGGTCGCATGCTTCAAGAGTAGAGATGCGCAAATTTAATTCACGTTGATGTACATTGGTTAAATCATCTTCTATACGAAGACGAGTTTGCTGACGTGCAAGATGATTAAGTGCTTTATTTTTAATTATGGTAAGAAGAATCGCTTTGAGGTTGGCATCATCTCCCCATTTCTCACGAGTTTCCCATAGCGCCACCATCGACTCCATCACTACATCTTCCGCCTCCGCTTTATCTTTTAAGTAAGAATAAGCGAAAAGTAGAAATCGTTCTTGATTTTCTTGAAAAAATCGAGTGAAGTTACTAATAGAGTTTATCGTTTTTCCCGTTGACATTACAGGCGTTTAGGTTCATTCATGTTTAGTAAGCAAAACAAATCAATATTTTTCACATTACAAAATAAATCATTATAAAAAAAATGCCCCCTCGAGTTATCGAGAGAGCAAATTCTTTTTTATCATATAAGTATTGTGAAGTATTTGTTAGACACTGGCTAACCTATCATTAGGCACTGCCTTATCCTCATCAAGCCACTGCTCTATCATTAAGCAGGCAGTGCCTTACCAAGAATACGCCTATTCAACTTTCACTATCTTACAGCAAGATACTTATTAGTTCTTTTCGGGTTTTGGCAACAAGGCTTTTCTCGAAAGTTTGAACTTACCAGTTTTAGGATCAACATCCATCAACTTCACTTCAATTTCGTCACCTTCTTTGATACCTGCATCTTCTACTTTTTCAAGACGTTTCCAGTCTATTTCAGAGATGTGAAGCAAACCATCTTTGCCTGGTAGGAATTCTACAAATGCACCATAAGGCATGATAGAGCGTACTTTTCCTTTGTACACTTCACCAACTTCGGGCACAGCTACGATACCTTTAATAAGGCGAGTAGCATCTTCGATAGATTTCTTGTTAGTACCAGAGATTTCGATGCGTCCCATACCATCAACTTCTTCGATAGTGATAGTAGCACCAGTTTCTTCTTGCATACCTTGAATAATCTTACCACCAGGGCCGATTACTGCACCGATGAATTCTTTAGGAATAGTCATCTTCTCGATACGTGGAGCATGATCTTTCAATTCGGCACGTGGCTCAGCAATTGTTTCAGTCAATTTGCCTAGGATGTGCATACGACCTTCACGAGCTTGATTTAAAGCACGTTCAAGAATTTCGTAAGACAAACCATCTACTTTGATATCCATTTGAGTAGCAGTGATACCATCTTTAGTACCTGTTACTTTAAAGTCCATATCGCCAAGGTGGTCTTCATCACCAAGGATGTCAGAAAGCACAGCATATTTTTCTTCGCCAGCGTTTTTGATAAGACCCATAGCGATTCCCGATACTGGCTTAGTGATTTTCACACCTGCATCCATAAGCGCCAAAGTACCAGCACAAACTGTAGCCATTGATGAAGAACCGTTTGATTCTAAGATATCAGATACTACACGCACTACGTATGGGCAATCAGCAGGAAGCACACCTTTCAACGCTCTCCAAGCCAAGTTACCATGACCAATTTCACGACGGCCTACACCACGTTGTGGACGAGCCTCACCTGTTGAGAATGGAGGGAAATTATAGTGAAGTAAGAAACGTTCCTTACCTTGATTTAATACATCATCGATAGTTTTTTCGTCAAGTTTAGTACCCAAAGTAACAGTAGTCAACGATTGAGTTTCACCACGAGTGAATACTGCTGAACCGTGAG
>CAMTOV010000191.1 GCA_947074235.1 uncultured Bacteroides sp. | reverse complement strand
GGTATGCCCGACTGGACATTTGGTATCAACTTGAATGCTACCTTCAAAGGATTCGACTTTAGCATGCTATGGCAAGGCACCGTAGGCAATCAGATATTTGATGCTACTCGCCGCACCGATATCTCTTCTAGCAACTTGCCCGAATGGATGCTAGCACGCTGGACAGGCGATGGAACATCGAATAAGATACCTCGTTTTGTGATTGGTGATAATGTAAACTGGCAATCATCGGACTTGTATGTAAAAGATGGCGATTACTTCCGCTTGAAGAACATTCAGTTAGGATATACAATTCCTCAAAAACTCACCAACCATGTGTTTATTTCCAATCTACGTATTTATGTAGCTGCCGAAAACCTAATAACACTTACTAAATATGATGGTTTCGATCCTGAAATCTCTTCTGGTGGCACATCACTTGGTATTGATAGAGGTGTTTATCCACAAGCACGCACTTTATCACTAGGTTTCAACCTTACTTTCTAACCCATTAAATGAATACAAAGATGAAAAAATATAAATTATTCGCATTTGGTGCTTCATTGATGGCACTGATGACAACCAGCTGCTCCGACTCCTTTCTTGTGGTTGAACCACCCATGCAGGTTACCGTTGAGCAATATTTCACTACCGAAGAGCATGTATATGAATCATTAATTGCAGCTTACGACCCGTTGCAATGGCCCGATTGGAGTATGGGACAATATAATCCTGTCAACATCATGGCCGATATCATGGCAGATGATATTTGGGTAGGCGGATCGGATAAAAATGACAATCAGTATTGGCATCTTATGATGAACTATGAAGCTCTTCCTACCAACTGTATGACAGGACTTTGGACTGTAGCCTTCTCAGGAGTTAAACGTTCTAACGATGTGTTGACTTACATCGGTTGGGCACAAGAGAATATGACCCAAGAAAACCAACTGCTCTATGCAGCAGAGGCTCGCGTGCTTCGCGCTTTCTATTACAATTGGTTGTGGAAGTTCTGGGGAAATATACCTTTCTATTTCGAGAACCTTTCTTTCCCATACATTACTGCTCAAGTAAGTGCCGATGAAGTATACAATCAAGTGATTGCCGATTTAGAAGATATAATCGCAATGAATGTGCTACCTATGAAAGCATCCAACTCCAATCAAGGCCGAGTAACTCAAGCCATGACCTACATGCTTTATACAGAGATGGTGATGTATCAAAACGACGAATCACGCTTTGCCACGGCTCTCAACTATATGAATGCTATTATCAATAGTGGTTCATACGATCTAGTAGATGATTATTCTACCATCTTCTTAGAAGAGGGTGAATGGAGCAAAGAGTCTATCTTCGAAATCAATTATAAAGACGATAATGCCGCTCGCTCTTGGAATAATCCAATCTATGCTGGAGGTACAGTATTGCCTCGTCTTATCAGTGCAAATGGTTGGGCCGATGGTGTATTGGGTCACGACAATGGTTGGGGATTCTGTCCTGTACGTTCCGAAACGTATGATATGTATGCCGTAGGCGACGCACGTCGTGATGCCACTTGTTTCAATGCAGCAGCCAATGGTTCTTACAATCCTCGTTATCAAGACACAGGATTATTTTTGGACAAGTATGCAGCACGCAGTGGATACAATGTAGACCAAATAGCAGATGCCGACCTTAACTGGAATAACAACCTACGTATTTATCGTTTCTCTGAAACACTGCTAAATGCAGCCGAACTAATTGTACGTGGTGCTGGTTCGGGCGATGCTTCGGCTTACCTCAACAGAGTACACCAGCGCGCCGGACTTACTGATAATGTAAGTGCAACTGTAGATAACATACTACAAGAGCGTCGTCTTGAGTTTGTAGGCGAAGGCAAGCGCTATTGGGATTTGATACGCAGTGGTAAAGCAAGTAGCATACTGACTCCCGACAGTTATGGCTATCGCACCAATACTTGGACACAAAGCAAGAAATACTTGCCTATTCCACAAGGAGAAATGGATGCTGCACAAGGCACACTGACTCAAAACAATTATTAATTCACCTAAAACTCAAAAAATATGAAACGAATATATAATTATATCGGTTGTTTATTTATGCTTCTGCTCGCATTGAGTGGGTGTAAAGATGAAGTGTATGTTCATCCCTCCGAAGCAGGTATTCCATTGGCTACAGAATTGGATATAGCTATTGATGTAGACCAAGCTATCAATCAGGTGACCTTTAGCATAAGCAATAAAAAGTGTATGCCAGTATGGATATTCGACGGTAAAACATACTCTACTGTCAATGGCCTATCAAGAATCTATACAAAAGCCGGCACTTACACGGTGGAAGTAAAATTAGCCAATGCCAATGGCGTAAGTGATGGTTCTATCGTCAAAGAATTTACTATCGACAATACTATTGTAGACTTCAGTGCCTATATCAAGCGATTGGCCGGAGACGATAAAAAAGAGTGGATGATGGCTAAAAGCGAAGCTGGTCATCTAGGTTGTGGAGAGTCTGGTTCGGATGGCTTGGGATGGTACTCAGCCACTGCCAACGAGAAAGCTCCTTGGGGATTGTATGATGACGTTGTAACCTTTGGCGCCGATAAGAGCTATATCTATAATCCAGGAGCAGGTGGAACTGTATTTGTTAACACAGGATGCTCGGTGTTTGGTCAATACAACACCAATGATGGCAACGACTTTATGGCCACTGTAGAGGAACAAACTACTGCATACGATTTTGACATTGTAGGAGATGATATTTATATTACTCTTCCTCCTCAAACGCTATTCCCTTATATTCCCAATGATGCTGTTTACAACAATCCTCGATACAAGCTATTGAGCATCACACCAAGCAAGTTAGAGCTGGTGGCGGACAATGGAGAGATTGCTTGGCACTATACATTGGCTAGTGGAGAGACAACAAAACCTGGTGGTTATGATTCAGACAACGATTGTAATCTATGGAAGACGGCCACATTCACCAACGAGTTCTGGTATGCACCGGGATGGGCACAAATAGCAGACCCAGGGTTTGAAGGAAATAGTAATTCTTATAAGATATCTCTTCCAGAAGCTACTACCGACCAATGGCAAGGACAGGTGAAATTCTTGACAGATATGACGACTAACTCTGCCAACAATTACGACTTCTCAGCTATATTTAACTCTACCAAAGATCATAAGGGAGTAACCGTAAAACTAGTAATGACAGGCGATGATGGTGTATTCTACTTCACCGAGATGATTAAACTCAAAGCATACGAAGATTATACCTTTATTCAAACCGACATGCCTGGTTTAGACATGGAGTTAGTTAGTCTAGTACTCGACTTTGGTGGCAATGAAGCGAACACCGATGTAACTATCAGCCGCATTGTATTGAAAGAGCACGGATGTGACGATGGAACAGTCATTGTTCCTCCTACCGAAGAAGAAGATGTAACTTGGCTACCCGACGCAGCTAGCAATCTATGGAAATCGGCTACTTATACTAACTTCTTCTATTATGCACCGGGATGGGCACAAATAGCCGACCCAACAATAGAGGTAAACGGTAATTCCTATAAGATTAGCTTACCATCCGCTACTTCCGACCAGTGGCAAGCACAAGTACATTTCCAAACAGATATGAGTACCAATAGTGCCACCGCCTATGACTTCCGTTGCATCTTCAATGCTACGCAAGACATGAATGGAGTAACCGTGAAGCTAACCATGGATGGCGATGACAATGTCTTCTACTTTACCGAACGAGTGAACTTGAAAGCTTACGAAGAGTATGTATTCAAGCGAGTCAATATGGAAGGTATTGATATGGCCAAAGTGAATCTTGTATTCGACTTTGGAGGCAACCCTGACAATACAGAAGTTACGGTGAGTAGCATCATCCTTCAAGAGCATGGCAGTGGAAAAGTAAGTTGGAATGCTGATTCTAGTTGTAACATCTGGAATGCATCAACTTTCAACAACACCTTCTATTATGCTCCGGGATGGGCGCAAATAGCCGACCCAACAGTAACTGCCAATGGAAACTCATACACCATCGCCTTGCCAGCGGCCACATCCGACCAATGGCAAGCACAGGTGCACTTCCACTCTACCATGAGTAGCAATAGTTCAACAACCTATGATTTCCATTGCATCATCAGTTCTACACAAGATATGGGTGGTGTAACCGTGAAGTTAACGAAAGAGGGAGATGATAACACATTCTACTTTGCCGAAAGAGTAAAAGTGGCGGCCTACGAAGATTATGTATTCGCACTAACTGGAATGGCAGGTTTGGATATGGATCTTATCAATCTTGTATTCGACTTTGGAGGCAACCCAGACAATACAGAAGTCACCATCAGTAAAGTCATCTTCAAAGAAAGCGGCTGCAATAATTAAACCTAGTAATAAATAATCGTGTGTGGCATACAAGTGCCATACACGATTGAACACTCTACCTAATGAAAAAATTAGCATTATATTATGTATACATTCCATTGATTGCCTTTTTGAGTTGTAGCAGCAATGATACATCCAAAGAAATAGATGACGTAGCTACTTGCTCGCCAACAACAATCAATGTAGATTACAATCAGGCTACACAGAGCATCCAAGTGAAATGTACACGAGAATGGAGTATCTACAGCAATGACAGTTGGATAAGCCTCACTCCTACCAGCTCGGTAGATAAAGAAGGTATAGTAACGGCTACTATTGCTGCCAATCCCAATACGAGCGAACGCAGTGGATCAATCATCGTAAAAGCCGGTAGCGCTCGGGCCACAGTGGTTGTTACACAACTAGCCAAGCCTGCACCCGAGGTGGACAGCTCTATACAAGTGCCCGATGGTTACGAACTGATATGGAACGATGAATTTAGCGAAGGCGATACACCCAGTGCCGAATGGAGCTACGAAACAGGTGGCGGAGGCTGGGGAAATAACGAGTTACAACATTATGTAGCCGGCAATAAAGACAGTCATCAATTGGCAGCTATAAAAGATGGAATATTCACTATCACTGCCCAAAAGATAGATGGCACCGTTTATTCCATCCGCATCAACACCAAGAAGAGTTGGAA
>CAMTOV010000190.1 GCA_947074235.1 uncultured Bacteroides sp. | reverse complement strand
AGTAGCCAAGCATCATAAACATAGGGATGAATACAGGCGCCATGATAGCCCATTTTGCCGAAGCTGAACCCATCACTAGATTGATGAATGCGGCCAATAGAATGAATGAAAGCATTAATGGAACTGTGCCCAGGTCGAGTGTTTGTAAGATAGTTGCTCCTTTTACGGCTACTAGCAATCCGATATTCGACCACTTGAAGTAGGCCACAAACTGCGCTGCAAAGAACACCAATACGATGTATGTACCCATTGTCTCCATCGATTTCCCCATCCCTTTTATCACGTCATTGTCGCTCTTGATGGTTTTAGCACCCAGACCATATGCGATGCCCGGCAATGCGAAGAATAAGAAAATAAATGTGACCACCCCTTTCATAAAAGGTGAATTTAAGAATCCTCCATCTTCGGGATTGAGTAAGAATCCATTTTTAGGTAATACACCTAGCAAAACAATCCCTACCAAAACCACTGAGGTGATTGTAGCATATAGCAATCCTCGTTTCTCATCGATGGTAAGCGGGGTTAATGGGATAGCCTCTACATCCTTGCCTTGATATACGCCAAGGCGAGGAACGATGATTTTCTCGGTAACCCATGTACCCAATCCTGCAATCAAGAAGGTAGAGGCGAACATGAAATAGTAGTTGCAAGCGGGATTTACTATGTAGGTGGGGTCGATAATCTCGGCTGCCTCTTGTGATAATCCGGCCAAAAGAGGATCAATTGTGCCTAGTAATAGGTTGGCGCTATAACCGCCCGACACACCAGCAAAGGCTGCTGCCAAACCAGCCAATGGATTTCTTCCGGCTGCCAAAAAGATAACAGCGGCTAATGGTACAAGTAATACATAGCCCACTTCCGAAGCTGTGTTCGACAATATTCCGGCAAACACCACTACAAAGGTTAGCATGCGAGCAGGCGCTGCCATCACAATGCGGCGGAGAATAGTAGAAATCAATCCTGTGCGCTCGGCAATGCCAACGCCCAGCATAGCTACCAACACCGTGCCCAGCGGCACAAACCCTGTGAAGTTGGTTACGGTATTCTCCAAAATAAGATGTATGCCACGACTCGACAGTAGATTCACTACATGAATAGCCTCACCCGTAGCCGGGTTCACCACTTCGGGGTCGAACAAAGACACTATCCACGATAATACCAACACCCCAAAGGCAAAGAGAGCAAACAAGGTGGTGGGGTTGGGTAGTGCGTTACCTACTTTTTCTACTGTATAAAGAAAGCGATTAATTAAAGTTTTTTTTTGTGTCATACGTCGTTACAGGCGTTTTATTGAGCGAAAGTGTCTCGCTGTGTTATCTGAATATTTGGTAAGCCGATTTAATAGGCTTCTGCTCAAATTTACACAAAAAGGATTGTTTTTAAAACACGATTAATATATATAAAGAGTTTTTGTGACAATTGTGTGAGGTTAAATCGATATTTTGCTTACAAAGTGAGTTGTCGCTAAACATTTGTTAACAAAGTGACTGTTTTACTTATCGTTTTCGCACACACATAAGATAGTTAGTTATAAGTGATTAAAAGCACAAAGCAAATAGAGATTTTTAGAACTTCACCTCAATAGAAAATTCAGTCTCTGATATGTCTACATTTATCTTTAAATCACTCTTTTTACAGATGCTATCTACAATTGATAACCCCAATCCTGTAGAGTCTTTTTCGCAAGTAGACTTCTTGAAGCGGGCAAAAAGATTACCACTAGGAATAATATTACCGTAGGTATTTGCTATTCGCAATGAATTTTCTGTGACGTAAAGGATGATTTTACCCTTTTTGATGTTGTATCTAATGGCATTCGACAAAAGATTAGAAACCAACATCTCGGCCAATTGAGGGTGTAGATTAAGGATAAATTCGCTAGAGTAGTGCTTCTCTATTTTGATTTCTTTAAGCTCTATAAAATCATAAAATGAGTCCAGAAAATCATCCACATACTTGTTGAGCGACAATCGTTCGCTTCCTATAAACTGGTTGTTGTTGATGCGGGCAATCATTAACAAGAAGCGGTTTAAACGAATCAATCGGTCTATCGAGGTTTCCAATGTCTTAATCTGTTCCAGTTGCTTTTGAGAGATATTTGCATCTTGCTGCAAGAGTTCTATTTTGGCTTTAATGATTGACAAAGGTGTTTGTAACTCATGAGAGGTGGTTTCGGTAAGCCCCTTCAATGTAGTATAATCATCGTTGATTCTTTGCAGCATCTTGTTTGTCTCTCTTGCCAGCGTATTGAACTCATCTATCTGACAATGGCTGATATGAATGGTATTGTGATTGGTCAAATCTACCTCGTCCAACTGATTTAAGATGTGATAGAAGGGATTCCACAGCCTACGCATAAACCACCTGTTCCACCAAAGAGAAAATAACACATAAAGCACGAAAAACGAAAGTAATGATATGATGACAACTGATATGATATCTTCAGTATCCATGGAAGTTTGCCAAAGCGTGATTAAGGCATTGCCATCGGGAGTTTCTTGTGAGTAAGTCACAATGCGGTAAACCACCGTTTCACCTTTGAAGTCGCTGTAGATAACGGTATCCGAGAACTGTGGCGCTACATTTAGTCCCGGTCCTATCCACTGATGGCTGATTCTGCCTTTATTGAGTAAGCTATTGCTTGGTAGTTTGCCAGTTTCATCGATATACAGCTCTAAGTTCTCTTTAAACTCCATCAAGGTATGATTGTCGGACTGATAGACAAAAAACATAATAATATTGTAGAAGAGAATGCCCCCTAGCAATATCACCAAAGCCAATGTTATCAGCGTATAGCGTCTGTATATCTTAACCAGCTTCATTGTTTAGTCTAAATTGAATTTGTATCCTACGGCATATATCGTCTCGATATAATCCTTTGCTCCGGCATCTTGCAGCTTCTTGCGCAGGTTGCCCATGTGTGTATAAAGAGCGTTGTACGAATCGGCCTCAATCCCCATAAAGTCGCCCCATAGATGCTCAATGATTGTTTCTTTAGAGAGCACTCTGCGCTGATTGGTAATTAAGAAAATCAATAGGTCATATTCCTTTCTAGTTAGCTCAATCTGTGTGTCGTTTACCAATACTTGACGCACGTCGGGTTGCACCTTTATTTCGTAGTAGCAATATTCTATCTGCCCATTAAAATGCCTGCGGCGAATCACAGACCTTAAACGGGCATTCAGTTCTGAAAGACTAAATGGTTTGGGCAGATAGTCGTCTGCTCCCAAGTCCAGCCCCTCTATCTTATCATTCAGTCCATCGCGTGCAGAGATAATGATAATTCCGCTGTTTGACTGCTTCATTTTTGCGAACTTAATGATATCAAAACCACTCCCATCGGGCAGGTTCAAGTCAAGAATGATGCATTCATAATTGTATAGCCCTATTTTGTCGAGTGCATCCGTGTAGTTGTGCGCCACTTCGCATATATACTTTTCGCAATTGAGGTAGTTGGCTATCGAAGAAGCCAATTCCAGTTCATCCTCTACTATCAGAATCTTCATGTAATTTAGTTTGGTTGCAAAAATACAAATTAAACGGTAAGTAGCTATTAGTCAATAAGCTAATTAGCTATAAAACAATCTTCAGAATTTCTTTAGAATTGTGTGTTTTATTTGTAGCGCAAAACTAAAAATTTAACTAATTAATGAATTTATGAGAAAGAAGATTTTACCAAACCTATGGATGCTGATGTTGTCTGTTATACTATTTAGTTGCAACAACGAGCAAATTGATTTAGGACTTGACAGTAAGCAAGCCATACTAATGAGCAAATATCCCCATGCGGAGAATCTAGCTTGGAGTAAGAGTGACGACAAGAAATATGACATTGCCAGCTTTACTTTGCCTAAAAGCCGCTCTACAGCCAATACTGCCGACGTGGTAAGTGTGTGGTTTGGTGGTAACGATGCGATACGTCTAATTAAAGAAGAAATCTCTTTTGAAAGTCTGCCACAAGCTGTCAAAGTAGCTTTTTCAAAATCTATTTGTCGCCCTCCATACGGCATCTCAAACGAATCTTTGCTTTATACTCTATATGCCAATCCGCTAGTATGGGAAGTAGACGATGTCTATCTGATTGAGAAAGATGGTGCATTGTCTTACCGCTTAGAACTAGAAACCGTTTCTTCTATCAAACCTGAAGTAGATATGGTGTTGGTATACGATGCACAAGGCATTTTGATGAAAGAATATCAAGCTGTAGAGATTGACGACGTAAGGCCGTTGGAAGTTCCATCGTATATTCTTCAATGGGTTGACGATTTCTTCCCTGGTAGCCACATCTTAGATTACGAAATGGATGTAGAAGATGGCGAGATTGAACACGAGTTAGATCTATTACATCAAAACATCGTTATCGAAGTAGAGTTGATAGAAAAAGGTGGTCTGCTTACTATAGAAGATATCGAATTCAACTATCCCAATCTAAACGCATTACCAATACTTATTAGAGATTTCGTTATTGATATCATCGACTCTTTGGATGCATTTACTATCGACGATGTTTGCGAGATAGAGATGGAAATGAAAGAGAATGGTGATGAAGAATACGAAATAGAACTAAGAAACAGCAGCTATAAACTTGAAATTTGCATCATCAGAGATAAAGACGGTGTAATAAGAGTAAAGTAACTCTAAACAAGAGCTGCTGATTAACAATATGGTCGCCCATCCAAGACTTGGTTTTTGGGTGGGCATTTTTATATTCTAATATTAGCTGATATGAGAGAATAATTTAGTTGTAAGCTATACTGTCTGATATTCACCCATTTATAGTACTAAAATTACCACGTTCGTGGTATTTTCTTTTCAAACCACATCTACTACCTTTGTATCACTAAAACAAGATTTATGAAACTTAATTGGGAAATATTATGGGAAAGATTGCAAGCAAATTAACAGATTTGGTAGGAAACACTCCACTGCTAGAGTTGACCAACTATAATAAGAGTCAACAATTAAAAGCTAAATTGGTGGCTAAGCTAGAATATTTCAATCCGGCAGGTAGCGTGAAAGATCGTGTGGCGCTTGCTATGATTGAAGATGCTGAGAAGA
>CAMTOV010000189.1 GCA_947074235.1 uncultured Bacteroides sp. | reverse complement strand
GAGGGTACATATAAGCGGAACAACTTTACATCATTACTCTTGTTAGAATTGCTCAAAATGCTGTATTCTTTGCATTAAATGATCTCGCAAAGGCAATGGTTGCTTTATTGAAGAAGAAGTTTAATACTTGTTACCTGTTTTTGTACAGCGTATTCCGAATAACTCCAAAGCTCTTAAATTTACTCTATCTACTTTGTTATACCAACGAGTTAAGTATAGGCTTGTACATTATAAATAATCTTTATGTGAAATATCTGATGTAGAGAGTATGTTATTGAATAGCTTTTTAATATCGGGATTGCCTTCAAAGAGTATCCCTGACCTTCTTTTATGTGAGGATGCCCATTATCCGCTGAATTAAATAGAAGATTTCTGCTTCTGTCAAACTATTGTTTATCAGAATCACCATTGTTAAAGCGTATAGGAATATTCTACACTAAAAAACTAGTTTTACAACCTTTCTCTTTGTCTAACTTGATGGCATACCACCTATGCGTATGAAAGCGGTCTATTTTCCTAATAGTTTAAGAAAGCAGTAGCTGGCAAATAAATTCATAACATTGGAAAAGCCAATGATTATCACTTTAATTAACTCGTTTTTCTTGAGTGTTATTAATCTCAGTGTATTAATATCTTCTACTGCTTTAACATCTTTAATGATGATAAAAAGACCTCCTTTACTACCTTTTGTGGCGCTGTTAGTAATGATGGTATACAGCTCATCTTTGTTGATTGACGTTTCACCTATGCAGTTGTATCCATGCTGTAAGAATAAGAATCTTAATTTAATTACCTTGTTTTAAAGAGTGATTCTTTTACTGGATATTACTACCTATGCTTTAATTCTTATATGGTGAAACCAAAGATCGTAAAACAAAAATAGGAGGAAAACTTTTATTATGTTTTCCTCCTACTCATTTTAATTTGATATTTTTTATTTAGTGTAATTTGATATATTGGTTACACAAAATAGTAATTATTTTTATTTTTGATACTTAGTGATTACTGCACGGCTCAAGCGTGGATCATTAAAGAACATATCTGCAACTCCACCTTTATAGTCAACTTTCAATTGTGAAGGTGATACGCCAAATTCATTCACTAAACAGTTATAAACAGCATCTGCACGATTTTTGCTTAGTGTTTCATTTAACTCTTTGCTACCTGTACCTTCATCAGCATACCCTGTTACCGAATAAACAGCATTCTTATCACCTGTTTTTATTACCTCTGCAAGTAATTCTAAATTAGCTTTAGCTTCGTTAGATAGCGTGCTCTTTCCAATAGGGAATACTACAAGATTTGGAGATGCAACTGTTTGAATAATTGTTTGAATTTCTACATCCTTCTTACCCTCTGCAAGAGCTCTTTCAAGAGCTGCATTAGCTTCAGTCATTGCATTTAGTTTTTCACGCATTTCGTTGATAGCAGCATTATCTATAATAACTACCTTGTTGCAACGATTCCAACCACGTTGTTTAAACTTATATGTAATACCAGCTAGTACTGCTACTAAACCCTCTCCATCACGGCCACCAAGCTCACCGTCAAAACGATCGTTTACAAACGTACCTCGTATATCAAGATTAATATCGATAGCTTTAGATACCCTAAATGCATTGAATATACCGATATTTGCTGTTACCTCTTGAGCACTTGGACTATTTGATACTCTTGTCCAACCAATACCCACATATGGACTACAGTTCCACACGCGTTTTTCATTATAGCCACAAAATAGGTTCGAGAAGTTAAATAATACATCCCCGTGTAGGTTGTAATAGTTGAATTTTTGTTCAGTCAACCAATATCCATCCCATTCTTTACCATCAATTGGCTTTCCGTTAGAGTGTGCTCCATTTTGAGTAGCACCTCTCACTTGAAGACCACTATACATAAGTCGGATACCAAGTCCAGGAGTAAACCACTTACCTATTGATGCATCAATAGCAGGTGCTATACGATCTCCAAAAGACATTCTATTATTGTGGTCGCCAAAGAAAACTTGTGCACCACCTGCCACACTGATGAAGCAGTTGTTCCAGAATTTGTTTGTTACTACTTCGTGCTTATTTGTCACTTCTTCAATAACTATCTCAGTTGGAGTAGTTTGAGCAAATAGCGAACTTGCTGCTAAAAAAACGGCAGCTGTAAATAGACTTTTTTTCATCATTTTATTGAGTTTAGAAATTTGTTCGTTCTTAAATTTAAAATTATTTATTATTATAACTAATGCTAGGATATGTTTGATTGCTTATAAACGACATACCTTCAATACGTCGAAGTAGATTTTCAGACATAGCCTTATATGCATCTTCGAAACTCATATTCTCATCACCAGCATATCCGGCATTACTGCCAATATATGTACTTCTATTTGAAGCATTAACAGGCCACATCTCATCATTGCATTTGGCCGATGCTTTTAGAGATTCTCCCATTTCTATTATTTTAGGAGCATAGGCAATCCATGCACCTTTCACAGTTTCCCATCGCTGTTTGGCTAGTGGCCCGAAGGTTTCTGTATCTTTAAATAATAGCGGATACCACATATAAGCTCTATCTGTCTCTTGCAATGGTGCATTGGGTATACCAGAGTTTTTAATAAAAGCTTTAGCATATGCAACCATCGACTCAGTATAACTTGGTGTAAAGCCGCTTTCAAACATTGCTCCACTTGTCAGGTTGTCGATGTGGGGTAAAGATTGCCAATCGAAATCCCATACAGGGCCGGCACTCAACTTTCCTTTACCATCAATATACATATAAACACTTTTAGGATGCCCCAACTCTTTATTGAGTACCAATTCATAGAAAATCCAGTAGTCGATAACTGAGTTGAGGTCTAAATCATTATAAGCAATTGAATATTTCCCATTATATAAATTGTCTTCAATGCCTTGCACCTTATTCTTAACGTAATTCATAATTACACCACCAGCATCTACATCATCTTTAAACATAAATGGTTGATAAGTGCGAGTTGTAAATTTAGCATCTTCATCATAGTAGTCATCTGCTTCTAGCAAATACCCATAGTCATCAATGTTGTCAGCAGTTATCACTCCATTTTTAGTAATGTCATAAGGAGCTTTGATATTCAATCTACCCTTATCAATTTTTATCTGTTCGGTCAAAAAATAATTCCCAATATGCACACCATTATAAATCAACTCCACATGCTTGCCTGTTGGGTTCCATTTCATACCATCGGTAAGAGTATTTTTCATTACCTCTGCCAATCCCATCGACACGGCATTGCGCATCAACGAGCGATCTTTCCAGTTGGCTAGCAACACCCAGCGTTTGTGTGTGCCACCATTCATTATATTTAAAATGTCAGCCTTCTTGTCTAGTTTTATAGCAAATGGTTTTTTAGGATATGCTTGCGTTGTATTACCACGCAAACGCACCGCCGCAGCTGCACTATTCAAATTAACTGTACCATCCGCATTATATACTGTTATCGATCCTCCCGCGGATGCAAGAATATTATCAAAATCAGCATCCTTAGGATATATGCTCAAGCCAGTTTCATTCCATGTAGTAGATCCCCCCTGTTGATTGATAACCATCACTGGCAGACCCGAGTTCCTAACAGACACCACATATTCATTATTAAACAATCCGTTTGTTAAACGAAACACTACTGGATTTGTAAAATCGATAGAAGTACCTGCAACGTATTCATTGTATACACCATTTAGTTTTACCTCAAGCGTGCTGCCTTCGGTGCAATTTATAGTTGGCACAAGATTATAATCTGTCAAATAAGGAATACATCCCGATATCTCATTGCCCTCTATAGTTAGCGATTGAGTAGTATGCAATTCATCAGTACTGCAAACCGTTTTGCTTGCTGATGCATTATAATACACTTTATTTTCAAGAATCTTCCCACTGTTTTGAGCTGCTTTAAATTCAAAACTCTCTATAGTAGGACTACCCGATAATGTCCAATCAGCACCAGCCTTAGTCGACCAATAAGATAGGTTCAATGGAAAAGTATACACCGTGTTGGCTTTGAAGTTACTTTGCAAGCCTGCCTTAAAAGTAGCTATATGATCTGTAGTCTGAACTATAACTGTTACCTCTTGATCTTTAACGTTTGCCGGTGCACAGTTTAAATACCCTTTTACTACGTTATTAGTCAATTCGGGCTGATTTGTCCATACTAAATTTAAAATATGTTTATCCGATGGCTGCTCCGTCCAGCTGACTGCTTGTTGCGATAAGTCAAGATTAAACTTACCACATAGCGCCGCACTCTGATTAAAAACTAGTGAAACCTTCTCTAGCTTTTCATCATACATAACCGTATTTGTAGCATCTACCGTAATATTCAACATTGTAAATAAGTGAGTAAAATTAAACTCCGTACCCTCCGTATTTGTTGGTATACCTATTTTATAGTCATAATACAATCTCTTCTCCTCCGATGAATAAAGCTGCGTATTAGGTATTTCACCTACTACAGCAGTATAACTCTTTCCATCATTTAGTCTGCTATATGGATAATAGGCAAAAGCCGGTGTCCCGGTTATATAACCCGAAAACTCAGCTTTTCCCTTATTCTCTATGTTGGAACTGATAAACGGAATATTACTCGATAATCCATGTATATCATATACCCCCATTGTGTCACGGGGTGACCAGTATATACCGGTCGCCCCCGTGCTATTTTCATCAACGCTAGTCCTAGTATTTCCATTATTATCTACTTGAGACTCTATGTGCGCCGTTATTGTAAAGTTACTTTCTATGTTGTTAATAGTAGGTTCGTCCGAACAAGATAAAATGGTTATTAAACCTAATGTGGCCATTATAGCCAGTTTTAATTTCATCGAGAGTTTTTTCATTGTATTGTGTATTATGTTGTTTGGCTCTTTATTCTTGTGTTTCTATTCTATTGCATTTCCACCGTCTGTGTAACTGGCATCGTAGTCTGCGTCTTCTCGTGAGGTTATTTTCTTCCGCAGCGGAAATTTGAAATTATTCTGTAATATCAAATTCGGCAGGTTTGTACCTCCTGTTCCATTGCCTATATAGTCCATCATTACAATTCCCATGGGGCC
>CAMTOV010000188.1 GCA_947074235.1 uncultured Bacteroides sp. | reverse complement strand
CACGACCATCAATACCCAAATAAGGGCCATCAATGTTGCGCGAACGACAAACACGCGTATTATACGGAACATCTAATGCATCATAGGCCATAAATAGATAGTAGTAATCGGTCTCAGCATTGTAAACGATTTCCGGTCCTTCCGAAGCTTGCCAACGACTAGCCATAGAGCGTGTAGCAATAAGTTTACCATAAGGAGCTATATCCGTAATAGTCCCCCATGGGTTAGGCAACTCTGTTTTTGTCTTACCGGTAGTAGCATTAAGCTCAACCGCTACAATACCACTATGCCATGAGCCATAAATAAGCCAATGCTCTTGTTCTTTGGTGATAATGTAGGTTGGGTCGATAGCATTCCATTTAAAATAAGCTGTCTCCCAGCCATTGTTTGCCCAATTCAAATTCTTATCAGACGCTGAACAAATCACGAAACCTTTGTCCTCCCAAATATTAGAAGCAGGATCTGTTGTCTCAGCCAAGCCAATGAATGCACGTTCGCTCCATGAACTTGAACCATTTATCTGATCAGTAACCACTATTGAGTAGTACATACGATAAAGCGAATTATTGACTTTTCGCACTACAGGTGCCCAGCAGCCATAAGAGGGACTACTAATAGAAGAAAGTCCACAAGCAT
Organism: uncultured Bacteroides sp.; assembly: GCA_947074235.1. GTDB lineage: Bacteria > Bacteroidota > Bacteroidia > Bacteroidales > Bacteroidaceae > Bacteroides. The sequence goes on along the minus strand of CAMTOV010000188.1, from coordinate 4,458 downwards.
TGCGGTAAGCATTAAGTTGCTCTTTTACCCAAGCAGGCACCTGAGACATGGTAGCGCCAAGATATTCCCAGTTCACCAAATCTTTTGAGCGGCGGCCATGAAAGTGACCGTATCCCTCGTGAGCGTTACCATACGAAGCATCTGTTTGGTACATGTAGAAATATCCATCAGCAGCTAGCATCACCGATGGGTCATGCACATTGGCTAAGTTCCACTGATTGCGCTGATTCCAGCTGGATATGTCCACGTAGTTGTCCTCGTATGCAGGTGCCACATAGTTTTTAAGCTGTTCGTCAAGGCTTAAACTTTCTGTAGTTGCTGTGAGTGCATCCGAGTAGGTATAACGACTGTTACCATAGACATAAGCACGGATATAATAAGTGGTGGTATTTGTCAAGCCGGAGATAGTTGCACTGAAATCCTCGTCGGCATCCACTACATTGTCTTTGATAGTAGGATTCTGGTTATTTACACTATAACAGAAACCCATCTTGACCACGTTATTCAAATTGCCGATGACCGAAGAGTTTACAGTTAGCGATGTAGTTGTGGTTGCGGTCACTTGAGGCGTAGCTACGACTATATCACTATTTTCTTTGTATTCAATATCGTCTAGACCATCGGAGCAAGCCGTGAAAGCAAGAATTACCAGTAGAGATATTAAGAGTGATGTTATTTTTCTCATTATATAGGTTAGTTTTTGAAATCCATGTGGGTGTGTCATTTGACACTCCCACATGGATGATAAAGTATTAATAGCTATTTTCATTCATTGAAAACAAGATGACAACCATCAACTCCCAATGTAAAGTTCAAGTCGTTTGGATCAATCGTATTGATTCCTAAATAATATTGGGTAGAGGTTGTATTTGTAGTACCCTCCATCACAGCCTGAACATCGGCGGTGTTATTACCACAGTTGGTGACGTAAACAGTGACTTTAGCACCATTCATGCCGGCAAGCCAAGCAGCCCAATCACCTTGTGTTCCGCTACGTAAGCAGGCATCATATCCAATGCCCCATCCCCAGTTATCAGCGCGAACAACCGCATACTCTGCTAAATCGGCTTTGCGGAGAATCACAAGGAAGTTATTCCAGTTACCACCCAGATTACTATAATTGGTGAAGGTAATGGATTTTGTTTCACCCACAGGTACATTAAAGTCGTCTGAGTAAGTTCCTGGCCAGCCCGTTGAGTTATCTGCTGCCCCTACCATGTTTGACGTGTTGGTCACAACAGAAGGTATTGATTGGTTTACGGTAATCACTACCGCTGCTGTAGCTCCACCGTCGGCTGTAATAGTAACAACCTGAGAGCCAGTTTGAGCAGGAACGGAAGAGAAGCTGAGATTCGCATGTTCAACAACTCTAGAGCTTCCGTCAGCGTAAGTTGCTGTAACGATCATACCTGTTGGATCGAAGACCATTGTTCGGTCTGTCAACGCCTGAGTGGCAATTGAGTTATAATAATAATATTGAATGTGCGAAGGTGGACTAGTTATATCGATAGATACAATTTTTTCCACGACTTCAAATGTTGCATTAGCCACAACCGGTTGATCGGAATTCTCACCTTTAAAGGTCTTGTTGTAGATGGCCACAAGCGTTTTCATGCCCAATTGATCCATATCGGGGATAGCAGTCAAATAGAGTTCGGAAGCCGATACCGTTTTGGTTACTCCCTCTTCAAAGGTAACGAGGGCCGAGATGTTTATCATAGCTTCTTCGAGCGAAGTACCTACATTGACTTGATCAGGCACATCTTGCAATATCATCGATATCGGATTTTTGTCTTCTGCAGAAGTTAGGCCGCCAATAGGAACAATATTGGTTTGTTGAAAATCGATGTAGGAACCTTCGGGAACTATGAAACAACGAATATTGGTGTTGCTCTCATCTGCATTCAAATTCGCTTCCTTGTATGGTTGCTCATAAGTTTTGGTAGCTTCACTATTGGTCATCTTTACGGTGAAAGCACTTTCATTGGTGCGGTCAACCGTGAGTGTTATCTTACCACCCAAAAGCTGTAAGTTAGCATCTTTATTGTCAACGGGGTCGAGAAGCAGTGTGCCCGAGATGTAACTGAAATTGATATGATCGCCCCATTGTGAATTGTACGTTTCAGGGCTACCTGTGACATCAAAGCGGATGGCTCCGTATTCAGCATATCCTATACCACCACGATCTACATCATTAGTGATGATAAGAGCATAGTTCTTGTAATACGTATTGTCGGCCGGATTGATGTGGAGATTGAATACCGCATTCCACTTTTCACCATCGGGTATCACGTAATACTTGGAGAAAGAACTCCAAAAGCCGGAGGTATAATCTGTATTTCCGAACGTGTACACATCTTCTTGCATGCCTTCAAGTTCTTCTTCTTGAGGTGGTTTCTTTGAATCTTCAATTTCTTGTATCCTATCAGAAATCCAGTCGGGGGCGTTTACATCGTAAAGCTCGGCACCTTCGCAGCCTGTCAATGCGAGTAACCCTAAGGTTACGGAAAAGCAAGCGTATGTTATTTTTTTGAGTAATCTCATTGTCTTAAATTTTAAAGATTGTAACTTTTTCTTGTTTAAGTAAGTGTTTACAACTAGTTCATATTTCATGGGCTTTATGCGAAACACATTTGTCTTAACGCAAATATACAGATATTTATAGTTTTTATTTATAGTGAATTACAATATTCTGAAGCTCCGCATTTTTGTATTCAAATTCACTCAACTCCCATATTTATATGAACTAATTCTGAGCATATATTTATTTGCTTAAATCTACAACCGGACGTACTTTCCAACCATTAGTGCTGAAAAAAGAGGAATTATCCGTGCTATAGTTAGCAGAATTACCTTTCAAATTTGGGTTGTTGTTCATCAACCGTTGTACAATAGGAAGAAATTCATGTCCCGGCAAATAGGTATCGTATGTGCTCTTCAATTCCGAATCACTAGCTATATCACTGTAATTCACAGGATTCTTTACTCCCTCTGTGGAGCGGCGAACTGTACCGTGTTCCTTAAGTTGTTGCAAGCGCCCGTTGTCATAGAAGAATCCCCAGCGGATAAGATCGAAGCCTCGGCCGAATTCACAGCCAAACTCCTTAGGGCGTTCCACATTGGCTATCTGTTCGAAGAGTTTGTCAGCGTTGTTGAAATCCTTGAGTTCCAAGTTTGCCAAATCGGCGCGATTACGCACTTCGTTGATCCAATCAAGAGCCTGCTGTGTGGGACCATTAACTTCGTTTTCGCATTCAGCGGCACGTAGCAATACATCAGAATAACGCATCAGGCGCAAGTTAATACCATCACGCAAACCTGTAACTACAGTGCTGTACAAACCAGTACGAAGATTGGTAAATTTGGCAATAGGAAGACCTCCATATATGTTGTTAGTCACGATATTGTCGGTGGCTGTAAGTGTATACGTATAAGCCACATTACCATATTCGAAACTCGCCCAGTCCGGTTCATAGGTTCCGATTGTCCAATACAAACGAGGATCAAGTGTTCCCTTCAAGGTACGCTCTTCTTTGAAAAGTTGATAAAGCCAAGGCGAAGCAGAGATATCGGCCCAACCACCATAGTTGCCTGGGGCGAAGTTACTCTCAATGGCCGACCCTTGTGTAGCATTTGGACTTGTGTTCACTGGCGTCCATTCGTCGTCGGTGCCTTGCGATCCATAATCAAGAAATTGCACTTCAAAAAGACTCTCTTCATTGTTTTCGTAGTTCTTACCCTCACGAAAATTATCTCCATAATTGTCCATCAGTTTATAAGTGCCATACTTCTTACCGATGATATCTTTCAATACCGGTAGTGCATCACTATATTTTTGGCGCATCATAAGGGCACGAGCATAATAGCCTGCTGCAGCACCGTTAGTGGCACGTCCACCAGCCCATTCGCCGCCTTCGTTGCGAGATGGGAGTAACTCCATCGCTTCCTTGAAATCCTTTTCTATCTGATCGAGTACATCATTATAATCACTGTTTCCTTGATAAAGGCCTGCGAGTGTAGAGTAAGAGGCATAGTCCGTAATAAGGGGTGGATTCTGATAATAACCCACTAGATTATAGTATGACAATCCGCGCATGAAAAGCACTTGTCCTTTGATGCGTTTCATCTTTTCAGACAGTTGGCTATTATTTACGTCACAACGTGAAATGGCAAAATTACATACATTGATAGTATAATACCATTCTCTCCATGGCCACCACGTAATGTCTGAAGTAACTTCTGCATTCATATCGTCAAAAGGAATATACCATACTTGTGAAGAATTCCAAGCTTCATCTCCACGGCATACGTCAATAGTATAACCCACACGAGCATAAGAACCCTCCATACGAATATGGTTGTAGGCGGCAATCACAGATTCCTCTAAATCATCGGCATTAAATCCGAACGTACTTGAGGTTTGCTGGTTGGGATTCAATAGTTCCAACTTGTCATTGC
>CAMTOV010000187.1 GCA_947074235.1 uncultured Bacteroides sp. | reverse complement strand
TCTCGGGAGGCGAACCCACTGTGCAAGCCAAAGCCTTGATTCCTTTGGTAGAGCGGTTACACGAAGAGGGTATTCATGTCTGCTTAGATACCAATGGCGGCGTGTGGAATGAGCATGTTGAAACACTACTTGAGATGGTAGACCTTGTGATGCTTGATGTGAAAGAATTCAATGATGAACGTCATCAAACCCTTACCGGAATGAGTAATGAGAAGACCTTGAAAGTAGCGGCATGGCTCGAAGATCATCAACGTCCTTTCTGGTTGCGCTACGTATTAGTACCGGGATATAGCGATTTTGAAGAAGATATCCGTGCTATGGGCGAACATTTCAAGGAATATAAGATGATACAGAAAGTAGAATTATTGCCTTATCATACATTGGGAGCTCATAAATATGAATCGCTCGAGCAGACTTATCTATTGCAAGGCGTAAAAGAAAATACTCCCGAACAGTTAGAATCAGCTGAAAGATTGTTTAATGAATTTTTTACCAATGTTCAAGTCAATTAGAATGTAGTATTTTTGGTTAATTTAAGAATTGTATCTTATATTTGTATAACTAAATACAATGTTAAACCAAATAATACTGCACAATAATGATTGATCTTCAAGGAAAACCTTTTAATGCCAAGTCGGGTGAAACTGAATTGGGTATCATACCCCGTATGGCTTGTCGTCATGGACTGATAACCGGAGCAACTGGCACAGGTAAAACCTGCACATTGCAAAATCTAGTAGAAACATTCAGTGCTATGGGTGTTCCTGTATTTGCTACTGACATAAAAGGTGATCTTTCAGGCGTGAGCCGTGCAGGTGGTTCTAATCCTTATTTGCAGAAAAGTGTAGAGCAAAACAAATTAGCTGAATATGGATTTGAATATCGTGGATACCCTGTTTGTTTCTGGGATATTTTTGGGGAAGAAGGACATCCATTGCGTACCACTGTTTCTGAAATGGGGCCGGTGTTGTTTTCGCGATTGCTCAATCTTAATGATGTGCAAAGTGGTGTGCTATCATTGGTTTTCAAAATAGCAGATGATGAAGGATTGCTGTTGCTAGACCTAAAAGACTTACGCAAGATGCTTGAAGCTGTGGGCAATGATCGTGCTAAATACACTACAAGTTATGGCAATATCTCTCCTGCTAGTATAGGGGCTATTCAACGTGGCCTATTGACCATTGAAGAACAGGGTGGTGATAAATTCTTTGGTGAACCGGCTATCGACATTTTCGATTTAATGCAGACGCAAGGTGGTAGAGGCGTGATCAATATACTGGCTTCAGACAAGATTATAAACTCTCCTAAAGTATATACTTCATTTTTACTTTATCTGCTTTCTGAACTATTTGAACAACTGCCTGAGGTGGGAGATGTAGATAAACCAAAACTTGTGTTTTTCTTTGACGAAGCACATCTGCTATTCAATGATGCTCCCAAATCATTGCTGGAGAAGATTGAGCAAATTGTTCGTTTGATTCGTTCAAAAGGGGTGGGTATCTATTTCTGTACTCAAAATCCGCTTGATATTCCAGAAACTGTATTAGGACAATTAGGTAATCGTGTGCAACATGCTTTGCGTGCTTTTACACCACGCGATCAAAAGGCTGTATCTACAGCAGCCAAAACATTTCGACAAAACCCTGCATTCAATACCGAACAGATTATCACCGAATTGGCTGTGGGCGAGGCTTTGGTCTCTTTCCTTGATGAGAAGGGTAGTCCCACAATGGTGGAGCGTGCCATTATCTTACCTCCCGAAGGACAAGCCGGCCCTATTACTCCCGAAGAGCGTAAACGTGTGATGCAAAAGTCGTTGGTATTTGGAGTGTACGACAAAATGATAGACCGTGAATCTGCCTATGAAATATTGATAGAACGCATAGATCAAGCTGCTGCGCTAAAAGCGGAAGCTGAACAGCGAAAAATAGATGAAAAGCAACAAAAAGAGGACGAACGTCAACGTAGGGCTGAAGAGCGGGAACGTGCTGCTGAAGAACGCCGACAAAAGAAAGAATATGATGACAGTCTGATGGGTAGCATGGCAAAGATGGCTAGTACTAAAATGAAGCGCGAAGCAGTTAATACGCTCGTTAGCCTTGGGCGTGGACTACTTGGTTCGTTGTTGGGTGGGTCTACCAAGAAAAGAAGATGATGTTTGGTAAATAACGAAATTACTAGTATTTAATACATTACGAATTTATAATATACTAATTAAGGCTATTCTAAAAATAGAATAGCCTTAATTGTGTAAACAATCTGCTGCTAAACAATTAGTTTTTTTGTCATAGTTTACATATTAGGATTATGCTTAGATTATTATAAAATATTAGTTGATTAAATTACATGAAGAATTCCTTAAATAAATAAGTGCTGATAAAATCATAGGGTTGAATTCTTATTAAAGAATTCAACCCTATGTTTATGATTAAGCGTTTATTACTTAAAACTGCACCTGTGGGGCAGAAGAAGCTCCTTCGGCTGCTTCAAAATAAGCGCGTTTATCAAAACCAAACATTCCTGCAAACAAACTATTTGGGAAACGACGAATTTTTATATTATATTCCTTTGCTGCATCATTGAAGTTAACGCGTGCTACATTGATGCGATTTTCGGTACCTTCTAGTTGAGCTTGAAGCTCCAAGAAGTTTTGGTTAGCTTTCAAATCTGGATAGTTCTCTTGAATAGCCAATAGTTTGCCAAGTGCAGATGATACTGCACCTTGTGCTTTTTGGTATTCAGCTAGCTTCTCAGGAGTAAGGTCGTTGGCATCAACAGTTATTTGAGTAGCTTTGCTACGTGCTTCTACTACTGCTTCCAATGTTTCAGATTCATGTGCTGCATATCCTTTTACTGTACTAACTAAGTTAGGAATCAAGTCGGCACGGCGTTGATACTGTGTTTCTACATTGGCCCATTGTCCATTTACTCCCTCTTCTATGTTTACAAGGCCATTGTAAGAACTAACTCCCCATATAACAAGAATTACTGCAACGATGATAATGATAATAGTTGATTTTTTCATGATCTTATTGTGTTATTAAAATTAGAATTTCATTTGATATTTAATTAGAATCGAGAACCGGCTCCTCCGCCACCCCCGCGTCCACCGCCAAAGCTACCTCCACCAAAGCCTCCGCCGCCACCAAAACCGCGCCCGCCAAAGCCTCTACCTATAATGGGGCCTCCACCGCCCCCACCTCTTCCACGATAATTTTCATCATGGCTTTGTTGACGACGAACTATTGTATTGCCGCAGTTCATGCAGGTGTATGTGATATCCTCTGTTTTGATGCCATTCTTTTTGGAGATAAGCAGTGTACCTGTACGTTGAAGTTTATGTTGCTTGCATTTAGGACATCTTGAGTTTCGCCAAGCGGCAAAGGCAGCAATAGAACTAGCAATAAATATAAAACCTAAAAAAGCAAATATTATCCAGAGGTCTTCGTTATCATTTTCTGCACTTGCTGTTACTGGTGTAGTACCATCTAGATGTTCGCAAGTAGCACGAATACCACTTACCATCCCTTGATTCCAATCGCCCTCTTTAAGGTATGGAATCATGTCAGTCATTTGAATTCGCTTACATATTGCATCTGGTAAATCTCCTTCAAGACCATATCCTGTATAGAATTGGATGCAACGTTGATCGGTAACCAATAAGATTACAATACCGTTGTCTGCACCTTTCTTACCAACTCCCCAGTTATTAAGTACATTGTGAGAGAAGTCGAAACATTCTTCTTCACCAATAGAAGGTACAACGATAACAGCTGTTTCGATACCAGTTTTCTGTTCTAATTGATAAAGCATGCGGTCAATACTATCGCGTGCGCTAATCGAAAGAATATTATCGGGATCGTTTACAAAGCGCGTTTTGTCCTGCAAATGCACTTTGGGTATATTATCTACAGTGTAAACTTTATTGTTGGCCTGCAATGTAGTGCAAGCTATAATTAGAAAGAGAATATATAAATAGAATCGTTTCATTAAAAAAAAGTTAGTTAATATATTGGTCTACAAAGTTCTTAACACGATCGGTATATTCCTTTTCGTGATCTCTGTATGACTGTGCATGAGCCGAACCCGGCGCAATCCAAAGCTCTTTGGGTTCAGATTTAGCCTCATAAAGTGAGTAAACCATTTCAGTGGGAACATAGTGGTCATCGCCTCCATGAATGAAAAACATCGGTAAGTTGCACTTTTTTACTTGATTGACTGATGAGGCTTCTTTAAACCCCCATCCATATTTTTTATTGCAAAGCCAATCGGCTACATATAATAAAGGAAATGCTGGTAAGTGAAAATCTTGTTTTAGTTGATATTGAAACTCATCCCAAACACTAGTATATCCGCAATCTTCTACAAAGCATTTTGTGTATTCTGGTTGTTTTTCACCCGATACCATCATAGTAGTAGCACCTCCCATTGAGATACCATGTACTACCATTTGTGTATTAACACTATCTTTGAATAGCTCATTAGCTACATCCATCCATTGCATCACATCAAGGCGGTCTTTCCATCCCATCTGTATAGCCGATCCACCACTTTCCCCTTGGTAATGCAAATCTGGCAATAAGATATTATAGCCTAGATGATAGCTATAAAGGTAGCCAATCATAAACATACGGATTGCATTGTCTGTGTATCCATGAACAATGGTTGCTGTTTTGTTGGTTGGCTGAGCAGCCTTGACATAGTATCCATGAAGCCAAATGCCCTCGGGGTTGATAATGAAAGTATCGCGAAGCGCTTCAGTAGTTGTAAGACTATCTACCCATGATTGCAGGAAAGGATATTCTTGGAACATATATTCGTAGCAAATAGCATTCTTGTGCTGCACAGTTTCATACGGTCTCAAAGAATACTTCAATAAATAAGCACTTCCTCCAAGCACGATGCTGAAAAGAACTATAATGATTACGCAGATTGTAACAATCCACCTTTTGCCACTTTTCTTCATAGATTTTTGTTTTAAATTTTATGTAGACAATTTTGTCTCTAGTTCTAATCTAGATCCAATATTTTATCTATGCCATATCTCCCAAGCTGCAAAAGCTTGAAGCAATAGCATCTCTAATCCGTTTTTTGTAACGGCTCCCTCTTCTTCTCCCT
>CAMTOV010000186.1 GCA_947074235.1 uncultured Bacteroides sp. | reverse complement strand
TTTCTTGAAAAGCCACAAGGTGGAAAAGGTATATTGCTAGGTGGAGTGCCTGGAGTGAAACCCGCCAAAGTATTGATACTGGGCGGTGGTGTGGTTGGTAGCAATGCTGCACAAATGGCAGCTGGTCTAGGTGCCGATGTTATTATTGCTGATATCAACCTGCCTCGTTTGAGGTATTTGAGTGAAACACTTCCAGCTAATGTAAAGACGCTCTATTCTTCTATGCATCAGATAGAGAAAGAATTGAAAGATGTAGATTTAGTAATAGGATCGGTATTGAAGCCGGGAGACAAAGCTCCTCACTTAATTACTAAAGAGATGTTGAAATTGATGCAACCGGGAACGGTGCTGGTGGATGTAGCTATAGACCAAGGTGGATGTTTTGAGACATCACACCCTACCACACACAGTGACCCAACGTATGTTGTAGATGGCATTGTGCATTATGCAGTAGCCAACATACCGGGAGCTGTGCCTTATACATCTACTATGGCACTTACCAACGCAACCTTGCCTTATACAATAGCATTGGCAAGCAAAGGATGGGAAAAAGCTTGCAAAGAAGATGCATCACTAGCTTTGGGGCTAAACATTGTTGATGGCAAAGTGGTATATAAAGCCATAGCAGACGTATTTGACCTACCTTACCATGAACTAGCATAATAGCAAGAAAGCACTTCTACTAGAGAATCCTCAGAGAAGTGCTTTCTTATTTATATAGAAACAGTATGATTTACCACTCATAGCGCATCTTACTGATGCGGGCGTAATCTTCAATCAACTCAGTCATGACTTCGGTTACCGACTGTTGTTGGCGAAACAGAGAGGTGATTTGTCCAATCTCTAACTCTCCATTTTCCAAATCGCCTTCTAATATTCCTTTCTTTGGACGACCAGATCCAATCATACTCAATAATTCTTCGGCGGAAGCACCACGAGCTTCAGCCTCTTCTACTTGATTTTTAAATGTATTTGTAGCTAAACGAGTAGGCGAAAGTTTTTTCAAAAGCAATTTTGTATCCCCTTCATTCAAACGTAAACAATATTCTTTGAATACATTACTAGCTGAACTCTCGCTAGTAAGTGCAAAACGAGTTCCTATTTGCACACCTTCGGCTCCTAGCACAATAGCCGCCATCATAGATTGCCCTGTGCCTATGCCACCTGCTGCAATTAAAGGAAGAGTAGTTGCCTTGCGCACAGAAGGAATCAAGCACATAGTAGTTGTTTCTTCGCGTCCATTATGGCCACCAGCTTCAAACCCTTCAGCCACAACAGCATCAACACCTGCCTCTTCGCATTTCATGGCAAACTTAGACGATGATACTACATGAGCCACTATTATTTCTTTATCATGAAGCCAAGAGGTCCAAGTTTTTGGGTTGCCAGCTGAGGTGAAAACGATCTTCACTCCTTCCTCCACGATGATATTCATGATTTCATCTATTTTAGGATACATCAATGGTACATTGACACCAAAGGGCAACTGAGTAGCTTCCTTGCACTTTTGAATATGCTCGCGAAGTAACTCGGGAGACATAGATCCAGCACCTATCAAGCCCAAACCTCCAGCATTGCTTACTGCCGATGCAAGCCTCCAACCACTACACCAAGCCATTCCACCTTGAATAATGGGATATTTAATTTTGAATAATGATGTGATTCTGTTCATTTCTCTATAGCAATTATTATTTATAATGAAAACAAGTATATGCCATAGATAGTTCGAAATTGAATAATCAACGAGTAACAGGAACTATAATCGGAGAATTTACATTTACAGTTGTTGAATCACCGTATTGACTCAATACTTCCAATGTGCGACGGCGACGCTTCACCATACTCTTATTCCAGTATTCTTTTGTAAAAGGGGTCATTAAATCTAAGCCATTAGCATTTGGAGTAGATTGCCAGGCGCCAACCATAGCATTCCCTACCCTGCCAGCTAAAGGATTATATCTTAAACCAGTTACCTCAATCTCGGCAACAGAATTACGAATTCCTTTATCAAAAGGATTCTTTGCCCAGTTAGAATAAATTCTTCGCATCTTGATTTCATAATATGGATCATCGCGCCAAGTATCTTTCGTAACTTTAATCTTTTTCTGGCGAATGGGATCCCAGTTGTAAGGAGTACTTCCATTATAAGGGCGCAAAGTCAGTACCTTTCTTTTATCTAACGGAATTTCATCGGGCAAGGAGATGGGAAGAGTAGCGTCGGGTGCCAACCAACTTTTTTCTGTATATAGATAAGGTGAGCTCATGACTCCCGAACCAAAATCAATTTGATCGATTAAATCTCTATTGATATTCAACTCGGGCTCTTCGTTTATAGTGTTAACAAGTCGCACGGAGTCTTGTAAAGTCAACTCTTGTGCATAACTGATATGTGCCAAACAAAGTAGGGCACATATCAGTCCAACAATCTTTCTAATCTTAACTAACAAAACCTAACCTATTATTTTTACACACAATTTTACCACCAACGATATCCACTACCACACAATGGGTCGTCAAAACAAGGATCTATTGTCCAAGTTGTGCGGGGATATTTACGATTCTCCCACCAATGCTTGTAGCGTGCAGCCGCATCAAGCACTTCTTCATCGTTCAAAAAGTAGATAGCCTCATAATTGTCTGCATTGGCCTCAACCATATTGCATCCCATAGAAGCAGGCATGCCCAATCGAAGGCTTTCAACAATCCATAAGATACACTCACCCAATCTTATTTTCCCACTATTGGAGTTGTACATAGTAGGGAAAGATGGTATAACAGTTAAATCATCTGCATGTTTAAGTAAATCTGAAACATCTTCACCTGTAAAGTCAGGTAGAACGATTATACCAAGCTCATTCTTATTATTATATACACCTGCTTTGAGTTGTTTAATAAAAACACCAACTTCAGGATTATTATATTCCACAGTGTCGTTTGTGCAGCTGCTTATACAAAATGCAGCAAATAGTATGACTATTAAGTTTATTATCTGTTTCATAATAGATTTTCTTAAGATTAAAATGACATACGTAGCCCGCAAAGCACATTGAAGTTTGTAGGACGCTTAGTGCGAGTAGTTTCCAAATAAGAGTCTGTTTTGAAATGATGCGTGATGCCTGGTTCTACAAACAAAGCTAGTTGATCGTTTAATTTATAACTCGCCCCAACCCCTGCAGTAACCGACAATTGTATAGGTTCACTTTTGAAGTCATTATCAGGCGCACCAGCTATACACTTATCTGCAATGCCACCTATTGTAGCATATACATTCACTTTTTTAGTATCAACAAAGGCAGCATTGAGTTTTACAGGAACACCTATGTAGTGAAGTTTATTATCTACACTGGGCACATTGGCATACTGTAATCCAGCCTCTATTGCCAGGTATTTATTTAGCTGACGCTGTATAGTAGCTCCTAGCGTGAAAGGCAATTTGTTACATATCGCTTTATCGGGCAATGCCACTCCACCAATTACTTTAGCTGCCCATTTCTTTTCTTTAGTCAATACATCTTTTGAACTAACCTCCGCATAAGAAGAGTAAGAAGTAGAAGGTGCTGTTTCATTTTGACTGCCAGTACCTACATGCCAATATTCTTTGGCAACATATGGTCTATAAGAATTTTCTTCTATCGAAGTGATTGAAAACGAAAATGAGAAAGATATCTCAACAGAATCTTCATCTTCAAATTGACTAATAGGAAGGGCTGACAATGGAGAAGACGACTGTTGCACAGCAGCCACAAAAGAGGGAGGAGTAAATGATTGATATACATCATCTCCTTTTAGAATATTTGTATTGGAAGCTTCTAGTTGAGTAAACGCCTGCTCTATTTCATCTCTGGGAGAAAGAAACCAGAAAGCTGCCGAAGAAGCCATCAGAACAAACAGCACAGCAGCCACAGATGCAATGCGCATCAAAACGGTTCGCCTATGATGCTTGGCAAAAGCGATACCGGAATTTATCTTTTCCCAAGAATCTTCGCGTACCGGCATGGCCGATTGCGATAGTTTTGAACGAAACAGATCGACTAATTCATCGTTTTCTCTCTTCATGATTCTTAAATTCTTTTATTTTCTTTGCTAACAGATATTTGGCTCGATGCAGTTGCGAAGTGCTGGAGTGCTCTTTTATACCAAGAAGCTTGGCTATTTCCTTATGCGTTTTCTCTTCAAACACATAAAGGTTGAACACGGTGCGGCATCCTTCGGGCAACTCGGCCACAAACATCATTAATTTTTCTTCGGAGAGGTTGTTCTCATCTTTTGTGAGTTCAGGGATATCGGGCAGTTGCTCCTCATTCACAATCCATGCACTATTTCGCTTTTCGCGGCGCAAATAATCGAGCGATTGTGTCACCATTACTTTCGTCAGCCAGGTAATTAAAGATGATTCACCACGAAACGAAAATCGAGTGAATATCTTTATAAAGGCATCGTGCAACACATCATGAGCAGTATCAATATCGCCTGTATAACGAAAACAAACAGCCAACATCTGGTTAGAGTAGAGCGTATAAAGCTTCTTTCGGGCAGATTCGTCCCCTGCTCGGCAGCCTTTTATAAGATCAATCTCGTTTTCCAAGTTATGCGCGTTATTTTTATACAGACGCCCTCTCGCGTTTTCTGTTAGTTAGACGTAGAAACTCTGCAAATGCTGCAAAGGAATATCTAAAAAGAAGTTAATTATCAGAAAGAATATTTATGCTTATCACAGTTAACTAAAAACAAAGACACGGAATTCATTCTATTATCAGCCTCAAAGACCAATAGTTGAGAAAAGGAATTCCGTGTCTAGTTATATTATTAGCAAGCCTTAAAGCTCATATCGAGTCCTTTGACCGAATGAGTAAGTGCGCCTACCGAAATGTAATCTACACCACATTCGGCATAGTCACGCAGTGTATCGAAAGTGATACCACCCGATGATTCTGTTTCGAAACGGCCGCCTACCATTTCTACCGCTTTTTTAGTCATCTCAGGGGTAAAGTTGTCAAACATCACTCTGTCTACACCACCCAAATCGAGCACTTGTTGCAATTCGTCGAAGCTACGCACTTCAATCTCAATCTTCAAGTCTTTGCCTTTGGCTTTGCAGTATTCTTTGGCACGAGTGATGGCTTTGTCTATCCC
>CAMTOV010000185.1 GCA_947074235.1 uncultured Bacteroides sp. | reverse complement strand
CTTCCAAATCCAAGTATGCCTGGTTCGATTATTACTGATATGAGCGGGTTGTTTGCTAATTGCGACCTTGCAACTTCTTTAGATTTAAGCTACTTCAACACTAGCACTGTTACCCATATGAACTCCATGTTTTTGGGGTGTATCTCATTAACATCTCTCAATATTAATAACTTTAATACTGCTAATGTTATTGATATGGGTAATATGTTTTCAGGTGTTTCATCTATAACAACCCTAAATCTTGATAATTTCAATACTTCCAAGGTGACCGATATGGAATCTATGTTTTGTGGATGTAATTCGCTAGAGAGTCTAGACTTAAGTAAATTCAATACTTCTTTGGTTACTGACATGTCTAGTATGTTCGATTCAGCAGAAAAATTATCTTTTCTATATCTATCTAACTTCGATGCTTCTAGCTTGATAACTGCCAATCGTATGTTTCACATGTGTAGCAAGATTACTTATTTAGACTTAAGCAACTTCAATATAATCAATCCAACTCATAGTGTAGATGTTGAAAATATGTATTTAGGCTGTAGTAGATTTGTTAGCGGTGCACGGGCAGTTGGATTTGCTATCGATGATGCTAATGCCGAGTTGTTTAATGATCCTGCAAAAACAAATATTGATACAGCAAAATTGCTATTTCAGACTAAAGATGCTCAGACTGCATTCTACATCTATAAATATGACAACGGAGCTTATAAACTTGAGTTGACACCTGCATTTAAAGAACAACTTAATAAAGCATCGGGTGGGGTGTTGGTTGATGGCGACTATACATGGCGCACAGGCAATCCATTACCAAATCCTTGTCCACATGGATTCTTTAATAATAAAGTGGTAAGTGATATGTCGCTTCTGTTTGCCGACTGCTCTTCAGCTACCTCAATAGACTTGAGCTTGTTCACTCCGATGTATGTTAAAAATACAAGTGGCATGTTTATGAATTGTAGCTCACTTACATCGCTCGACTTGATGTCGTTTGACGCTATATCTATCGAAAATATAAGTAGAATGTTCTACAATTGTGGTGCTGCCACCAACGGAACACCTGCTGTAGGATATGCACAGAGTGAAGAACAAGCAACTATATTCAACAATCCTCAGTTTACGAGCATTGATACCAATAAGCTTCGTTTTGTTGAGGGATTAGATTTATCTAAATTTTATGTCTATTCTGAGGTGGCAGAAGGGTATCGTGTGCTACTAACAAGTGAGTTCTCTGAACAGTTAAACAAAGCTAGCGGAGGTGTTTATACTGTGGGCCGCTATACATGGCGCACAGGCGATCCATTGCCAAATCCTGCTCCTAATGGCAAGTATAGAGGCATCGCCGTTGCAAGTTTTGGTAGCCTGTTTTATGGCTTATCTGCTGTCAAAACACTCGACTTAAGCCTGTTCAATACTTCGAATGTTCAATATATGATTGCTATGTTCGGTGAATGTAGTTCGTTGACATCGCTCAATTTATCAAGCTTTAATACTTCTAAGGTGGTGAATTTAGGACAAATGTTTAATGGCTGTTCTTCATTGACTGAACTAGACCTCAGCAACTTTGATATATCCAATGAAACCTATCTTGGTACTATGTTTCTCAATTGCGGTAAAGCCACCAACGGTGTGCCTGCCATTGGTTATGCCAAAGATGCTGCTACAGCTGCTCTCTTCAATGATTTTAGTAAGACACAAATCGATTTGACTAAGATTCGTTTTCGCAATGCTTCGGCTCCCGATTTCTATACCTATGGTTATAGCAACACTGGTAGCGGACTATACGTAGCCATGTCGACAGAGTTTAGAGCAGAAGTAAATAAAGCATCTGGTGGTTACTATCAATATGGCGATATCACTTGGCAAACAGGCGATCCTCTACCAAACCCAGCTCCCTATGGAATGTATGAAGGCCAGCCGGTTATAGATATGATGAGTCTATTTAGCGAATGTAGCGCGGCTACTTCTTTAGACCTAAGCTTGTTCAACACCACTAATGTGGTAAATATGAGTTATATGTTTAACAACTGCTCGTCATTGACAGAACTCGACCTTACTAGCTTCCAAACCCCTAAACTCACCATGCTCGAAAGAATGTTCTACAACTGTAGTGCTATCACTATGCTCGATCTTAGCTCATTCGATTTGTTATCGCCTGTACTTACTCGTAGCAATGAAAGAGAACTATACATGAATGAGATATTTCTAGACTGTGGTTCTTCATCGGGTGGTTCATCTTATACAGCTTATGCCAAAGATCAAGCACATATTGACCTCTTCTCAAATTCTGCGCTAACAAAACTAGATGATACTAAGCTTCGATTTGAAGTGAGTACAGGCATAGAAAACGTCGATAATAGCGATCTGAAGGTGTATAGCCAGGGTGGTACAATCTATCTGGATGGTCTTGATGGACAAGCTGTGGCTATTTATAGCGCAACAGGTATGTTGGTGTATCAAGCAGTAGTTACCTCTGAGTCGCTTTCTGTTCAACTTCCTAGAGGCATTTACCTTGTTAAGATTGGTGCTAGTATCTTTAAGATAGCTATGTAATAATTTAAATATTGGCAGGTGCACAGCAATGTCGCATCTGCCAATTCTTCAATCTACAATAATTACAGATATGAAAAAACAAAACGCTTATTTCTTTATGTTGCTCTTTGTTGTAGCAATGAGTAGTTTCTGTCAACTTAATGCACAAAGTGCACCAGCCGATTTAACGAAGTTTTATGACTACTACACTAGTGGTAGCGGATATGGTGTAAAACTAAACTATCTGTTTAAAGCAGAAGTGAATAAAGCTGAGGGAGGCACATACTCTGATGGTGATTATACATGGAATACAGGAGATCCATTGCCCAATCCAGCTCTCGATGGTATGTATAACGGTAAGCCTGTTGTAAAGATGTCTAACTTATTTGAGTATTGTTCTAGTGTGACTACTCTCGATTTGAGCAAATTCAATACTTCGAATGTTATCGATATGAGTTCGATGTTTTCAAGGTGCGAATCTCTGCAATCAGTTAATCTTAGTAGCTTCAATACCTCAAACGTAAAGTTTATGTCTGCCATGTTTTTTGAATGCAAAAAACTAGCCTCGCTCGATTTAAGTAACTTCAATACCTCAAAAGTGGAGTCTATGTCTCAAATGTTCTCAGGATGCTATTATTTGACGACTCTCAATTTAGGTAGCTTCAATACCTCAAACGTAGAGTCTATGTCTCAAATGTTCTCAAATTGCATCAGATTGACTACTATCGATTTAAGTAGCTTTAATACCTCAAAAGTGGAGTCTATGTCTCAAATGTTCTACTACTGCCCAGAACTTACCTCGCTTGATTTAAGCAATTTCGATACTTCTAATGTGAATACAATGGAGTCAGTTTTTCGTTTGTGTTCTTCATTGACAACACTCAATTTAAGTAGTTTCAATACCTCAAACGTTACGGATTTTAATCAGATGTTTAGCGGCTGTACTTCTTTGAGTACACTTGATATTAGCAATTTCGATACTTCTAAAGCCTCAACTCTAGGTTGGATGTTTTATGATTGCAAATCACTTACCTCTCTCGATTTGAGGCATTTCGACACCTCTAGTGTTACTCAAATAGATAGAATGTTTCATGGGTGTAGAAGATTGACCCTTCTCGATTTGAGTAGCTTCAATTTGTCTGATGAGACAACCCTAACTGGATGTTTTGCCAGTGCTGGTAAATCTACCGATGGAGTGCCAGCTGTAGGGTATGCCAAAGATGCTGCTCACGCTGATAGATTCAATGATGCTTCTACTTATATCAATCCAGGAGATTTAGTATTCCAAGTGTCTACTGGCATCGAAGGCGTTGATGCTAGTGATGTGAAGATTTACTCGCTTGGCTCAACTCTTATGATTGAAGGACTTACTAGACAAACTATAACTATCTATTCTGCAAGTGGAACCATGGTTTATAGCAATGTTGCTACTGATGCTACGCTAAATATTGACCTAGCCACTGGTGTTACCTACATAGTGAAAGTAGGAAGTAAGAGTTCCAAAATTGTTATGTAAACAATCAACTTCTTAAGATTGTAAGAGGTGCATCATGTCAAGTGATGTACCTCTTCTTTATTTAGATTCTATCCTATCTTCTTTACTTTTTGGCTACGCTTTTCTTGCAAACCGAGGCAGATAGTTTACCTTTGCGCAGGTAAACGTGTAATAATCAACAGAAATAATGGCAAGTATATTAATAACTGGTGCGAGTGGATTTATAGGAAGTTTCTTAGTAGAAGAGGCTTTGAGTCGTGGATTTACCACTTGGGCAGGTATGAGAGCAAGTAGTAGCCAACGTTATTTGCAACATCCCGATATTCACTTCCTAGTTTTAGATTTTGCACATCCCGATAAGTTGAAAGAGCAGCTATTGAGCTATCAATCGGAGCATTGCAACTTCGACTATATAGTGCACTGTGCCGGTGCCACCAAGTGTCGCAACAAGCAAGAGTTTGAACAAACCAACTATCTTCAGACAAAACATTTTGTAGATACATTGCTGGAACTGAATATGACTCCCAAACAGTTTCTCTATATCAGTACCCTCAGTGTGTATGGCCCTATTCGCGAAGCAGACTATACGCCTATTCAAGAGAGTGATATTCCACAACCCAACACAGCATACGGTTTAAGTAAACTCAAGTCGGAACAATACTTGCAAGAGCTAAAAGATTTCCCTTATGTGATATTTCGCCCAACGGGTGTTTATGGACCTCGCGAAGCCGATTACTACCTGATGGCGAAGTCTATTGGCAATCATTTAGACTTTTCGGTGGGTTATCGTCGTCAAGATTTGACTTTTGTTTATGTAAAGGATGTGGTGCAAGCAGTTTTTGCTGCCATCGACAAGCAAGTACTTCGTAGAGCCTATTTCCTATCTGATGGAGCTGTCTATCCAAGCCGCGAGTTTTCTGATTTGATACAGAAAGAGATGGGGCAAAAGACGGTTATTCGCATTAAATGCCCGTTAATTGTGCTTAAAATAGTATCTTTGTTCGCCGAAACGGGTGCTAGCCTATTGGGGAAGCCCAGCACACTCAATTCGGACAAGTATAAAATAATGAAACAAAGAAACTGGCAATGCGATATTTCTCCGGCTCAGCAAGAGTTGGGATATGCTCCAC
>CAMTOV010000184.1 GCA_947074235.1 uncultured Bacteroides sp. | reverse complement strand
TTTATTCTAAAATAATAAAGCCACCCCGTAATTGGAGTGGCTTTATTGTTTTATAGTAAGCTATAATTATAATTTTGTAGGACCAACTACATATTCAAATTTAGCTTCTTCTTTATTATAAATGAAGGACATAGAGTAATTACCTGTACCTAAACCACCATAAATGGCATAAACACAAACATAACTCAAGCCATCATCTGGAGTTTCAACCCACGCTGGCAACAACAAAGTAATGAATGCTTCTTCCATACGATCATTCATTACAGTTTGAATTTGATCATTAGTCATACCATCAAGATAACCATCTATATTATAATAGTTTTTCCAAGTATTATAATTATTGTTGATATTACTATATTTAGAAGAACTTCCAAAGTAATATTCCTCTTGATCGCTTTGAGTACTCATATATGCAGGCTTATTAATAGCTACCCAATCGACAAGATATTGATAATCGGCTTCTACCATAGTATAAGTAGCAGTACCACCCATCAAACGATCTAACTCCCAAGTAGTACCTCCGAATGACATCTCAGCAATCATTGTAGTAACAGTTGTAGTTTCTGCATAAGGATTGTACTCTGCCCATGAAGAACCATCATATTTATATATACGAGTAACATCAGAAGTTACTCTATCAGCATAATACTTATAAACTACAGCCATAGTTTCGCCTGTAGCAGTATAAGGGAAAGTGATTCTTAGGAAATTGGTGATATACATGTTGATATCCATGTTGACATCAAAATTATCAAATCTACCTGGTTGCCCACTTGCAGTTCCCATAGAATCATAATCTTCAGTAGTTAACGTGTAAGTTTCGTCTGGAGCAAATGCTACCAACTCTATTACATTCCAATCACTAGCACTCTTTTGAAAAGTCATAGTTTGAGTAGTAGTACCACCACTATAATACTTATAAGATATAGTAATTGTCTTATTAACAGCAAGATCTGAATACATTACATTAAGGAAATCCTTCAAATAAGCTTCAATATCCATTTTAGAATCAAAATTATCATATCTACCAGGCTGACCACTTTCTGTGCCCATTGTATCATAATCATCAGGAGTCAACTCATAGCTAACATCAGCAGGTTGGAAATCTTGAGTAACAGTTCCAAATTGTACATTGATTTTTGCAGTAGATCCTGCATCACAATAAGGGAACATATCTTTCAACATTGTTGTTACAGCAGAAGCTAAATTAGCTCTATTTGTAAAGTACCCATCAGAAGGATAAGTCCCAGTATAATCACCGGCATAGTTAACTACATCGGTTATTGGATTATCATTAAATCCTTCGAAGTTTTTCTCGTTATAGTCACAACCAGACAATACGAGCAATCCAATAATCAAATATGCGAAAATATTTCTTTTCATAATTTTCATATCCTCTCTAAATTAGAAATTAACTTTAAGTCTAGCAGACATTTGACGTCCAAAGCCATAGAATACACGATAAGCACTTTCCCAATCGTGATTACCACCATCATAAGCAGAGTTAATGTATTTCTGATTAAACACGTTTTCTACATTACCAGAAATAGTTGTTTTCAAACCTGCAATTTCGAATGTATAGCCTGCGCTAATATCGAATAAACTATAAGCTGGAATCTTCCAAGGAGTTTCGTATTGTTTTTCACCGCCTATTGATAGGTCGTTTGAAGCAATAGCAAAGTCTGAATAGTTGCGAGAACGATACAACCAGTCGATACCAATACGAAGTCCTTTCATAGGGAAGAAGTTAAGGCCAATAGCTGCTGTAGTTTGTGCAGAGCCACCCTCTTTTACATTTTTTTGAAGAAGTACAGATGTTGCATGATCTGGAGCTAGAATACCAGAAGCTATAGCACCTTTAGTTGTCAAAGGCTCACCACCTGAAGTATACCAATAACCTGTTGGATTGTTAGTCCACTTCCAATCACCAATAGAGAACATACCAGTAACGTTTAACCATTTTGTTGGTTTGAAAGTAGCATCTACTTCAATACCCATGTGAATTGAGTTCACACCAGTTAGATTAATCACAGCACGGTCATATGTTCCATCAGCAAGTAGATAATTATCAATAGATCTTGTCATTGTTTTATCTTTCCACTCAGTCCAATAAGCATTAACATTTGCAGTGAAGTATCTTGAACGGTAACCATAACCAAGTTCAAAGCTTAAGATCTTTTCGTTTACAGCGTCCTTATTCACTTCGTTGCTATTTGTTGATTGCAAGAATGCACCACCCGAAAAGAAAGGAGCACGACTAATATAACCTAAGTTAGCAAATACATTATGATTTTCAGTAAGGTTGTAGTTAACACCACCCTTGATAGTACCACCAAATTTATTTACTTTGCTTGATTTAGCATGTTCTTTGTCGTAATAGAAACGGTCATAACGCCATTGGCTTACTTCACTAGCCGAACCAGATACAAAAGCTGTAAGTTTGTCATAGTCATATTCTAACTGACCAAATACACCACCTTGCAACACATAACCATCATAGTCACGATATACAACATCGCCTACAGAAAGCTTTTGGTTGCGCCAAGCTGGATTAGCAGCTGCTGCATTATTTTCAACTTTCATTGTTTTATCACTTCTAAAACGGTCTATATAGTATTCACCATTATAAAGGTCATCGATAACGTTTGTATGTGTACCAATATAGTAACGAGCATCAATACCACCATAGAAGTTAATATTCTTAGTTAGCTCTGTTGAGTAAGTAGACACAAGCCCCCACCATTTGTGTTGGTTCTTAGAAAGCGACATAATCATTTGAGAACCGCTTGTGCTCTTCTCATTCATTTCTTGAATTTGATCGTAAGCAAATGTACCATCAGCATTACGGAATTGAGTATTCAATACACCATTTGAACAACCGTACCATGAATTTCTATAATCATATATACCTTGACCGCTATATCCCCAACCATCACCAATAGACATATAAACTACAGAGCTCAAAGAAGATTTATTATTAATCTGCCATGAGTGGTTCAATTGCAACTGAGGTTTGTGATACATGTTTTTAGCAGATGTTTTGCGTTCGCCATGTTTGCCAAAACCGTAAGTTGGGTTGTATCTATAGTTTTCACCATTGCCATCAGGCATGTATTTTGAAACTTCTTGCCAGCCTCTGATAGTAAGACCATCGTATGAGCTACGTTGGTTGTGCCATTGAGGAGCACCAAAAGCAGTAAACGAAATCTGTTGATTGTCATTGATGCGTTTTGCAATACTCAAGAAGTAGTTGTATCCTTCAAATTCAGTACCTTGAATATAACCATCACCCCAAGTTTTTCCACCTAATAAAGTAAAAGCCCATCCGTTTTTAGTTAAGCCAGATGATACACTAAACATCAATTTATTATAGCCATCGTTACCCATACCATAACTTGCGAAACCACCTTTTTTAGCATCGGTAGCACGAGTCACAATATTGATAGATCCACCTACTGAAGGAGCTGATACTTTAGAAGCACCAAGACCACGTTGAGTTTGTACACTGCTAGCAACGTCTGTAAGACCAGCCCAGTTGCTCCAGTAAACACCACCCCACTCCATGTCATTCATAGGAACACCGTTTACCATTACAGCGATGTTTTCTGATTTAAAACCACGCATGTTGATTTTAGTATCACCAAAACCACCACCTTCGCGGCTTACAGTAACAGAAGGAGTAGCCTTAAGGATTTGAGGAAAATCCTGAGTACCAATTCTTTCTTCAATGAAAGCTGGAGCAATCGTAGTTAAAGCAACGGGAGTTTTGCGTGCAATAGCTTGCGATGTGATTACAACGTCGTTTAAAGCCACTGCATTAGGGTTTAATCCAACAGTACCCAAATCTAAAGTCCCACTTTTCTGCGTTACTTTATAAATAAGGTCTTTAAACCCTACGTACTTAAAAACTAATGTAGCGTTTGGGTCTACATTTAAACTGAATAAACCATCAAGGTTTGTTACGCTACCATTAGCAGTGCCCTCGACAGTAACAGTAGCACCAATCAATGGCTCAGCTGTTTCAGCATCAACAACTTGTCCTTTCACTGTGGTTTGAGCCATCATTGTAGCCGCAGAGCATACAAATAGGGCAGTTACCAACAGAAAGTGAATTAGATGTCTTTTCATAAATTCTTTTTGTTAATTAATAGAAATTATTTTGATATAAATATTTCAGTATGCAAATATAGATATAATGATTCAAAGTAATGTTGCATTTTTGTTTCAATCTTTAAGGTTATTGAACACTTAATAGCCTCAAAAGCAAAAAAAAGCCCCAACTTTAACAGTTGAGGCCTAATAATTTTAACACTAGAAGTGTCTTGTACTTTCAATTTGAAAGTTATATCAATCGTTCATTAGTTTTCTGTAACGAACACGCTTAGGTTCTTCGTTTCCGAGACGTTTCATTTTATTTTCTTCATATTCTGAATAAGATCCTTCAAAATAGAACACATTTGAGTCGCCTTCGAATGCAAGGATGTGTGTACAGATACGATCGAGGAACCAACGGTCGTGCGAAATCACTACTGCACATCCAGCAAAATCTTCCAAACCTTCTTCTAATGCACGAAGTGTATTTACGTCAATATCATTGGTAGGCTCATCGAGCAATAGCACATTACCCTCTTCTTTCAAAGCAATAGCTAAGTGCAAACGGTTTCTCTCACCACCCGAAAGCATGCTACATAGTTTTTCTTGATCGCCACCCGAGAAGTTGAAGCGCGATAAGTAGGCACGTGCATTGATATCACGGCCACCCATACGAATTAAATCGTTGCCACCAGAGATAACTTGATATACCGATTTGTTAGGATCGATATCTTTGTGCTGCTGGTCTACGTATGCCACTTTCACAGTTTCACCAACTTCAAACTCTCCTTTATCAGCGCCATCTAATCCCATAATCAAGCGGAATAGCGTTGTTTTACCTGCACCATTAGGGCCGATGATACCAACAATACCGTTTGGAGGAAGCATAAAGTTAAGATCATCAAACAAAAGCTTATCGCCGTAAGCCTTAGCCACGTGCTTCGCTTCGATTACCTTATTACCTAGACGAGGACCGTTAGGAATGAAGATTTCCAATTTCTCTTCTTTCTCTTTCACATCTTCGTTCATCAGCTTATCGTATGAGTTCAAACGAGCCTTACCTTTAGCTTGACGAGCTTTAGGAGCCATGCG
>CAMTOV010000183.1 GCA_947074235.1 uncultured Bacteroides sp. | reverse complement strand
CAATAGCTAGCTGCTGAATGCGGTTGTAGTAGTCTACAATATCGTGGTGGCAGTATTCGCGCACCGACGCTATGCGTATCTTGGGATGGCTGGTGGGTTGCGTGTTTTCTTTGTCGCTCAGCACCTCTTCGTATAGCTTTTCGCCGGGACGAAGGCCGGTGAAGATGATGTCGATATCTTCGTAGGGCTCAAAGCCGGCAAGGCGTATCATGCGCTCGGCCAAGGTGAGGATGCGTACCGACTCACCCATATCAAACACGAAGATTTGATTGCCAGTAGAGAGGGTGGCGGCTTCCATCACCAGCCTACAGGCTTCGGGGATGGTCATGAAGAATCGGGTGATATCGGGATGGGTCACTGTGATAGGACCGCCTTTTTCTATCTGCTTGCGGAAGTATGGGATGACACTGCCGTTGCTGCCCAACACATTGCCAAAACGGGTGGTGATGTAGCGGGTTCTGCCTTTTATCTCGCCTTTGTCGATGCCCGAGCTTAGGCTTTGTACATATACTTCGGCCATGCGCTTGGAGGCGCCCATCACATTGGTGGGGTTCACGGCTTTGTCGGTAGAGATCATCACCATCTCTTCTACATCAAACTCCAGGCAGAGGTCGGCCACCATGCGCGATCCGAAGACATTGACACTGACAGCCTCGCAGGGGTTTTCTTCCATGAGGGGCACGTGCTTATAGGCAGCGGCGTGAAATACTACTTGGGGTTTGAAGCGGGTGAAAGCGATGCGTAGGCGTTCTACTTGGCGCACATCGCCTATAAAGGGCACAAACTTGAGTTCGGGATGGTTATTTTCTAGTTCAAGACGTATCTCGTGCAAGGGAGATTCGGCATTGTCGAACAGGATGAGCTGCTTCACACCAAAGGTGGCCAACTGACGGCATAGCTCGCTACCGATGCTGCCGGCAGCTCCTGTCACCATCACTATCTTATTGGCAAAATGGTTAACTACCAGCTCCATGTTGATATTGATTTCGTCGCGACCCAAGAGGTCTTCAATCTTGATGCGACGGATGGGGGTGCGCTTATTCTCGCTGTATTCGTCGAGGGGTTGCGACACCAGGGTTTTCAGTCCCAACTGTTGTGCATAGTCGAGCAGGCGATTGGTTTCTGCCTTGGCTTCGTGATGGGTAGGAAAGAGAATGGAGTTGATGCCATATTTGGTCATCAGCTTTTCGAGCCCGTCTTGATTATTGATATAGTATACGTGTCGGTCGCATATCTCGCACGATTTCATGCTGTCGTCCATTCGCAAAAAGCCGGCCACCATGTAGCGTGGGCTCGACGATAGACGCTTGCAAAGGGCAATGCTATTGTCTGAAGTGCCATAGATAAGCAGGCGCTTTTTGGGAGTAAGAAAGCGTGCGTGTGCAAAGTCATACACCACAATAAGTATCAAACGGAAGAGTATGAGGATGACGCACGTCACAAAAAAGTCCATGAAGATAACGGCTCCGGGATGTCTTATCACAAAGAAGTTGTTAAACATGAGCAGCAACACCAATAGCAGTATATCTTTGAGAAAGATGGCTTGAACAAGCCTAAACATACTTTTTAGGGTGGAGTGACGGATAATCTTTCGCTCTATCTTGAGTAGGAAGAAGAATAGCGAACTGAGCAGGAATGACAATGGTAGCAACACGCCATAATCTATGAAGCGAATGTTTTCGATAAAATTGCCTACAAACAGCAAAGTAACAAGGGTGCCGAAAAGGGATAAAAAGGAGTCGGCTATCAATACAGCCCAATAATTGACAAATGTCTTATTTTCGAGTAGGCGGCGAAACCAGAAGCGTAATGTATTATACATGGAATCCTTTCATTTATTATATGAGATAACAGCGTGTTACAGCATCTTTTGTGGCCTATGGGCAAACAAGAGATGATGATTGATTAAAATCGTGAATTAAAAAAATATGCTAGTGTTGATAATCAGTTGGTTAAACTAAGAGAAACGAATATCTCGGGTGCGCTTCGCGGCTTGAACAAGACAAAAAACGCGAGATTTGTGCATCATTCAGAAAACTTAATATTAACCTAAACCATTAACACATTTTATACCCCTAGAATATATTCTGAATGCGATTTGCACCAATTTTTGGGGCCTAAAACCTGTTGAGAGTGCAAATGTAAAGGAAATTAAAATACTGTGCAATTATATTTTGTGAAAAGGGGCAAGAAAATGTGCGTCGAAAAGTTGCTAAATCAACTACATTCTGCTAATCGGCTTATTATCTCATGATTAATGGTAAAGTAGTATGATTTATCAAATAAAAAAAAGTGGTTTAAACTTTTATATTTCTATTCCATTCCGGAAATTAATAGAGGGTACCCCCCCTCCCTATAATTTCTGGAATGGAATGCATATTTAGAAGTTTATAAAAACTATTTAGAGAAAATGGGCACACCCTATACAAAATTAATTCGAAAGTTTATGTATATATTTTTCACACTGCTATAATTTATAAACATATTTATTAGTTTAGTTGATAATAGCTACACTATATAAGAGCAGACGCAATGCACCCCGAAAATATAAAGCGTATATATTTTGACATTTAAAACAGGCATAATAGCTGATGCAAGAGTTTTACTTGTCGCCATATTTGGCTACACGAGCGATAATATTAACATATACATGCAAAATAGGTTAATTCTTACAGCGTGTGTTTAATGAACACATATTTTACATTGCACTCCTCTATTTATATCTGCCCAAATAATAAAGTTTTTGACTTCAGCAAATTTTTTGCGAGCGATACGGTGAAATAAAGAGATAATTTATGTTTTGAAAAATTATTTCCTCATACCTAAAAAAAAACTTTGATATGTGGATTTTTTTATTGAATCTTTGTAAAAGGAATTCTGACCGGGATTTCTAAAATAACAAAACTTTTTATTTAAATAAAACAAATGCAAGCAACGACATTTAGAGGTTACACTGATGTAACAGGGCAAATTTCATTAGAGCAGTTAATCAACGGTATTAAATCATCGGAAAAGGTGCAAAGACTGCTCGATAGAATAAGTTTTCAGATGCACAGGGGAGATGAAGAAACGGCAAAGAGTATCAAAATGCAGTTGCCGTTTATTACGCTCACATCCAATTTCAGCACCATTCGCCAAGGATGCGGCATCTTAACTTACAATGGCATCATCACAATCGACATCGACTACTTGGAAAAGGATGTGTTGGCTACCACAAGAAAGATTATCGAGAGCGACCCTAACACATTAATCTGCTTTTTATCGCCACGGCAGAGCGGACTGAAGGTGTTTATGTGGATGGATACGCCTAAGGCTGAGAGAATGAGGAAAAGAGACTTATCAGGGGAGACAATTGATTATAGAAAATTGGATAAGCATCACGCACAAATGTATGACATGACAAAAGAGCACATTGAACGTATCACCGGGATAAAGGTAGATACCACTGGCAGGGATATAGGACGCGGGTTCTATATGTCGCAAGATAAGAATGTGTATGTAAATGAGGAGCTACTGGCCAAAGTGAAACCGCTGAGCAACATCGTAAACAGACCTCCAAAGGATGAAAAGAAGCAAAGAGGTAGCAAAGCGGCTATCGAGCCTATGGTGATTGAGGATAAGAAAATTGATCATCATATGGAGATAGCTTTCAAAAAGGCTATTGATGTGACTCGCAAAAAACACTCTTTTAAAAAGGGAAGCCGCAATACGTTTATCAACTACTTGGGCGGGGCGTGCTACAAAAGGAAAATCCCTTTTGAGCAAGCACTTGTGCTGACAATGAGAAAGTATGGCAACGGTGGCATCAATATTTCTGAGCCTCTCAACAATGGTTATATCTATACAAGCAAGATAGATGAAGCTGAGAAAGAGAGAAAGAGACCGATGATGGAGCAACTGACGGAGTTTCTAAATGAGAATTATGCTTTCCGTTACAACCTGGTGGCCGAGCGCATGGAGGTGGCTAAACTGGGGGTTGCTATGGAGGGCAAAGAGAAGCCATTGGTATACAAATTTATGGATGAAAGGGAATACAATACGGTGTATCTGGAAACGCAACTGGCAAGGATCAATGTGAGCCGGGTGAATTTGAAAGCAATCATCAATTCGAGCTTCTCGCCTGAGTATAATCCGTTTGTTAGCTACTTTGAAGGATTGCCCAAATGGGATGGCGTAGATCACATCACCAAACTGGCGGATATGGTGACAACTACCAACCAGGAGGTGTGGCGCACATCGCTCTTGAAGTGGCTGGTGGGGCTGGTGGCTTGTGCCACGCAAGATAAAGCTGTGAATCAGCATGCATTGATGCTATACAGCAGCGGACAGGGTATCGGCAAGAGTTCATGGGTGCAACGTTTACTGCCTCCCGAACTGGCGGATTATCAGCGCATCGGAATGGTGGAGCCAAAGAATAAGGATCATGCGATGTTACTATCTACTCATCTTTTAATAAATATCGACGAGTTTGATGGGGTGAAGCGCAGCGATTTGGCTGCTTTGAAGCGTATCATCACGCTGGATAGTGTGAACGAGCGCAAAGCGTATGCGGCGGACACGAAGATGATGGTGCGAAGAGCGTCGTTTATTGCGAGCACCAACAACCAGAAGTGCTTGCAGGATATGGAGGGGAATCGTCGTTTCTTACTATCTACCGTGCTGAGCGTGGATTTAACTCAGGAGATAAACTACAACGGGGTGTATGCGCAGGCTTACCACTTGCTGAAGAGTAATTATAGATACTGGTACACGGGTGAAGAGATTGTGGAAATTAATACTCGAAATGAGGATTATCGTATGAAGGAGCCGGCCGAAGAGCTCTTCTACGTGCACTTCCGCAAGGCTTCCGCTGCCGACTACATGGCGAAGTGGTATCCGGCTGCGCATATCATGTCGTACTTGGGAAGTGTGACTCGCCTTGGGCTAGATGTATATACTCAGAATACCATTGTTAGGGTATTGGAGCGAGATGGCTTCTGCAAACGTACGGGTACTTCGGGCCTCACTGAATACCAGGTGCTAAAGCTTTCGTTTGAGGAAGTGGAGAGTGAAGCAAAATATAAAGCAAAAGCTTAGTTTTTTGTCGTTGTTTGGTTTGTGAGATAAGGCAGTGCGGGACATGAGTCCAGGCAGTGCCTTTTTTGTTTTTAGGCAGCTGGGAAAAATATTTACGATTCTTTTCAT
>CAMTOV010000182.1 GCA_947074235.1 uncultured Bacteroides sp. | reverse complement strand
ATAATATTGAACAATATCATGAAAACAATCCAGTTCATGTTCCTTTAATAGGCAGTGGTATGGCTGGAATTGATAGAACTAAAATGCAACTTCTTCATTATATGGTTGCAGGAGCCTTTTATACCGATCGTCTTAGTATTCCTCAAGGATTAAATATTGTATTATATTCAGAAAACGGCAATACATCGCCAGACATTCATCTCAATATAATAAAATATCAATTTAAGAATTATAAATACGGAAACTTATAATATTGAATTCCTAAATTAGCAATATATGTTTTTACCTTACAAAACAACAGTTAATGAAATTAATTCATTAATCCGTAAAACACATGCAATCAAACCATTGTCTTCAGAGAAAGAAGAAAAAAAATCTTTTTCTTTTTTAAGAGATTACGTTATGGGTGAGCACGGAGTAATTAATGGTTCTAAATTACAATCGGTTTGGTTTCCAACGGATAACGAATCTTTCTTATATGACATTTTTATATCACATTCTCATAATGATCTGGATAAGGCGAAAATATTAGCTTCATGGCTGGAAAATTATTGTGGGTTAAAATGTTTCTTAGATGCTTATGTGTGGGAAAGTGCTGATAGGCTATTGAAAGAAATAGATGATGAATATTGTTTTGAAAAAAACACAGGATGTTATAATTACAATAAAAGAAACTTTTCGACTTCTCATATACATGCAATGTTATCAATGGCAATCATGGATATTATGGATAGAACAGAATGTTCTATTTTTATTCAGAGTGATCAATCTATATCATTAGAAAATATTCGAAATACGCAAACTTTGTCTCCCTGGTTATATGAAGAACTAAGTTTTATGAAAAAATTAAGGATGCAAATTCCTTCTCGTTATAAGCGTTTATACGATGGTGTACGAATGTTTAGCTCAGATGGTAATACTCAATGTATGATGGAATCTAAAGAATCTTCACTAAATATTGCGTATGATGTTGATTTAAGTTCAATACAAGATTTATCAAGTGAGCAACTTTTGAGTTTATATCAGAATGGTAATGCGAAATTTAGAAATTTAGATAAATTATATGTTTCGACTTATATTAAAAACTTTCCTTTAAACCGATTATGAATTAATATAGAAAACGAACATTAATACAAAAATTATGAATTACAGAACAAAAACGTACATCGCAGCTGATTGGGATGGTGATAATGATGCAGTCAAACAGTTACACAAGTGGAACGATAGTAGATATTATAGTTTGTCGTTTACTGATGCCCATAATCTACAACAGGCACGAGATAATAGTTTGAATTGTAGTATAAAGCGCTCACTTGCCACAAGACTTGATGCATCAAAAACATTTGTGCTTATTGTTGGGACTAATACGAAAACTGTAAGAAGTGGTAGCTGTCAATATTGTGCTAGTAAAAACAGTTGGACTAATGCTTGCGCACGAGGGAATTATATAGATAACCGTAGTTACATTGAATATGAGTGTGAAAAAGCTGTTCGAGATAATTTGAATATCGTTGTATTGTATAAGGCAGCTACAGTAGATAGAACCAAATGTCCAGATATTGTTAAATATATTGGGAATCATAAGGCTATGTATTGTTTTCAAAATGGACAATATTACTGGGATTACCAAACTGTGAAATCAGCTTTAGGTCAGTAACAGCAACTTAAAGGAGAAAAAAATATATATAATATATCTGCTTATTATATATATAAAACATCCATCATAACAAAAGGCACCGTCCACAATTTTGTGTAAACTATATTCGGGTTCGAGCTTTAGTCGAGTGCTAAAGCTTCCATTACGTGAGTTACCACTGTTGTAGTAATTAGTACTATGTTTGTCATAACCTAAATGTGCATCCATCTCACCCTGGAGCATTTGTTCCAGTACTTGAGAATGAAGATCTTTCAGAAACTGACTCACATCCTCTTCTATCTTGAATTGGCTCAGGAATTCTTTACTAAACATCTCGGCAGGAACTGCCTGGCATTTTTCTCGCTTTGCCGTAACACTATCCATATTAATTCTTTTTTAAAGGTAAAAAATAACTCAAATCTAAAGACCCGAGTTATATAGTTTACACAATTTATTGGATAGTGTCTACATTATAGATATAATGAATCTAGCTGCTTTTTCAAATTATTTGGTAAATATTTAGATACAATTTTATTTTGATTGAAATAATAATCGATACATGTTCTTAGATTATTATTATATTCATCTAAAAAGCCATAGACTAGCTGTCAGCTTCCCCTTTTTGTGTGCTTCCCTTTTGTTCGGACAGTTCTAAATTAGAATCGTTTTTACCTAGATTCGGCTATAGCATAGTAGTATTCTTCATGCATTTCATCAGCATTTTTGTGAAGAATTGCCACAAGTGTAGTGCTGTTTTCATAAGTCTCCACAATATCGGTCTTTTCTGGAAGCGTCTTGAAATCAGATGCTGTTAATGAAGCCTTGTTACCCAAATGTTTTTTTAATAACCATTTTAATCCATCTTCTTGCTCTTTTAGACATTCAGCATCAGAAAGATTAGGTGAATTGGACACTTGTATTTTTATATAACAAGTCTCATTGAGTTCTTGAGTATTTGTCAATAGAAACTCATATCGGGTATCAAGAATATTAAATATGCAATTGGTCTTGGGATTAGCAAGTATAATACTTCCATTCTTCCAGTCCACTCCAAGAAAATCACGTTCACGCATTCTTTGAGTCGTTGAATACTCATATATCAATTCTCCGTTTTTATAGCCTTTAAGACAAATCGGGAAATCTGTTTTCTCGTAAAAATAAGAGCCCCACTGAGAGGTAAAATGCTTCTTTGTAACGTTTTCATCCGCATTGTATTTGTAAACGCAATAAGTATTAGGTAAAACCGGAGATGACATTTCAATCAAATCATAATAGTTCAAAAAATCCGGAAGAGAGGGGAATATATATTCATCATTATGATTAAGTATTTGAAATGTTAAAAAATCAAAAGGAGCAGCCAACGGAGTTTCAAGATCCATAAATGGAGTAAGTTCCACCATTTTTAGTTTAAACTTAGCTTCTTCCGGCAGTTTTTCCGGTTTTGGAGTAACAGGAAGTTTGTCACTTATAATTTTGAGAAGAGTATAAATGATGTTCGGGCCGTCGGCCAGCGGATTAGCTAATGTAGTTTTATTTACTTCTAACTCATATTCATGTTGGGGTACATAATCAAACCCCTTGATGCTGCCAAAAGCAAGATGAGAATATTGCAACTTACCTTCTTCTTTCACAAGCATACACTCAACAGGAGTTTCACTGCCCCATGGTATATAAGTACCCGTTTCTGCAGATACATGCATTTTTATTGTTTCAACTTTGTCTGTAAGTTCGTCTTTATCACAGCTTATAAAGCTAATTGCAAATAGGAATAACATAAGTATTCCAAATAAACTTTTTGTTTTCATTTTATTATATTAAAATTTAAAGCTTAAAACTCTGCTATCGTTGCCATAATCCTATATTTTCGGAGTGTAATACGATTATTCAGGCTTTTTATAACAATACTCTTTTTAGTTTATATTACACAATTATTATTGTAATAGTAGCCATTCACTCTATTTCCATTTTCTAATTCATACAACAGTATCTTGCCTTCTTCCTCATATGCCCCTTCAAGAGAAATTTAATCTGAGTCCTATTCTTTAAATTGTCCGAAGAAAAGGCAAAAACACAATATATAGAAGATTATTTTAAGGTGAAATTTAAATTCAAGTCAGACATAGAGTGGTCAAAGTAACTCTGAACAGAAAAAGACAAAGGAATTATAGGCAGTTTAATCATTCCATTGGCATATTCCATAATTACATTTTCACTACTATCTTCTAAAACCTGAATTACATTATCATTGTTAAAATATAGATGATATGCTTTAAGATTTCTAATAACTTTATATTCATCGTCACTAACCTTTTTATTCGTGGTGATTTTTTGAATAATGCTATTCACAATCTTCGGATCATCATTCGTCTCTATTACTAAAAATGCAGTTTTTCCATATACAACACTTTTCACATATGCCATTTCCTTTAGTAATTCAATATTGGTTATTTGTTCTTTAATTAACTCTTGCGGATAATCCATAACTATATGGAATGACTCCATACAATAGGAATATATAAGTCCATTCTGGAACTCCATTTCTTTTTCTAAATAAGATTTACCCGATATTATTTCATCAAAATTTATGTCTAAATTCCCCTTGCTTAACAGATTTAGCTCTCTGTAGGAAGAAAATGACATCGGTATATTACTATGAATAAAATGATTATTTTGATCCGGTACCGAAGATAAGATTTCATTAGCTATTGTATTCATTGATTGAAGAGAAGGGACGTAGGTTTCAATAAAAGCTTTGCCATCCACAAAACTACCAACAGTAATGGGATTATAATCATAAAAACTATAATCAGTTAAATTAAAACCAATCAGATTTTTATTAATCAAATTGCCGAGGTATATTTTATTTTTAATTGAGCTATTTATAAATAAATTGGTAGCATTAACTTGGTATAATCTTTCAACTTGATTTTCTCCTAAAATATATTCAACAGAATTTATTGAATTAACTGGAAAAGTATACCAATTGATTTCATTTACATTTGGTTTCCCCTTTTGTATAATATGAAGTTTTTCTTTTAATAAATCATTCCCAATCTCAATTACAGCATCTCTATCATCAGAGTTCCCATTTGATGCAATGATAATTTCGAACATAGGTTTTTTACTATCCTTAAACATGTTGACAACACACCAATTTGGAATGTTACTAATTGTCCAATCAATATTTGAATTTACATAAATAAATAATGTATCACCGTTTTCATCAATTGCAAATTCTTTATCACTAATTTTGATGTATGAGTCAATTTGTGTTACCGTTTTATCGCATCCAGTAAAAATAAAAGCAATTAACATCATACTAAAAAGTCTAATTTTCATTGTTTATAATATTAGTTTATCCATATGTTTTGTAAACTATTTGTTTTGCCATAATGATGCTACAGCGGAAAGTACCGCTATTATTTATAGCTTTATGGGCTGTTGCAAAGCTAGTGTTGGAGACTTCCGTAGCTGGATAATTATTTTCTAGACCACGTCCAACTAATCGAAAAACAAAGCAATCAAGAATAAGGATGTGAAATTGTTTTGTT
>CAMTOV010000181.1 GCA_947074235.1 uncultured Bacteroides sp. | reverse complement strand
ACTTTCGCTTCTTTGTTTTCAGTAACATATACACATGGCACTGGGTTCAAAGAGTGAGCTGTATTTACCGAACCATCTTCGTTTAGAGCACGGTCGGCATTACCGTGATCGGCAATGATGATTACTTCATAGTCGTTTGCTTTAGCAGCCTCAACTGTATCTTTCACACAATTATCAACAGTTACAACAGCTTTCTCAATAGCTTCGTAGATACCTGTGTGGCCTACCATGTCGCCATTTGCAAAGTTCACAACGATGAAGTCGTATTTATCTTCGTTGATAGCCTCTACCAATTTATCTTTCACTTCGTATGCGCTCATCTCTGGCTTCAAGTCGTAAGTTGCCACCTTTGGAGAAGGAACCAAGATACGATCTTCGCCTTCGTATGGAGTTTCGCGACCACCATTGAAGAAGAAAGTTACGTGAGCATACTTTTCTGTTTCAGCAATATGAAGCTGTTTCAATCCTTTAGATGCAATATACTCGCCCAATGTGTTTTCTACATTGTCTTTATCGAACAAGATGTGAACACCTTTGAATGAAGAATCATATGGAGTCATGCAGTAGAACTGAATACCAGAAATAGTATGCATACCTTCAGCAGGCATATCTTCTTGAGTCAATACCACAGTCAATTCTTTCGCACGGTCGTTGCGGTAGTTATAGAAAATTACTACATCACCTTCTTTGATAGTACCATCGAAAGCAGCATTAACAATAGGTTTTACAAACTCATCAGTGATGTCGTTGTCGTAAGACGCTTGCATAGCAGCCACCATATCAGTAACCTTTTCACCAACACCGTTCACGATTAAGTCGTAAGCCTCTTTCACACGTTCCCAACGTTTGTCACGGTCCATTGCATAGTAGCGACCAATGATTGAAGCAATCTTACCAGCCGATTTAGCGCAATGAGCTTCTACCTCTTCGATAAAGCCTTTACCGCTTCTTGGGTCAGTATCACGACCATCCATAAAGCAGTGGATGAATGTATTTTCGATGCCATACTCCTTAGAGATATCGCAAAGTTTGTATAAGTGATTTAATGAGCTGTGCACACCACCACCAGAAGTCAATCCCATGAAGTGTACGTTCTTGTTGTTCTCTTTAGCATAAGTGAATGCCTCTTTGATAACAGGCATATCCATAATGCTATTGTCGGCACAAGCACGATTGATTTTTACCAAATCTTGATAAAGCACACGACCAGCACCAATGTTTAAGTGACCCACTTCAGAGTTACCCATTTGACCATCAGGCAAACCTACATTCTCGCCACTAGCTTCTAGTTGAGAGTGAGGATATGTTTTCAAAAGAGAATCCCAATATGGAGTAGCTGTATTGAAGATTACGTCGTCTTTCTTTTGGTCGCCAATACCCCAACCATCAAGAATCATTAAAAGGGCTTTCTTGCTCATAATATTTATTGTTAGTTAATTACGTTCTATAATTTTGGGTGCAAAGGTACAAAAAAGTTAATTAAACAGATGTTTAATCTATGTTAAGCTGTTTAGTAAAAGTGAGTTAATCAGAATATATTCTTTACTTTTGCTCCGCTTTTTATAAAAACAATTAATCATGGACGATCCCAACCCGCGAACGTACTGTAATATTCATTAAAAGCGAATAGAGTCTAGCAACACACTTTGCCGTCTCCATTCGTCACAAAACACTTGAAAGGAGACAATAAGATGAGACAATATCTTTATTGTGAGGCTGGCTTTGTAGAAAAAACACAATGGCTTCCCAACTGCTGGGTAAATGTAACTTGCCCCAATCAAGAAGACTTCGATTTCTTGACTAAAGAACTGCATGTTCCCGAATCATTCTTAAAAGACATTGCCGATACAGATGAGCGTCCGCGCACAGAAACCGAAGACGATTGGTTGTTGACCATTCTTCGCATCCCCGTATCCAATCACGACAGTGAGGTAGGTTTACCTTATAGTACCGTGCCTATTGGCATCATAACCAATGGAGAGGTTATTGTGTCTGTGTGCTACTACAACACAGAGCTTGTGCCCGATTTCATTGAGCACACCCGCCGTAAGCATATCACCGTACGCAACAAACTCGACTTGATATTGCGCATCATCTACTCTTCAGCCGTTTGGTTCTTGAAGTACCTTAAACAGATTAATGTCGATATCACAGCAGCCGAGAAAGAGTTGGAAAAGAGTATTCGTAATGAAGACCTGCTCCGCTTGATGCGTTTGCAAAAAACGATGGTTTACTTCAACACCTCCATTCGTGGCAATGAAGTAATGATTGGTCGCTTGAAGACGATATTTCAAGAGACAAACTACTGGGATAGCGAACTAGCCGAAGACGTAGTGATTGAGTTAAAGCAAGCTTACAATACGGTAAACATCTACAGCGATATCCTTACCGGCACTATGGATGCCTTTGCCTCTATTATATCCAACAATGTAAACACCATCATGAAACGTATGACAAGCATCTCCATTATCTTGATGCTACCCACATTGATTGCCAGTTTCTATGGCATGAATGTAGATATTAATATTTCAGACGTTCCTTATGCATTTGTGTACATTATACTATTCTCCTTTGGATTATCGGGCCTTGCCTTTACTATATTCAAAAAGATAAAGTGGTTTTAAAATTATCAGAATAATGACAACTGACCATCGCCTCCAAGTAGGTTGAAGGTCATGCGATGATATGCAGAAGCACCGTGCTGGGCAATGGCCGCACGGTGTTTTTTTGTGGGATATCCTTTGTTATTGTTCCAATCGTAGATGGGCAGTTCGGCATGAAGGCGGCTCATATAATCGTCGCGATAGGTCTTGGCCAAGATAGATGCCGCCGCTATGGATAGGTATTTGCCATCTCCTTTCACCACCGTAGTGTGTGGTATATCGCCGTATTTCTTAAAACGATTGCCATCAATTAGCAAGTGTTCGGGGCGAATGGTGAGTTGATCGAGTGCACGATGCATGGCTAGGAAAGAGGCATTGAGGATGTTAATTTTATCAATCTCCTTGGGGGTGACTTCTCCTACTGCCCATGCAAGCGCTTCGCGCTCTATTACCTCGCGCAGTGCATAGCGTTGTTTCTCGGTGAGTTGCTTGGAGTCGTTCAGCAGCTCGTTTTCAAAATTGGGCGGTAAGATAACCGCTGCCGCAAACACCGATCCGGCCAAGCATCCACGTCCGGCCTCATCGCATCCGGCCTCTATTATACCTTCGTTTAAGTATGGCAATAGCATATCTACTCTTGTTTAAGTTTTAATATGTAGGCAAATATAACCAAAAACGATTTATTACAGCCGGCAAGCCTCTATATTTGATTTTTTGCCATCGCATTGGCAAGATGTTGCCTCCAGCTTGGCACAACCTTGCCTATACGGTGGCAAAAATGTGCCAAGCCCTTGGTAAGAAGTTGGCAAAAAATGATAAGCCAACAAGCTTATAACTTAGCATAATAACAACATAAACATACCGTTTGGTTAAAAAACGTCTCTAATTAATGAATAGATATAGATTTATATCTATTTTTGTTGATTAATATACATTAAATATTCAACAGAGTACTGAAAATGAGAAAATGGCGTATTGAAGATTCTGAAGAGCTATACAACATCAATGGTTGGGGCACTTCGTACTTTGGTATCAATGACAAAGGTCATGTAGTGGTTACCCCACGTAAAAATGGCGTAGGTGTCGACTTAAAAGAATTGGTCGACGAATTGCAGTTGCGCGACGTTGCTGCACCTATGTTGGTACGTTTTCCTGATATCTTGGACAACCGGATTGAGAAAACATCTCTTTGTTTTAAACAAGCTTCGGAGGAGTATGGATATAAAGCGCAAAACTTTATCATCTATCCTATTAAGGTGAATCAGATGCGTCCAGTAGTTGAGGAGATTATCAGCCATGGAAAGAAATTCAACTTAGGACTTGAAGCGGGTTCTAAGCCCGAACTTCATGCAGTAATTGCTATCAACCCCGATTCGGATTCGTTGATTATTTGTAACGGATACAAAGACGAAAGCTACATTGAGTTGGCTCTATTGGCTCAAAAGATGGGTAAACGCATCTTTTTGGTGGTAGAAAAGCTGAACGAGCTGAAGCTGATTGCCAAGATGGCGAAGCAATTGGGTGTGATGCCAAACATAGGTATTCGTATCAAGTTGGCCTCATCGGGTAGCGGCAAGTGGGAAGAGTCGGGCGGCGATGCCAGCAAGTTTGGCCTTACCTCGAGCGAACTGCTCGAAGCACTCGACTTTATGGAGTCGAAGGGCATGAAAGATTGCTTAAAGCTTATCCACTTCCACATTGGCAGCCAAGTAACTAAGATTCGTCGCATTAAGACTGCTCTTCGCGAGGCTTCACAATTCTACGTACAGCTACATGCCATGGGCTTCAATGTTGAGTTTGTAGATATTGGTGGCGGACTTGGTGTAGACTACGACGGTACTCGCTCGTCTAACAGCGAAAGTAGTGTAAACTACTCCATTCAAGAGTATGTAAACGACTCGATTTCTACCTTGGTAGATGCGAGCGACAAGAATAACATCCCTCATCCCAACATCATCACCGAGAGTGGACGTGCACTGACTGCTCATCACTCGGTATTGGTATTCGAGGTGCTCGAAACAACCTCTGTGCCACAATGGGACGACAATGAAGAACTTGAATCCGATGCACACGAATTGGTTCAAGAGCTTTATAAGATATGGGATTCGCTCAACCAAAACAAGATGCTTGAGGCTTGGCACGATGCGCAGCAGATACGCGAAGAGGCACTCGACCTATTTAGTCACGGTATTGTTGACTTGAAGACTCGCGCACAGATTGAACGTTTGTACTGGTCTATCACAAAAGAGATTAACCAAATAGCTGGCGGTTTGAAGCATGTTCCCGACGAGTTTAGAGGCTTATCTAAGTTATTGGCCGATAAATATTTCTGCAATTTCTCGTTGTTCCAGTCATTGCCCGACTCATGGGCTATCGACCAGATATTCCCTATCATGCCTATCCAGCGCTTAGACGAACGCCCCGACCGCTCGGCTACATTGCAAGACATCACTTGCGACTCGGATGGTAAGATTGCCAACTTCATCTCTACTCGCAACGTGGCTCACTACATGCCTGTGCATAGCTTGAAGGGCAAAGACTCTTATTATGTGGCTGTATTCTTGGTGGGTGCTTATCAAGAAATCTTGGGCGATA
>CAMTOV010000180.1 GCA_947074235.1 uncultured Bacteroides sp. | reverse complement strand
ACTCTTACGTCTAATAATAAACGAATATGGAATGCAAATACTATTTGCCAATAATATAGAATACACATTTAAGCACTATTATCGTCCGCTTTGTTTATATGCCACACATTTTTTAAATGACATAGACATGGCAGAAGATATTGTAATGGACTGTTTTGTAAAGTACACAGAGCTATTAAATAAAGGTGAGAAGATAAAAACACCTAAGAGCTATCTGTATCAGATGGTGCGCAATAGTTGTATGGATGAATTGCGTAAACCTGACTTCACTGAAAATGCAGAAACTGTTCCAGATTATCCCGACGATGAAGAAACTAGCTTTGAACGGTATGAGCGAGAGGCACGGTTGTGGAGTGAGATAGATAAACTTCCACCCACCTGCAGGACTGTCTTTTTGATGAGTAAACGCGATGGCATGAAATATGAATCTATTGCTAAATCCTTAGATATATCTGTCAAGACAGTAGAAGCGCATATTAGCAAAGCCTATACAGTGTTACGAGGGAAAGCGAAAGTCATATATTCATCAATACTCTTGATGTTTGCATAAGGGTTTTAAAAGAAATACTCGTCATATCATAAAATATAGATTATGAAAAAGATAAACGATGATGAACTCAATTTTGTAGTAAAGCACTATAAAGAGAATCGAATAAATACGGATTCGGCTTGGAAAAAGCTCAAGCAACAGAACGCGATTAAAAGTTCGCATAGTGTATGGAAAAGCATTTCGGTTGCCGCTACTGTACTACTGATTACAAGCATAGCTATAGCTTGTATAGTAACCGGCTATAATCCATTTAAATCATCGCCACAATTACCTACAGATTTGTCTTCAATAGAAACAATACCAGCTAACGTAATAAATGATAGTGTCAAGGTATTCAAGTTTACCAATGAACCGGTAAGTGATGTATTAAAAGAGATCTCTTCTTATTATGGAAAAACACTCTCAACTTCTGACTCTACAAAGTTCTTGTCAGGTGAGATTGAAGCAGCCTCCTGTGAGGATATAGTAAGTATTATTGAGAGCACTTTAGATATAAAGATTAAAGTGGAATGAGAGTAGTTCTATTTATTATGCTGCTATGGTATAGTATAGCAGCAATGGGACAGCGTACCATTAAACAGCAAATAAATATGATTCAAGATAAGTATCAAGTACATTTTGTTTATGATGCTCAGCTTAATCTAGAAATACAAACTCATAAAGACTTTCATATTAAAGGACCACTCAAAGACGTTCTAAAGAATCTGTTTGATGGAAGTAAGATTAATTATAAGATACGTGGACGCAATATCTTACTTAGAGCTGAAAAAGAAGTAGCTACAAAGTATACCGTTCGTGGACGAGTCACTGAGCAGAATGGTGAGCCAATTATTAATGCTACGATTTATGATATAGCCACTGGGCAAGGTACGCATAGTAATGAGAAAGGATACTACATTATTCATCTTTCGCCAGGACCCCATCAAATACGTGCATCGTATGTAGGCAATAAGGAACAGATACATACATTTGAACTGACTCAAAATTGTGTGGTAAATTTTGCTTTGGATAATTATATTGAATTATCAGAAGTCGTAATCAGTGGAAACCGTAACATATCTATGCTTACAACTCAAACGGGTAAAAGAACATTTACGGCAGATGATATCAATACAGAGTTTTCGCTGCTCAGCTCTCCTGATTTAATCAAAACCATCCAACACACATCAGGTGTTAGTAGCGGAGTGGAATTATCTTCGGGACTGTATGTACATGGAGGTAATGGTGATGAGAATTTATTTCTGCTCGATGGTTCTCCTCTTTATCAAACGAACCACTCATTGGGCTTGTTTTCCGCATTCAATTCAGATATTATCAAAAGCGTTGACTTCTACAAGAGTGGCTTCCCAGCACGGTATAGCGGTCGTGTATCGTCTATTACTGATGTGAGAACTCGAGACGGTAATATGCAAAAGATTCAAGGTGTCTTTTCTATTGGGTTGCTAGATGGCCGCATTCAAGTTGAAGGTCCGATATGGAAGAATCGAACATCTTTCAATGTAGCCTTGCGAAGAAGTTGGATCGATTTGCTTTTAAAACCAACCTACGCTTTACTAAATAGCCAAAATGAGGATGGTGAAAAGTATACATTTGGGTATGCGTTTCATGATTTTAATGCGAAAGTTACCCACCGTTTAAATCAGGACAATTCTGTATGGATAAGTATCTATTCAGGCTATGACAATTATAGCATAAACGACAAGAGTACATGGTCAGGATATGTGACTGATACTCGAAATAAGTTTAAATGGGGAAATTTGAATTTCACTTTGGGAGGCGATTTCATGTTATCATCTACGCTAAATACAACTGTCGTTGCAATTGGATCTTATAGTCACTCACTTCATAATTCAGAAGAGGAT
The DNA here is from genome assembly GCA_947074235.1 of uncultured Bacteroides sp. Taxonomy (GTDB): domain Bacteria; phylum Bacteroidota; class Bacteroidia; order Bacteroidales; family Bacteroidaceae; genus Bacteroides. The sequence continues at coordinate 2,902 of CAMTOV010000180.1, read as the reverse complement.
GATACATACCATTATGACAATGTAGTACGCCGAAATAGTCTAGATCTTAGAACGAATAAAACCAAAATGATAGATTTGGGTGGAAAGATTGATTTTCGTTGGTCGCCTAGTGCTAATCATCGCATTAGATTTGGAGGTAGTTATACCCACCATATCTTTCGTCCTCAGACCACACAACAATCCTTCTATTATGGAGATCCAAGTGAGAAAGTCGATACTACGAAAGTGGAAATATCATGCAATGCATGGTCTGACGAGGTAACAGCTTATATAGAAGATGAGATAGCTTTAACTTCAAAGTTATCAACCAATCTTGGTTGTAGTTATACGCTTACAAAGGTAGAGGATAAGACCTATCATCTATTTGACCCGCGATTTGCATTGAAATATCAAGTAACCAATAACCTATCTCTAAAAGCTTCTTACACCCATATGTCGCAAAGCATTCATCGGATAGCAAGCACATTTTTAGAGTTACCAAATGATTTCTGGGTTCCAACAACGAAAGATATTCCACCAACGCAATCGAATCAGATTGTCGCAGGTCTATATTCCCAGTTAAGCGACCGCATTTCCTTGTCGGCCGAAGGATTCTATAAAAGTACACGTCATCTATTGCAATTTCGTAACTGGATGGGCTTGCAACCACCTGCAGCAAACTGGAACGAAAACGTGACGGATGGCAAGGGACGTTCGTATGGCTTGGAGATAGATGGTTCTTATTATGGCACAAAACTAACAGCTACCTTTGCATATACATTGTCGTGGAGTAAACGTTACTTTCCGGAACTGCATACAAGATGGTTTGCTGATCAGTTTGACAATCGTCACAAGATAGATATCAATGCAAGATATCAACTAACTGATAAGATATCCATCTTTGCTGCATGGACTCTTCATAGTGGCAATCGCATTACGCTTCCTGTTGCATATATCTCACAGCCACAATTACCTGGTGATACCGGAAATGGTGAAATGGGGTATCTATATGACGAACCAAACAACTTTAGGTTGCCCGCTTATCATAGATTAGATGTAGGTGCAGATTTCCGTTCTACCACCAAGCGAGGTAATGAACGTATTTGGAATGTCAGCATATACAATGTATATAGCCATTTCAATACGATGTATGTTAAGGTTCACCAGATGGAAGATGGTAGCTTCTCTGCTAAATGCAAGGGTTTTATCCCAATCATTCCATCTGTAAGTTACACAATTAAATTTTAATAATATGCGTAGTTTCCTATTATACCTAATAGTCGCTATCTCTTTGGTTTCCTGCCAAGATACCATATCCCTCGATCAGATAAAAGGAAAGAATGCCCTTGTGGTATATGCTTTTCCAACAACCAATGATACCATTATCATCAACATATCTGCTAGTCAGCCCATACGAGGTAAATCTGAAGGACTATCCATTACAAGCATACGCTGCACGACTAATGGCATAGATGATCTAATTGTTGACGCTGATTATACAAATGACTCGGAAACAACTGTTGCCACTTATTATGCTATTGGTGAGCACTCGATTGGAGATGAAATTCAAATTACAGTAAATGATGATAATTTGCCAACAGTATCAGCAAGGACAATCATACCAGCCTCTAAAGCGATTGAAGCAACAAAGATAGATACTACATTCTACAAAGGTAGTCTATACACACGCTTACGATTAACCTTCGAAGATAATGAGTCTTCGACATATTATGCAGTGAGAGTTGTAGGACTGTACGTTCCTGAAGATGAGTCAACCAAAGGAAGAACCGAATTTGTGGAATTAGAAACCAGTGCAGAGCCTATCTTAAACAATTATTCAAATGCAGAGCTTGGGTTTGGATCTTGGAATGATTATTATCACAATATGTACATCTTTGATGATTCTTCATTTAAGAATAGAAGTGCGACACTACATTTATATACGCTGCAAAAAAGCTGGTTAGAAAGTTACAAAGTACAGCTATTTGTGCTTTCACCTGAATATTATCGTATGCTCAAATCGCTCAATGATATTAAAAACAATAATATAGGATCCAATGGATTATCCTTTATGTTCTCCACTTATACTAACGTAAATGGGGGCTATGGCTGTGTCGCAGGTTATAGTATGGATGAAACAATATGGCAGTGATAAAATAATTCATATTCAACTAAGGGTATTCAATAATAACTGCGTCATAGGTGTGATTAATTTAAAAATAGATTTATGAAAAAAGTATTATTATCACTATGTGCCATCGCAATGGCTGTATGCAGTAGTTTTGGTCAAACACAAGATTTAAAGATTGGGGTCCATGTTGGAGGTAACTTATCAGGTTATACTGGTGGCAAAAAGTATATCATTTATGACAAAGCAAACAAAGTTGGCTATGAAATAGGAGCAGACATACAGTATATGCTAAAAAGTAAATTCAGTATTTCATCAGGTATCAGCCTACTTCAAACAGGAGGTAAATTCTCAGTAATGAGTAGCTACGCTAGTTCAGCAGGAAGTAGTCAGACAGAGTTTCCTGCTATAAACACTAAGGTATTATCACTAGAGATTCCGTTAAAGTTTGGTTATGACATTTCAATAAGTGATGGTTTTGCGATAACTCCCACAATTGGTATTTATGGCAGATATGGTCTAGCATCAATTAAAGACAAAGTAAGCATTGCAGGCGATAAAAATGATTATAAGTGGGACTGCTATAAAGACTTTAATAAAGACATGCACCACCTGAATGCGATGAAGAGGTTTGAATATGGTGTACTTATTGGTGTTGGAGCAAAAATTTCAAACCATTATGTATTGTCACTCAATTATCGAAGAGGGTTGAATACACTTTCCTCGCAATATGATTTAAAGAAGGGCGATTTTTCTTGTACTGTAGGCTATATCTGGTAGAAATTATATAAACTT
>CAMTOV010000179.1 GCA_947074235.1 uncultured Bacteroides sp. | reverse complement strand
GAGAAATTTTTAAATGTAGCTTAACTTATTGTCCAAAATTATTTGGCAAGTCCACTTTAATGCTAATGGAGCGAAATAATTATGACCAAACTACAAAAACTATATAGCACAATCCAGAACCTAAAAGAGTTAGGTTTGGAGTTGGGAGAAGATCTGCTAAAACAGACTTCCGATTTGGAACAGGATATAATCAAAAATGAAATACTTCCTGTAATTTCAGAAAAGATAGAGCCAATAATTGGGCAAATAGAGCGTGAGTTGGTTTTAGTCGTAGATTATGTGCCAAACGAACCTTTAAGTGTTCGTATCACTCGAAAACGTAACTTTACCGAGCAAATGGAGACTATTGAGATTGTACCAAACCCAAAAGTCGAGCATAATATTGGCACAATAAAACGCAATTCTCCGACTAAAAGTGCAAAAACAAACCTACGCGTTACCTTTCCTAATGGCAAAGTAGTTGAAAATCGCTTTGCCTATGAAACGCTGCAAGAAGTAGTGATGATAGTCGGAATCGAAAAAGTACGACCATTGGCTATAGTTCAGTGTGGGGTTCCTCTTATCTCAAATGCGCAAGACGACTTTTATAACCAAAAAGAGATAGCCAAAGGTCTTTATCTGATAACACACAGCTCTACTGGACAGAAGAAACAACAGATAGAAAAAATTTCTGAAGCATTAAATCTTAATTTGAAGGTAGAGATTTTATAGTATATAATGCAAGTAATATGGAAATAAAAGGAATATTTGTTACAAGCCTTGATAAGGCTAATGCTAAGCTTTGTTTCGATGAGATAGTTGAAAAATATGGAAACCGTACAGGTCTTATTAGTGGCAACTCTATGCAAAAGAGTGCTATTATGAAATCTTATTGTCATGATTTAACTGAAATGATTGATAGAGTTTTTTTTAGTGAAATGTATGGGGCATCGCGTTGTAAAAGGCGATTAAAAGAACTCAGCAATAGACCTGTTGATGATATGCATCTTCAATCGTCAATTAGTGAGATATTGGGAATGATTATTGATTTAAAAAATATTATTAAGAATAGCACGCCAATAGATGAACTCCCGTCATGTAAATCATTAACAGAAATGAAGATTGAAGATGCAATATCTGCATCTAAAGATTTAGTGAAAAATAGTGTAGTAAAAGTTCTTATTGGATCATTACTAACATTTGTAAATGCAAACAAGGTAGTAGGTATTATTGAAGTTAGCAATTACTATAAAGATCAAAAAGAAGAATTGGAGTTTGAATTGAAAGAGGAGCAACGAGAAGCAACAGATATAGAACGATTCTTAATGGACAAATTCGAAGCTGAGATAGGGTATTGTAATTTAGCAGGTCTTAAAGTCGGTTTATCAGGTTTTAATGAGATAGTTAATCTTGTAGATAATGCTAAAAAAGCAATTGAGAAATTTAATTCAAGAGAGGATAAAACACCTATCTCAATAAAACAATAGCTATGACACACCAAAATAAAATACAGCTTTTTGAGCAAAAGAAAGTTCGCACCATTTGGGACGATGAACAGGAAAAATGGTATTTCTCTATTATTGATGTGATAGAGATTTTAACTGACAGTCCACGACCTCGTAAGTATTGGAATGCTCTGAAAACGAAACTGCAAGACGAAGGCAGTGAACTGTCCCATAATTTGGGACAGTTGAAAATGCGTGCTAATGATGGAAAAATGCGTATGACAGATGTGGCTGATACAGAGCAACTATTTCGCTTAATTCAATCTATCCCATCACCTAAAGCGGAGCCATTCAAACTGTGGATGGCACAAGTAGCGAGTGAACGTTTAGACCAAATGCAAGATCCTGAGCTCTCAATAGAACAGGCAATGACCGATTATCGTCGTTTGGGATATTCTGAGAATTGGATTAATCAACGCATCAAGTCCATCGAGATACGCAAGGAGTTAACGGATGAGTGGAAACGGTGTGGATTAGAAGAAGGAGTACAATTTGCCACTCTCACTGATATAATCTACAAAACTTGGAGCGATCATACTGCAAAGGAGTATAAGCGATTAAAGAATCTCAAAAAGGAAAACCTCAGAGATAATATGACTAATCGTGAATTGGTGCTTAATATGTTGGCCGAACTTACCACGAAAGGTATTTCAGAGAATAGTGATCCTCAAACGATGCAAGAGCACGAAGAGGTAGCAGTTAAAGGCGCAACAGTAGCTCGCAATGCACGCATAGAGATGGAGCAAGTTATCGGAGAGAAGGTAGTAACATCACTCAATGCCAAGTCTATTCACAAAAGCATAGAGGACAAAAACGAAAACGAGTAAATCAATTACATGGATGGATTTAATCCGAATATACCCAATTGCATATTTATCTCTTATCTTCAATCAACTAATGATAATGTGACCGATGTTTTGTATATATATTATTAGTATCTTATTTGTACCATGAAAATGTAAGTATCTGATAATCATATATTGTTTCTTTTGAAGAAGTGAAATAAGATAGCAAAAGCTATAGGCTGAGCTATAATTTAAAATAAGAAAAAGGTGTAATTTTATGAATTACACCTTTTTTTGTTAGATGAAAATGACTTTCAAATCTTTAATAGACAACGATGTTTTTTGAAAACTATAAAGTGTAAAACTGTGAAAATTGTTTAGCTTTGTACCTTTACTCAACTAAACACATATAGATATGAATTTTCTTTTGAATTTATTGTGGCTAATTTTCGGCGGTTTGCTTACAGCAATAGAATATTTAATTTCAAGCTTATTGCTGATGATTACTATCATAGGTATTCCTTTTGGTTTGCAAACTTTAAAAATGGCTACTCTAGCATTGTGGCCCTTCGGAAAGAAAGTAGTTGCTACTCCTGATAATGGAGGGTGTTTGTCTATTATTATGAATATTATCTGGATCTTTGTTGGTGGAATATGGATTTGCCTAACTCATTTAGTGTTTGGTGTGGTGCTATGTATCACTATAATAGGTATTCCTTTCGGGTTACAACATTTTAAATTGGCAGGTTTAGCGCTAACTCCTTTTGGTAAGAATATAGTAGATGCTGACTGATAACCAGTCTTAATCACTCTTCTCCATAAGAACTTCTCTCTTCGGCTGCCACTCCCAACGAACTTTTGTTTGAGTCATCATTTCTAGTGGTTATCAAAGGAATAATCTTACTCTCAACATTCACAGCCAATGTTGGGTTAAGACGTTCTTTCAATTTAGTATTGCGTTTCAATACGGTCATGTTATGAATAGCATAAGCTAAAGCCTTTGTTGCGCCTATCAACACACAGATTTTCTTGGCACGGGTAATTCCTGTGTATATTAAATTGCGTTGTAGCATCACATAATGATTCATCAATACAGGCATCACTACAATGGGATATTCTGAGCCTTGAGATTTGTGAATGGTCGTAGCGTATGCCAATGTCAGTTCATCCAATTCGCTTACCTCATATTCTACAAGCGAACCTTCAAAATCTACTAACAATGTGCGCTCTTCCATATCAACTTCTTGAATATACCCTAAGTCGCCATTAAAAACATTTTTGTCGTAGTTATTACGAATCTGCATAACTCGATCTCCTTTGCGATATGATAATCCTCCACGAATTAAACCTGTTTTGCAAGTATTGATTGCCTCTTGCAATGCCATATTGAGACTTGCCGCACCTACTATACCACGCTGCATGGGGGTTAATACTTGTATCTTACTAGTTGGCAGATTGTAAGCTTTGGGTAGGCGATTCTTAACTAACTGCACTATGTTGTTGGCTACTTGTTCTGCATCTTCACATTTGATGAAGAAAAAGTCGGTATCCTTGCCATTGCTTAAATCAGGAAAAGAACCTTTGTTGATGGCGTGAGCACTCATCACAATGCGGCTCGATTGAGCTTGACGGAAGATGCGTGTCAAACGTATTACGGGAATCTTTTGCGAGTCTATTATATCCCGAAGCACATTGCCGGCTCCAACACTGGGCAACTGATCAATATCTCCAACAAATACCAATCTCATCCCTAATGGAATGGCTTTCATTAAATTATTCATCAGTATGATATCTATCATACTGCACTCATCCACAATTAGAGCATCACCTTCCAATGAATTATCTTCATTTCGTTTATATCCATCCATGGGGTTAAACTCCAGCAATCGATGAATTGTTTTAGCCTCCATTCCTGTTGCTTCGCTCATACGCTTAGCTGCTCTTCCTGTAGGGGCGGCCAGCAAAATCTTTAAACCCGCAGTCTTCAATGCAGCAATGATACCTTGTGTTGTCGTTGTTTTTCCAGTACCAGGCCCACCTGTAAGCACCATTATTTTCGAATCTACTGCTTGGCGGATTGCATCTAGTTGCACATCATCATATTCAATGCCCGTCTCTTTTTCAATCGCTTTCAAGTTAAAATTAGGGCGCTTGCCATTATCTTTTGCCTCCAATAGTGCTATGAGCCGTTTGGCAGTACCGCACTCCGAATGATAAAAGGGGGGTAAATAGATGGCATCTTGTTCTATTTTTAAGTCATCACACTGAATCATGTCGGCTATCGCTTGACGTATTGATTCTTCATTAGCTTCTAGCAAACCTACAGCAGCTTTTACAAGTTGCTCTCCCTGGCTATATACATGACCCTCATTGCTTAATTGGTTTAGTGTGTAGAGAATACCGCTTCGGCATCTACGAAGGTCATTCTTCTCATAACCCATTTTAGCTGCAATGCCATCAGCTGTCTTAAAACCGATTCCCCAGATATCATCTGCTAAGGTATATGGATTGCTTTTCACTTTATCAATACTCTCTTTGCCGTATTGTCTAAATATTTTAGCAGCATAAGATGTACTTACTCCATATCCTTGCAAGAAAAGCATCACATTCTTAATTTCTTTCTGTTTCTCCCAGCTTTCTCGAATTTTTTCTACGCGTACTTTACCGATACCAGATACTTCATAAAGTCGGTCAATATCACTTTCTATCACATCAATTGTTTCTAGGCCGAACTTGCCTACTATCAATTTAGCAAACTGCGGGCCAATACCTTTTATCAGTCCACTACCCAGATACTTCTCTATGCCATAAATGGTGGCGGGCATCACCTCTTCCCACGATTCAACTACAAACTGACTTCCATATTTCTTATCTACCTTCCACTCGCCTTGGCATATCAACACACTTCCCACAGGCACATCGAGCAGACTGCCCACAATAGTAACTAGATCCTTGTATCCTTTTACATTGACCTTCATAATCGAATACCCGTTTTCGGCATTCTGATAAGTTATATGTTCTACTACACAGCGAATTTTTATCATAAGAATTGATTGCAAAGATAAGACATAAACTCGGCTCATACTAG
>CAMTOV010000178.1 GCA_947074235.1 uncultured Bacteroides sp. | reverse complement strand
AGTGCTTGCAAGAAACATTTTTGAGTAGCACGAATACCCACCACATAAGCACCAATACGATTGATAGAAGCATCAAAGTAGTCAAGACCAATATTCACCTTATCCAGTGCATCACAACGAATAATCTCGCGTGCAAGCTCCAGCGTATCATCATTCATGGTAGTTACGTGGTCGGAATCCCAACGGATAGGACGACTCACATGAAGCATAATTTCGGGTGTAAAAAGAAGTAAAGACGATATTTTATCGGCAATGCTCTCAGTCAAGTGGAAGTGGCCTGTATCGAGCGTTACTATCTTATCATTTTTAGCGCCATACCCCAAGTAGAAATCGTATGAACCTACTGTATAGCTTTCAGCGCCGATACCAAACAGCTTGGCTTCTATACAATCTTTCATGTTATCATACTTCGTTGCAAATATTTCATCGAGCGACTCTTTTAGTATTCGCCTATACTCCAATCTGTTTACCGTGGTATCTTTCGATCCATCGTGTATCCAAAGGTTCATGATACAGGGCGTTGCTTGTTGCTTACCAATCTCTTCGGAGATAGCACGACATCGCTTAGTATGTTCTATCCAGAAATTACGTATTTCATCATCAGGGTTCGAAAGAGTGAGCATGCCACTTTTAGGATGAGAGAAAGAGGAACTATTAAAATCGAGTTGAAAATTATGTTTTTTAGCCCAGTCAATCCAGCACTGAAAATGAGAAATGTCTATTTGGTCGCGGTCTACAAACTTACCTCCAAAATCACCATAGATAGCGTGAATATTGACACGATGATTTCCTGCGATAAGAGATGCAACTTTTACCAAGTCGGTGCAAACCTCGTCCATATTGCGTGCTTTGCCTGGATGGTTTCCTGTTGCTTGAATCCCACCTGAAAGTTGTCCATCAGGATTTTCAAAACCCGATACATCATCCGTTTGCCAGCAATGCATTGAGATTGAGATTTTCTCTAGCTTTGCAATTACATCATCTGTGTTTACACCAATCTTTGCATAACGGTCTTTGGCCAATTCATAAGCCTTGTTTACTGTATCCATCATCTATTTATTTAAGTTCATTTTATAATCAGTTTATATCTATTGTAGGCATCATCCCACATTTTTACGTCATTTGGTAAATAGGTTCGAGTATCTACAGTCGATGCGATAATGCGTCTCATGTCCCATAAATCGCCTACTATACCCGCAGCTTTAGCTTGAAGCATTATATTACCAATAGCGGTAGCCTCCGAAGGGCCAGCCACAACTTCCAGACCGGTAGCATTGGATGTAAATTGATTAAGCAACACATTACGAGATCCACCTCCAATAATATGTAGTTTCTCTATGGGGAAAGGAGCCAGAGCAGCAAGCATTTCCAATACCGAACGATACTTTAATGCTAAACTTTCAAAGATAGATCTGATGTATTCGCCATGTGTTTTTGGTTTAGTTTGATTAGTCCGCTCACAATAATTATCAATGGTCTGTAGCATGCTAGAAGGGTTAGCAAAAGAGACATCATCGGGATCAATCATCGCTACAAATGGCCTTGCATACTTAGCCAATTCTACCATTTGAGAATAAGTATAGTCAAATCCTATCTTTTTCCACTCTTTTAGGCATTGCTCTACAATCCACATGCCTGTGATGTTTTTCAGCAGACGAATCGTTCCATCCACACCTCCTTCGTTGGTGATATTCCACTCAGCTGTTTGTTGTGATATAATAGGCTCTTGCACTTCAATACCCATCAACGACCAGGTGCCCGAACTCAGATAAGCAAAGTTTGGATTAACGGCAGGCACAGAAGCTATAGCCGATGCCGTATCATGACCGGCAACAGCTACTACCGGAATTTGCGGTAGTCCACACTCTTCTGCCAACACTCTTGTCAGTACACCAATCTTCTCAGAGGGCATCACCATACGAGCAAAATAATCTGCCCTAAGATCAACGCACTCCAACAGTTCTTTATCAAACTTCTTTGTATACGGATTAATCATTTGTGAGGTAGAGGCAATGGTGTATTCCGTTACCATCTCTCCTGTCAGCATATAACTCAGTGCATCGGGCATGAAAAGAAGCTTATCGCAAGCAGACAACTGACTCACTCCATCTCTTTGCATCGCATATAGCTGATAAAGAGAGTTGAAATTCATTACTTGAATACCTGTGCGTGCATATACATCCTCTTTGGACATGTATTTTTCAAAAAACTGCTCGGGGGCATCCTTCGTTTGTGGATCTCTATAAGCATAAGGCAAGCCCATTACCGAGCCATCGTTCCCAATAAACGCAAAGTCCACTCCCCACGTATCTATACCAATTGAGCTTATCTCTACGTCCTCTTTAGCAGCCGCCATCAATCCATCTCGAAGATGCTTGTAAAGCGAAAATATATTCCAATAGTAATGCCCTTGTAAAGGTAATATTTGATTGGGGAAACGAGTAAGCTCTTTTAACGAAAGCTTACCCTCGGACAGCTTTCCAAGAATAGTGCGACCTGACGTTGCTCCTAAATCAAAAGCAAGGAAGTTGTATGTTTTCATTGTAATAGTCAAAAAGTTATAATGCAAAATTATTCCTTATGCACTATATACAATTGACTAAAATGACTTTATACCTTTGAACTTTGATTTATCTCATGGTGCGATATTCGCTAGGACTATAGCCTGTGCGTTTTTTAAAGAAAACAGCAAACGATTCGGGGTTGTCGTAGCTCAGTTTAAACGAGATTTCTTTGATGGTGATAGAAGAGGTAGATAATAAGAGTTTCGCTTCGTCCAATTTGAGTTGTTGATAATAGTAAGAAGGTGACACACCAATAAACTCTTTAAATGTTTTTCTGAAGTTTGAGTAGCTCATGTGGATATCACTCGCCAATTGTTCTAAATCGAGCCTATCATAAATGGCTTCACGCATCTTCAGTTTAGCCTGATTCATCTTATTGATAATATGTTGATCGTCGAAACCGTGCGTTCTATCACGATAACTAGCCAGCCCTAAGATATGTATCACAATACCTGCGAGTGCCTGTTGATAACCGGCCCGTCCCTCTGCGGCTATCTCCATGGCTTTAATGTATAAATCGACTATACGTTCGTTCAATCCAACACGCAACATGGGGTTGGATGGAGAAAAGAAAGCATTTGCTACAATATCATCAATGATGGAACCCGTAAAACCAATCCAATATTCACTCCAACCCGTCACGTTATCGGGTTTATAGGTATGACGAATGTTGGGATATATCAAAAACATATTGCCGGCCTCCACGCAAAACTCACCAACTCCATCGATATGCAGTGTGCCTTTGCCTGAGATGATATAGAGAAGTTGATACTCTTTCAATACTCGACCCTGGTCGAATCTAAACATGTATGCATGGGGATGTAAATCTACCGGAGGATAATTTTGATGCGGAGCAATACACTGTCTCCCAACGGTGTTGACTACTATTCCAAACTGACTGTCTCTTTCATCGGCAACTAGGTAGCGAACTATGTCTCTATTTTGTTTCTCTTCTTTCATGTATTAGGTTATTATTTAGGTAAAGTAGACAAAGGAGACACAAATCTAATTAAGATTTCTCATTAACCACGCCCTTTTTAAAAGAAAATATAAGAAACAAGAACATCTCTATTCCAACAGTTAGTTTACATTCTCTCCAAACTCTATCGCCCCTTTAAATCCATCAAAATTGCACGATTGAGTATTCGACACTTTCAAGGGCTTGTTATCTTCCGACAGTATCTCTACGTTCTCCATCTTTACATCTTTCGAATAAGAAATCTCAGCGCCAAGTTTGGAGGTAACAAATACATTCTTGATGTCGATGCTTGTGATAGGCATTTCGGGAATGCCATTGAAGAACATCGCCCTACGAGCTCCACGACAGTTTAATCCATCTACATATATATTTCTAAATGCAGGCGTGGTTTCATCTACCTTGAAGGCAGCTACCGCTCTCTCTTCTACCCCTTGCTCTAGCACCTCTACCGCCGAACGGCCTCCATAAAACAGATCAAACAAAATGGGTTCGGTGGCTATATCCGACATCGCTACATCTTTTATATAGATATTCTCTACAACACCGCCACGTCCGCGACGACTCTTAAATCTCAAGCCTACATCCGTAGAGATAAAATTGCTATTCTCTACCAATACGTTTTCTACTCCACCCGACATTTCGCTGCCTACTACAAAGCCGCCATGACCTCTGAAGACCGTACAGCCACTTACAATCACATTCTTAGTAGGCATGCCTCTTACTCGTCCATCCTTATCCTTTCCCGATTTAATGCAGATAGCGTCATCGCCCACATCGAAGCGGCTATTCACAACCAGCACATTGGTGCACGATTCCACATCAAGGCCATCGCCATTTTGAGAATAAGAGGGATTGCGCACCAGTACCTCATCTACAATGAGGTTAGTACACTTAAGCGGGTGTATATTCCAAGCAGGAGAGTTCTGAAAAATAACTCCTTGAAGATAGATATTGCTACAGTCTGTGAGGCTCACCATTACCGGACGCAAAAAGTCTTTTACCGAAGCCCACTCCTCATCGGTAGTCAAGTGGCGTGGCACATTCATATCCGAGATTGTATCACCTTTTAAGGCTTGACTGCTAGGAAACCAGTAAGTTGGGCGCTTGTATACTCCACCTCTCGATGTAACCCTCTTCCAAGTAGATTCATTAACCTTTTCACGCTTCAAAGGTCGCCAATATTCACCATTCCCATCTATTGTGCCAAGCCCTGTAATAGCTATATTGTTAGCTCCAACAGCAGAGATTGGAGATTGGCAGCGCTTTGTGTTATCCAAACCCTCGAAGGAGGTGTCAACCAATGGATACAAGCTCTTATCTTCTGAGAAAAGGATAATAGCTCCGCCATCAAGATGCAGGTTGATATTGCTTTTCAGAACAATAGGGCCTGTATACCACACCCCGGTAGGCACATCCAGCACACCACCACCGTTTGCGCTCAAATGGTCTATTGCCTTGGCAAAAGCTTCTGTCGAAAGAGTTTTACCACTAGCATCCCCGCCAAAGTCGGCTACCGACACTCGGTAATCCTTAAATACCGGAATCTCCACCCGAGGCATATCAAAGGGCAGGTTGTTATATAGGTATTCAAATTTATAATCGCCCGCCTTGGCTGTGAGGCAACATAATATCAGTGCAATAATTGTACAGTTCTTTTTCATCTTATCTTTCCTGTTTTAATTTAATGTTCGTTTACTTACCTAGTTCTAAGCATCCCATGATGTATGGCCCGGTAGCTTTTGCATCATCGTTGCGTATCTTCTCGCCAATGTAGTATTCAAAGCTACCATCACGATACGGGTTACCACCCAATCCACCTACCGAGCAGCACCT
>CAMTOV010000177.1 GCA_947074235.1 uncultured Bacteroides sp. | reverse complement strand
TGTACCAGTTTTTACCACTCATTAATCAATTATTTGAAGAGAGAAAGGCCCTTTCATATCCCAATAGAGATTAATCAAAAGTAATAAATACAGTAATTTCCTAGTTAGAGGAATAAGTTATAAAAAAACATACCCTTCTTTAATTTTAAGAAGCTAACCAATAATACTCTTGATTGTGTAAAATAATTGGAAGCACCAATCGACAAATAAGATAGTCTTGATTTATTTCATTAATTACGGCCGAACACGAAATCTCCTTTTTCTAATTCAATCACATCCTGTGTATAGCAAGTGAAAATACCCGTAGCCCCCTCAATATTTCCTCTGATATGAGCACCAGGTATTAAATTGTCCACATTGGCTTGCTTGGCATCTTTTATAGACATTTGATACATATAGCCCTCGTAGGTAAATCGCTTCAATGACACTTCGAGCTTATTGTATTTTTCATAATCAAGCTTAATTTCTACCAACTCTTCAACTCCACATTTAGGGTTTCTGAATAGCAGACTAGTTTTTTCTACTTTCTCATCTTTAATATAAGCCAAACTCACCACATAGTAATTTTGAGTAGGATCGGATGATGCATTAAATTTCACAGACACAACCTCATTATTATACTCTACAGAAGCTATTTCTACTGGTTGGGGAATAGCAGTAGAGGCAATAAAAACATCTCCTTCGGGCGATTCAACCTCTAAATGCAGCGCATCTGTAAAGCTTGAAGACAATCTGCGAGGACTACCATAATTGTAAATAACATTTCCATTACTGAACAAGCTCTGATACAATTTAAACCTCTCGGTGTCGGTGATATGAACATTAAAATCTAACGAATAGTCTAAATATTGCTTTTGATCAATAGTAGCAAGTTTGGTGGCCGACAGCGAATATAACTCTCCCGGCATACAATAACACTCTATGAAATAACCAGGACTATCACCCACGTTTCTTACATCGAGTTCGTGATAAACGTTACACGAGGCAGCAAGCATTGTCACTGCAATTATTTTAAATAAGTTTCTCACCATACGTATTTAATTGATAAATAAGGTATTGTTGGCAACATCACCATCCCGATAGGCACAAAGCTAACATAATAAGTATCTACGCTTTGTGCATCAAACTTCAAGAATGAAATGTTGGGCTGATTATATAAGTTATAAACTCCTCCGGTAAGTGTCCAAGATTTCAGCATCCAATCTACACTCGCATCGAGCCTGTGTGTAGCTGGAAGCCTAAAATTGTATTTATCGCGAAACACTGGTACCAACATTGGATTATTGCCGTTGTCGTATATATCTTGCGCTACTGCCACCCCTACAGGAAAGGTGGTGTATATGCCCGATTTATATTCCCACATGGCATTCAGTTTAATATTTTTAGAGAGATAGATTGATGTGCACAGCATCAAATTGTGTGTTATATCAAAAGGAGCCTTAAACCTTTTCCCTTGATTAATATCATCGAACTGACGCCATGAATTTGAGAAAGTATAATTGCCTCTAACATAAAAAGACTTACTGTTATAAGATGCATCTACCTCAATGCCATAAGCTTTTCCCTTTCCGGCCACTTGCGTTTCTGTATCACTTGCCCCTTCCCATACCAAACGCCCTATATAGTCTTTTGCATGTAGAAATTTCTTATAAAACAGTGCACCATATACATAAAAGCCATTGGCAAAAGAGTGATCAACACCTGCCGATACCTGATGGCATATGGTAGGCTTAGAGCCTTTATTGAGGGGATATGCAATATCTAGCGGGCTCTTTATCGTAAGTGTGGTTGCTACTGACACATACTGCATGGTTTGAGCATAGTCGCACCAAATGCCCCAGCCACCTAGATCGTAGTTTAACTTTAACCGAGGCGAAACACCCATATGGTGGGTGTTGCCAGAATAATATTGAGCATTGACGCCCGCTTCTAATGATAAGTTATTATGATACAGATATCTGCCTCCTATCCATGCTGTACTTAAGCTATAGACCGAGCTATAACCCGACTCATAGGAGAAACCCATAACCTCTTCGGACACGCCAGCCAGCAGTTGCAGATCATCATTTATAGCGTAGTCGTAATCGGCCTCTACTTTGCTAAAACCAATTTTATATTTATCGTTGAAAGATGCTTGCGAATAACCCTCTCCTAGTTTGCCCCAAACTCCGCCTCTTATATAAAGATTGGAGCGATTGGTTGAATGCTTAAGTACTCCATTTAACGACAGCGTACTCCATTTTAATTTTATATCTATCTCACTCAAATCCAATTGGTCGGAGGTGTAAAGTGCAAATATATCTACATTGGTTTTAGAATTTATAGATGCTTTATAATTGGCAGTGACATCATAAAACGAATACTTAGGCATAGCATTATTTTCGTTCATTTTATTGTACAGCCAGGCATAATGTTGCAGATAAGAAGCTCGGGCAGATAAAGACAATGTGCTATTATTCTTTTTAATAGGTATATGAGTTTTAAATGCCGAAGACAGCATGCCTAGTGCCAACTCTCCACTCCATAAGCTATCTTTATCATTGTATGGCAGCATATTGACATAAGATGATAGTGAGGAGTTGTACCTCACAGGATAACCACTTTTGTATAGATTGGAGCGTGGCAACACAAAAGCATCATATAGAGATAATATACCGGTGAGGTGTTCTGGGTTGGCTATAGGAAAGCCATTCACCATGTAGCTATTTTCATTACTATCTCCCCCTCTTACATATATACCAGGATCGAGCGCACTGGTAGTAACGATACCTGGCATCATAGCTATAAACTTCAACAAGTCCTTTTCGCCCAACAGTATTGGTATTTTATCTAAATCGTTTTTTGAAACAGACATAATCCCTTTGCTATTGATCTTATGTATCAGCACCTCATCTAAACTAACTTGTCGTGAAACAGAATCGACTGTTGCATTTTGTGCAAAACTGTAATTTAAAGAACAGATGCATACAATTATGAAATAAAGGATTTTTGTCTTCATAAGTATGGGTTCGAAAAATAAAATGGGGTTGTCCTAAAAGATTAAAATATGACAACCCCACCATGTATTTACAGTTACTATTATTCTATCTATCTATTAGCCTTAAGCTTATAGTCAAACTTAAATGTTATTGCTACACCACCTAAGTTTACAGGTATTTGATACTCACTATCTGTAAAGTCGGTTGGCGATACTTGAAGTATTGCCTTGGCTTTAAGCGGATATCCACCACCATTATAATCAAGATACTCAGTCATCAAACAACTACCATGACCAGCCCAACCTATTTCGCTAATGGCATTGTTCATCGTAAACCCTTCTATAATAGGATTGAATGCAGAAAATGTGTGCTTAAAGAAATTTTTAAGAGAATAATTGTAGCTCGCTTTAAATAATGTGTTCAATTCTTTTGCATATACAGTCTTAGAAACAATAGCACCATAATCTTTATCGTATGCCTCTTGACGATATGCTAAGCCAAGGAAAATAAATAATTCACTAAAGTTATCTATTTTCTGTATTTGTGATGCATCTACTTTCAGCTCAACAGGGTTTAATTTATCATCATAAACCACTTTCATACAACCTGAAATGTTTTCTCCACCATAAATATAATCAACACTTTCAATTGAGCCGTTGGCAGCATAATTAACCTTAGCAGCATCTTTCTTTACACCATCTTCTATAACTTGAAATTTTGAAATTCTATTTCCATCCATTACAATGTATGCAAGGTCTTGGCTTTCTCCATCGTGTGACTCATTTGCCGTAAAGTCGTTACCACTGTATGTGTATTTCAATCTAGCATTCTCTAACACATCTCCTTTATTACAAATTTTTAAGTTACGTGCTAAATATACCCAATTGGACGATGTTGGAGTACTTCTAAAATTGGCCATTTCGTCATTTGACACATACACATAATCGCCAACATATTTCCCTACTTGTCCATCAATGTTACCGTCTGGTTTACTCAAAGTTGTCCAAGCTAGGTAATAGTAATTAAAATAATTATATCCAATATTAGTAGTTTCTAAAGCTATTATTATATCATTATATGAATCTTCTTCTGAAAACAAAACTTGGTCATTGTAAGAAGAGAGAAAAGCAAATGTATCATAGCGTTTATTGTAATCATAATTGTAATAATAATCATCATCTAGATCTCTATCAAAAGAGTTAGGACGTTTGTTTGTCAAAATTACATCTACGCCATCTATTTTAGATAAAGCATAATCTTTGTCTGTTAGAGGAGTTAATATAAATTCATATCCATCATTATAATAATAATTAATTATATAATTTTTTCCATCAACAATAACAAATCCATTATATCCACAGTTGTAATCGTTACGCATTAATGCGTCTATTATTAACCTATTCCGGTCATCGTCTCCACCTGTATATTTCTTATTCTTACCATTTGAGTCTATATAATTTACCCCTGAAGGAAATAACTTAGAAAATAATTGTTTAGTAGTATATTTCTCCCCAATACAAGAAAAATAATCTAAATATTTATTTTTATCATCAATACTTATTACTCCATCTTGAGTTGCATAATATCGCACAGTACTCACATCCGGTTTACCGTTTGAGTTGTATGTACGGTGAAAAGATGCAAGACGCACAGTATCGTTCAGTCTATTTTCATAATATACTATACTTGTTAGTCTATCACTATTATCATATTCGAACTTTGCAAATGGAAAATCGCCATTCCAAATAGTAGTTAAAAGATAAGGCTCGCTATCGTCCAATTTATCTCCAGACAGTCCTCCCTCACTACCGCCACTTTTAAGTACAAAAGAACTCGTAGAGCCATCGGTAAGTGTAATGGTCAATACCCCTGTTGTTTCATCATAGGTAATAGATTTTATACCTGTTCCGTCTAAACCATTATCCCCATCCTTTCCATTTTCACCATCTTTACCATCTTTACCTTCAGCTTTCACTCCTGAGTCTACACCATTTATATACCAATTGCCATTAGAACCAATAGTAGGAACTACAGCATCTGCTTGTGCTTTTACTCCTAAGTCTTGACCATTTGCCCACCAATTACCATTGCTTCCTATATAAGGAATTATATTAGAAGGTGTAGGCACAGTTAGGGACGACCCATTTGCGAATGACAATATCATATTATCGCCGCTAAACTGAACATTCTGAATACTACTCGCAAGTTGCGCTTTAAGAGCATCTATCTCAGATTGCAGTTTTTGAATATCAGTATTATCTACAGCATTATCATCTTTGCAAGAACTGTATCCTACTAATAACATTGACACAAATAAAACAGTTAATAATTTACGCATAATTTGTTTGTTTAATATTAATAAATCAAGAAATCTCTTCCAAAATATATTGAGATTATCGTTTATGTTTTGTTTAATGTTTAAAATCTAAACGATACATACGCTCTAAAACCCGATGT
>CAMTOV010000176.1 GCA_947074235.1 uncultured Bacteroides sp. | reverse complement strand
TCCGTGTGAGGCTATTAGTAGACAATCTTCGGGTTGTACTCCCAACAAGCTAGCAGCCATTCTATAGGTATGCGGATGAGGCTTAAAATACCCAATGTCATCGGTAGAGATAATCTGATCGATATAAGAGTCGAGATGATTGGTGGTAAGTTGAATATGAACTCCCGCTTTAGAAGAGTTAGTGAAAGTCGCCAACTGATAGCCGGATGCTTTTAATGAAGCCAACGCATCGGCTACATCGGGGTGTGCTGGAGATACATTGATTCTTTTTATAAGCTCAAACGCCTCACTTGAATTATATTCTATGTGATGACTTTGGGCTATCATCTCAAATGAAGCGCACGCTATCTTCCAAAAATCATGATAACTATCAGTCAATGTATCTACTTGCGAATATAAAAGCATGTTGCTAAACCAAGCTTCTCCTAGCTCTGCTTTGTTTCCCAACAATTTAGACACTATTCCCTTTACTCCTTCGATGTTTAGTAACGTTTCAATCACATCGAGCAATATAACCTTTGGCTTTATGAAAGTTGGACTTTCCATAATTCAATTATATCTTTGTTAATGCCTCACCCTTATGTGCTGCAATATGATCAGACTTATCGCTCTTGATTTCATATTGAGGGCTTTCGGGGGTTGCATGATGAGTATAACCTTTATAATCAAAATCGCTGGTATGTACTTTAATTATTACACCTGTTACGTAACCAGCCTCTGAGTTCCAACTAACATGATCGCCTATTTTAAATTCATTTCTCATCTTGATACTCCTTATTAAAATTCATGATATACTTATCTATATAGAGTTGCTTTTCCTTCGATTTATACTGTTGAATAAAGCGTGGATGTTCTAAAACTATAATCTTATTAAACAGTTGTGCCTCTTTATTGAGCTTCTTGATAAAATCGGCATTCTTCTTTCCCAACACAAATACTTCGTCGGAGTCAACACCTATAGCGATATGCTTTTTCAGTGACTCTATCATGAAGTCTTTGGTCATATCAAACAGTACTGGGTCATCATAATAGTTTGCGTTTACCCATTTGCCATTGTCTGTTTTGCGAACAATAGCTAGCGGGAAAGGAGAGTTGATATAGAAATCTTGATAAAATCTCTCTGTTCCTCCATATTGCTCTATCATATCGTATACAAACACAGAAGATACCTCATGGGTAGTAGCAGATTTCATTTTGATACCACATTTATCTTCCAATCGTTTGGTGTCAGTAAATGGTACTCCGGTTACTCCTGCGCCATGTCTACTTGGATTGATGCCTACTATAAATTTACGTTGCTTATTGTCATTATAATACTTTCGATAAAACTGCTCCATCACCTGCATGGTTTCAGGATTTTCTATGTAGGGGTTCATTACATCAAATCCTATAGGTAATTCCCCCACATAGTTTAATTCTCTGTTGAATTCAATGATTTTATCAGAAAGCATAATTGAATAGTATACTTTTAATAAATCTCAGCTACTACTCGATAGCAATAATCGCCATCTGAGCTATTGTACATGGGTTCGATATAGATGTTATCATATTTATAACATTTTATCCCATTTACAATAACCGATTTAGCAAAATAAGGCAAACTAGGCAAGCATGCTCCAATGGGTGGTGCTACTACTTTATAACCGTTTCCTGTATTATAATAGAACACACCATGATAAGAATAATAGTTGTTGTAGTTAGCTACTTGTGTAGCACCCGAAGGTATGGCTTGTAATATTAATCCTAGTACTGGCAATACTACTTGATAGATACCATTGACAATGTTGAAGAAGTTGCCATCGTGATAGTAATAATTGTTTCCTCCCCACGACATTGTAGAGTATGATGGAGGATTGCGTACATCGCGCCACCAATAATTAGGGCTGTAATAGTTGTTTATAACTACAGGGCTTGCAGAGATTCCCCACGATGAACCTCCCCAATAGCTCCATCCTGGATTGCTCCATCCTGGATTGCTCCAACCAGCATTGTTCCAACCCGAATTGTTCCAGCCAGAGTTATTCCAAGGTGTGTTAGGATTAATGATGGTATGTCCACCTCCCCAATTTGGACGAGAATTATTACCACCGTTTCCCCAATTGGAATTGTTATTGTTGTTATTATTCCAGTTATGATTGGTTTGGTGTGTTACAACTGGTCCCAATCCATCTTGAGAGTTCCACCCAGCGATATGAGTTTGATAATTACCACCACCGCCACCAATAGTTGCACCGGTAGAATGCACATTTACAACGGGGCCTAATCCGTCACGAGCATTCCATCCACCAATACCACTATGGCCACTATTGCCATTATTGCGTAACCAATACTGGTTCATATCAGGATTCGCATGTGGTTGTGCATGAAGATAAGTAAGCCCCACAAGACTGAATATCATCAATAATAAGCTGATTTTTTTCATATTATCTATTGTCTAAATATTATTTAATATGAAAAACATTCAATCGTTAAATTAAGTTCTTGTATAGTAGTTAAAAAGAACTGTAGGGCTTACCTTTTCCTTCTATCAATGACCTACCTGTTTTTGTTGTTCTGCATTATATCTACTACCTACAATTGGTATAGCAGCAATTTTGTTCTCAAGCTCTCTCCACTCCTCTGCCGAGTAAGAGAAATCAAGTGCTCTTAGATTTTCTTCCAAGTGTGATAGCTTGGTAGTGCCGGGTATAGGTACCATCCAATCTTCCTTTTGTAGCAGCCAAGCCAGTGCAACCTGTGTAGCAGTCATTCCACGAGTGCGCCCAAAGTGTTGAAGCTCATTAACAATGCGCGTGTTTGCCCTTATTGCTTCAGGCGTAAAGCGTGGCAGTGTTTGTCTGTTATCATTGTTGTTTTCAAATACGGTATACTCGTTGATGCAACCACTCAGAAAACCTCTATTGATAGGACTGTAAGGTATAAAACCGATGCCAAGTTCTTTGCACGTATCCAATACACCATTATTCTCCACATCACGATGCATAAAGTGATACTCGCTTTGAATAGCAGTTAACGGATAAGCCTTGTGCGCTCTACGAATAGTTTCTGCACTTACCTCACACAGCCCCCAACGCTTTATCTTACCCTCTTTCACCAATTCTGAAATGGTTTGAGCCACCTCTTCAATAGAAGTATTGGGGTCGAAGCGATGCTGATAGAACATTTCAATCGTATCTATCTTCAGGCGGCGAAGTGAATCTTCGCAATATTGACGAATAGTGGCAGGACGACTGTCTTGTCTGCCTGTTGTCTTGCCATTAATTACTTCGTGGCCAAACTTGGTAGTAATAGCAATTTTATCTTTATAGGGAGATAATGCTTCTCCTGCCAACTCTTCGTTGTGTAGCGGGCCATATACAATAGCGGTGTCAAACAGCGTAACACCTCTATCTACAGCCTCGTGTAGTAGCTTGATGCATTGTTTACGGTCGGGCGATTGACTGCGGTTGTAATTCATTCCCATCACTCCAAAGCCCAGAGCCGATACCGTCATGGCTGCCTTGCCAACCCCTAAAGTGCGTTGCGCAGTGATGACGTTTGTGCTTGCTGAAGTTGTTGATTTATCACTAAGTATATTTTGTGTTTTCACAGCCTTGCTCAATATAGGCTGTGCGGCTAGCGATGCGCCTATAAGAGTTGCTGTTTTAAGAAAACCCCTACGGCTTAACTGTTTCTTTTCTTCCATATCTTTTATTTACTACAAAATGATTAATCTAATATTGTAGTACAAAAATAGGCGAATAGAGTCAAGTTGAATTTGCTGCGTAGCTCAATTGGTTTTGCCCGTTGGCTCAGATAGTTAATGTATTATAAGGTGTTGATAGGCGAAAAACCGAATGTTTCTTTATAGATTTTAGAGAAGTGAGATAGGTTTTTGAAACCAACCTCAAAGCAAACATCCGAAACCCGTTTGCGCTGGGTGGTGATGAGCTCGTGTGCTGCCTCAAGCCTGCGTTTGATGAGCCACTTTCTTGGAGAGAGATCGCTTATCTTTTTGAAATCTCTTTTGAAAGTAGCCAAACTTCTGCCCGTATCGCTAGCCATCTCGTTCATAGATAGGTCGCTCATGTAGTTATCGTTCATGTATTCCAGTATATCTATCTTCCACGGTTCGGTAAAATCGAATAGCGAAGCATATAGGTTGCGATCTGTATTGAGTAAAAGATAGAGACCCTCTATCATTTTTAGTTTTAATAGTTCCTCTGATGGCGCATCTTTCGACTCAAAATAGGGTGTAATAGATTCGAATAAGCTTTTTATATCGGGTTTATTAGAAGGCAATATCGTCAAACTTCTCTTATCTCTTTTGGCAGATATAGGCAGGGTGTTTTTATCAATGGTTTGATAAAACTCGCGCAAGAAGTTTCTCGAAAATTTCAGTACGATGGATTGATAGGGCTCTTCCTCTTGAGTATACTTCTGCAACATCATTCGATGGTCTCGACGCATAAAAGCACAATTGCCTTTATGTAGAGTAGTTTTCTTGCCTTGATCTTCAATCTCCAGTTTGCCCGAATACAAATAAATCAATGTATGCTCTCTGTTGGGATGTGCACACTGGCAATCGTCATTGAAATAACTTGCGATAAACACATTCGAGTAGTCAAGTACCTTAAGAATTTCCATACAACTGAGTAATTAATAAAACAATGCATTGATAATCAGAACAAATATACGTGTTTGATTTTATGATTGTTTTGTTGTGTAGCTCAAATTACGTGTTTGTAGAACAAATTATAAGTAGATAATCATTTTAGGTAGTGCGTTTCAAGTAGTTTCATAGTTATGAAACTTTAGTTTCACCCCTATGAAACAAAAGTTTCGCTTCGATGAAACAAAAGTTTCACCACTGTGAAACTAACCCAATCTCTATAGACTAAAAACTACACAGCTTTATCCAGTTACTTACTATCGTAGGGCCGCACGAATCAGTAATTACCGATTCGGGATGAAACTGCACGCCCCATATCGGATAATTGGAATGACGAAGAATCATCACGTTGTTATCTTCATCGGTAGCAACACATTGCAGTGAAGTATCCGGCTTGCTAGACGAAACCACCCAAGAGTGATATCGTCCAATGGTAGAGTGTGGAGTAACGGATTGTATCAATTCATCAGTCGAATCGAGAATGTGGAGTTGAGAAGCATGACCATGAAGAGGCGAGGGGAGCTGCCTAAGAGTAGCTCCAAAACACTCGGCAATGGCTTGATGACCTAAGCAAACACCCAATATAGGCAGTTGATGATGGTATTGGCGAATCAGCTCCATCATCTGTGGATAATCGCTTGGCAAACCTCCACCAGGAGATAACAAAATACCGGCAACAGACGTTGTGTATAGGGGAATTTGTAGTTCGTGTTGTTTGACAACGGTGAAAGGAACATCGATAATACGAAGCATTTCCACTAAGTTGTATACAAAGGAGTCTTGATTATCTACAACCAATATTTTTTTCATGGCGCAAAAGTAG
>CAMTOV010000175.1 GCA_947074235.1 uncultured Bacteroides sp. | reverse complement strand
TTGTTACCACGGTTGATGTATGCGGTAAACAATTGTTGACGAAGGTCGCGATTGTCGGCATATTGCAAGAAAGGCAAACGGCTAGCGTTACGCAATGTAACCATCCACTTACCTTCTTGGCCAGCAGCGGCAGCATCTTCGGCAGCCCCTTGGATAAACCATTCGGGCAAACCGCTCAAGTCGGCTTCGTTTTCGATGAATAGTTTGTATTCGTTGTCTGTATTCAACAAGTTATCGCTGAAAGTTAGCCCTAACGTAGACAACTCTTTGTTGATTTCGCGAAGACGCTCTTGTTGCTCAGCAGTCAAGTTAGCACCCGAACGCACAAAGCCTTTGTAAGTCTTCTCAAGCAATTGTTGTTGCTCTGTATTTAGGTTCAATTCGTCTTTTTGTTGATATACCGCATTGATTCTTTCAAACAAAGCAGCGTTTAGCATTATGTTGTCCGATTGCTCCGACATGATTGGAGCCAACTTCATAGACAATGCCTTGATATCATCGTTGGTTTCGGCACCTGCCAAACCATAGAATACGGTTGAAACACGAGTTAGGATGGGTGAACTTTGATCAAAAGCAACAATTGTATTCTCGAAAGTAGGAGCTTCTGGGTTGTTTACAATTGAGGCAATGATTTCGTTTTGCTCTTCCATACCTCTTTGGAAAGCGGGCTCATAGTGCTCCATCTTTATTTCGTTAAATGGAGGTGTGCCAAACGGAGTTTGAAACTCGCTGAAAAACGGGTTGTCCGTCTTAGGTGTGCATGCATACATCATACAACTTGCAGCTAAAATAATGAATGATTGTTTAAACTTCATACTTGATAAATGTTTATAATATAGTCGTTTTGTTACTCTTGAATTTTAATATAAGTCATAATGGGATAGTGGTCAGACTCGCTAATACTTCTATCTACCTTGCTATTGTAACTTTCCATGTTTTTGCTAGTCAATATGTGGTCTATACGAAAATAAAAGCGATTCTGATTGTAAGAGATGCCTAGTCCGCTTCCCGATTTTTCGAACGCATCATTTAGATTTTTTGATATTACACGGTGTGCATAAGATATTGGCGTATCATTGAAATCGCCGCACACGATAATCGATTCATAGGGCGATTGGTCTATCACTTTTGCAATGCTATCAGCCTGGGCCGAGCGAATGGCTGAGGCCTCCGCTAGTTTTTTTATCAGTTGCCTACTGCCACTCTTTACGTTTCGTGCATCGGGCTCTTTTAGCATTTTACCAAAAGTATCTTTATCCTCTTTAGTCAGTTTGTTAGACTCTAAATGGTTGTTGATAAGCAATAGTGTGTCTGCTCCTACTTTAAGTGTGAAAACTACCGAACCATTATATTGGCTTTGATAGTTTATTTGTTTGCTCGAAAGAATAGGAAACTTTGAAAAAATAGCAACCTGATTTCCACCACGATTTTGACAAAGATGCACAACCTTACTATGAGGATAATCAGACATTGCTTTTTTTATATCTTTAGCAGTGAGATGCTTTGAGTTTGTCGATTCTGCATACTCTTGCAAGCATACTATGTCGGCATCACTATGAGCAATGTAATCTAGAATTTCACTCTCTTTGTTCATGCCATTAAAGTTCATCACATTATATGATAAAACCTTAATACAACCTTCGGGAACCTCTTTTGTTTGATAGTTGATAGGAACATAAGAACGAATTTGCGGATAACAAACAATTAGCACAATAAGTGGAAATAGAGCAAACTTGTACTTTACCAACAACCAGAATATCAGGAATAAAACATTGATAACAAGGAATATTGGGAAAGCTAAACCCATGCATGCCTGTATAGGAGAGGTGGCAGGATGGGCAAAAGGACTGTAGGCTGCCGATAATAATAGGCAGGCAAACAGTGCATTGATGGCTAAAATGATGTACGAAACAAGTTTTCCGATACTTTTCATATACTACTTTTTACTGGCATCAAAAAGACTCTTTTTTTCTTCGGTTGTCAAGCTTTCATAGCCCGATTTTTTAAGTTTGTCGAGTATACGATCAATTTCTTCTGTTTTTACTTTTTTTTGCGCATTGTAGTCGTAGTCTTTTTGGCGATCATTGGCATAGTGCACCTTCATTTTAGGTTTGCGTTTCTTTGGCCTGTAGCTAAATAGCGATTGTATGGCGTCAAGTGTTTTATTAATCCAAGCTGTGATATCAACCCCCTTCTTTAAACTAGCTGCAAACCACAATCCAGCCAATGCTCCACCGATATGTGCAATATGGCCACCTCCATTATTCGATGTTAGGAAGAGCAAATCAGTTAGCACCACTATCAATGCAAGATATTTTAAGCGCACCGATCCAAATAGCAGCAGGCGTACCTGATAATTGGGTTCGCGATAGGCAGTAGCAAGTACGATAGCTAATACAGATGCCGAAGCTCCTACCATTGTAGATAGTCCAAGCATAGGACGGAAGTAAGGAAATATATTGAAGGAAATCATGTAGAGTATACCCCCATAGATGCCGCCCAATATATACAACCCCCTTAGATGCTTGGCTGAGAAGAAATATAGAAATAATTGTCCAAACCAAAACAACCAAAGCATATTAAACAAGATATGCATCAAATCGGCATGCATAAACATGTAAGTGAAGATAGACCAAGGCTGAATAATGAAGCGAGGAAAGTATGCCGGTAGAGCCAACCACTCAAACAGGCCAAATGCGCTACGATTGAATAATTGCAAGATGATATTAATCAAAGTAACGGTAATGAAAACACCTACATTGATAAATATTAGTTGGATAGCTATATTGCCTTTGTTAAACTTCTCTTTTAAATCAGTTATAATATGTCCCATTGTTATTGCCTTTTTTCTTCCAATACATAATCAAAATGAAGCCGAATATCATACCTCCCAAGTGGGCGAAATGTGCCACATTATCATTAGGGTTGTTTACGAACCCTGAATACAGTTCAAGAAGGGCATAGCCAATTACAAAATACTTAGCTTTTATAGGGAATGGGAGAGGGAATATATATAGTGGCGCATTGGGAAACAACATACCAAAGCCAAGCAAGATAGCGTATACAGATCCCGAAGCACCAACCGTGTTTAGCTGATTAAGATATTCTGACATAGGAATCTGCCCCCATGCTGTATTCACAACTTGATAGTGTGATAAAACCGTAGCATATTCTACATATTGTACAACTTCTTGAATAAGTCCGGCACCAATACCGCAAGCTATGTAATAAAATAAGAAACGACGAGGACCCCATACTGTTTCAAGCGTACGGCCAAACATCCATACTGCAAACATATTGAAAAATAAATGTCCAAATCCGCCATGCATAAACATGTAAGTAATAAGCTGTGCAGGATTGAAGTCGCTGGCTAGGAAAAAGTGTAATCCTAAATATTTGTTTAAGTCAATTCCGTATGAACTGGCTACATAAGTGCCTAAGAATAGTAACACATTGATAATGATTAGATTCTTCGTCACTTTGGGCATTTGCATCATATCTTATTTGTTAAAATTTAAAGATTATAATCGCAAAACTACAAATAAATTCTGTTATTCAGCAGAAAAACACCCCTGAATAGCTCTTTTTCAACAATTTGCAGCGTTTTTTTTATGTTTTTATTTGAAATATTGTTTTGTTAATCTATATTTGTAATAGAATTTATATCTATCTTTTGTCTAACATACTTAATTATTTAATTCAAAACACTATGAATAAGGCTGAACTTATTAATGCTATTGCTGCCGAATCAGGCTTGAGCAAAGCTGATTCTAAAAAAGCTATTGAAGCTTTTGTATCTTCTGTTACTAACGCGTTAAAGGACGGTGGTAAAGTTGCTTTGGTTGGATTTGGAACTTTCTCTGTAAGCGAAAGAGCTGCTAGAACTGGTATCAATCCTTCTACTAAAAAGGCTATTACTATCCCTGCAAAAAAGGTTGCTAAGTTCAAGCCAGGTGCAGAACTATCTGCTGCTGTTGAGTAATAAGCATCTAAAGAAAAAGAAAATAGAGAAGGAGACGTATTATGCGTCTCCTTTTTTTGTATCTTTGCACGCACGAAACAAGATTTTATATGAATATAGAAAATAAACTTATTGAGTCGGTAATCGCTGGATTGCGAGCTCTTTATGGACAAGATGTTCCTGCAACTCAAGTGCAGTTGCAGAAGACAAAGAAAGAATTCGAAGGTCATTTGACTTTAGTTGTATTTCCTTTCTTGCGCATGTCAAAGAAAGGACCCGAGCAAACGGCCGAAGAAATCGGTGCTTATCTTGTAGCAAACGAATCCGCTATCTCGGGCTACAATGTGATTAAAGGCTTCTTAAACCTAACTATTGCTTCGGCTGCATGGATTGAGTTGCTAAACACAATCAATGCCGATGCTCAATATGGTATAGTAGATGCCGATGATAACTCTCCACTCGTGATGATTGAATATTCATCGCCCAATACCAACAAGCCCCTTCACCTTGGACATGTGCGCAACAATTTGTTGGGTAACGCACTAGCCAATATTGTAAAAGCGAATGGTAATAAAGTGGTGAAGACAAACATCGTGAACGACCGCGGTATCCACATCTGCAAGTCAATGCTTGCGTGGAAATTGTATGGCAATGGCGAAACTCCACAATCATCGGGCAAGAAGGGCGACCACTTAGTGGGCGACTACTATGTAGCTTTCGATAAACACTATAAAGCCGAAGTAGCCGAGTTGATGGCAAAAGGAATGAGCAAGGAGGAAGCTGAAGCGGCGTCTCCATTGATGGCGCAAGCTCGCGAAATGTTACTTAAATGGGAACAAGGCGATCTTGAAGTACGTTCTTTGTGGGAGATGATGAATGGCTGGGTTTACAAAGGCTTCGATCAAACTTACGAAAAGATGGGCGTGAGCTTCGATAAGATTTATTACGAATCGGATACATACACCGTAGGTCGCGATAAAGTATTGGAAGGTTTGGCCAAGGGAATCTGCTATAAGAAAGAGGATGGCTCTGTGTGGGCTGACTTAACAGCCGAAGGTCTTGATCATAAGCTATTGCTTCGTGGTGATGGTACATCTGTATATATGACTCAAGATATTGGTACTGCCAAACTACGCTTCGACGATTATGCTATCAACAAAATGATTTATGTAGTTGGTAACGAACAGAACTACCACTTCCAAGTATTGTCTATTTTACTCGATAAGTTGGGCTTTGACTGGGGGAAAGACTTGGTGCACTTCTCTTACGGAATGGTAGAACTACCCGAAGGCAAGATGAAATCGCGTGAAGGTACGGTAGTTGATGCCGATGACTTGATGGAAGAGATGATATCGACTGCTAAAGAAACTTCGCAAGAGTTGGGCAAACTAGACGGATTGACACAAGAAGAGGCTGACAACATTGCTCGTATCGTAGGTCTTGGTGCTTTGAAATATTTCATATTGAAGGTAGATGCTCGCAAGAACATGACTTTCAACCCTAAAGAATCAATCGACTTTAACGGAAATACCGGTCCTTTCATTCAATATAC
>CAMTOV010000174.1 GCA_947074235.1 uncultured Bacteroides sp. | reverse complement strand
GGTCACGGTACACACGTTGCCGGTATGGTAGCTGCTGTAAACAACAACGGTGAAGGTATATCTAGTATTGCCGGTGGTTCGGGCAATGGCGATGGTGTGCGCATCATGTCTTGTCAGGTTTTCGATGGTGCTAATGGTGTTTCTACTTACGAAGAGGCGCAAGCTATCAAATATGCTGCTGACAACGGTGCTGTTATCCTTCAATGTAGCTGGGGATTCAACTCGGGTCGTACTTCTTTCCCAGATGCACCCGGATTTTATACTGAAGAAGAGTGGTTGGACTATTGCGCACTAGAGAAAGAGGCGTTGGATTACTTTATCCACAATGCAGGATCTCCTAATGGAGTAATTGATGGTGGTATTGCTGTATTTGCAGGTGGTAATGAGTCTGCTTCACAAGCTGGTTTCCCAGGCGCTTACCACGAGTATATCTCGGTAGCATCTATGGCTGGTAACTTTACTCCTTCTACCTTTACAAACTACAACCGATATATCAACTTGGCTGCTCCTGGTGGCGACTTAGACTTTCACTTAGACGAGAAAGGTATGATTCTTTCTACACTTCCTCCATTGATTGCCGAAAGCGGTTATGGATACATGGAAGGTACATCTATGGCTTGTCCTCACGTATCGGGTGTGGTAGCTCTAGGTCTTTCTTATGCAGCTAAAAAATACAAACACTTCAAGGCAGACAAGTTCAGAGAAATGGTTATGTCGTCTACTCGCCAGTTTGATGATAGCTATTATCAAGATGACAAAGAGTTCTACTATTACTTCCTTGATTTTGGATTTAACAGTAAATCTAAAATGCACCTTCCCGACTATAAAGGCAAGATGGGTTCTGGATACATCGATCCTGTATTGTTGATGAACAAGATTGACGACGAAGCAAATGGTGTAGCTATGCGCATTCCTAATGTGCGTGTTGATATCAACGCTACAACTTCTGTAGACATGGCTAAATTCTTTGCCAACGGTGCTAGCAAAACATTTACTATCAGTGGTGCTGATAGCGCTATTGCAGAGGTTGCTGTGCAAGGCACAACACTTGTTGTAACAGGTAAGGCTGCCGGCTCTACATCAATCTTAGTAAAAGCTGATGGAGTTGAACAAGTTGTATCTATCGTTGTTCGCAATGGTGGTGGCAACGGCTGGTTATAATCACATACCTACAAAACCCTGATGAAGAGAATACTCAAATATATTGCAATAGGTGGTTCGATAGCTCTTGGAGCTATCGGGCAAGCCTGTGCGCAACAGAGCAGTTCTCTACAATTTGAAACAACAGAATACAACTTCGGTACAATCAGCGAAGACACGACCGCTGTGTATGGCACAATGCATTTTACTAACCGAAGCGATAAGGACTTGGTTATTGCTCGTGTATTGACAAGCTGCTCGTGCGTAGAGGCACAGCTGGCCGACTCAATCGTTAAGGCGGGGGCTACGAGTAGCATTCACTTCTCGTTCAAGCCACTCAACTTTCCGGGGCACATCAATAAAGAGATTTATATATATACCGACCAAGCCGCTAACACAAATACTGAAACCCTTTATCTGACAGGATTTGTCACTCCCACTACCAATCCGCTTAATGAGTTTCGCTACTCATTTGGCACGTTTTATGCCAAGCAAAAGCAGATTCGTTTTCGTGGAGTAGACCAACCGCAAGTGGAACGCATCACCTGCTACAACCACTCCGACCAAAGCCTGTCACTTTCGGTTGCTCCCGGTGTTTTGCCACAAGGCATTATTTTTAGCACCAACCCCGAGGTGATACCACCACATGCCAAGGCTGAGATGGTATTTAGCTTCGACCCCAACGTATGGAAAGCTGGAAGCCAAACAAGCTTTTCACTTCCGATACAAGGTGCTGACACAAGCCAAGGGCAGCAACCCATCATACAAATTAACATAGAATAGAAGTTAGATTATTACAATTATGAGAAAGATATTTAATACATTATTCCTACTACTGATGACCACTGCATTTGTGGCTTGCTCTAGCGAAAGCGAAGAGGTGAAATCGGCAGAATTGGATATCAACGCTAGAAACCTAGATGGTAACTGGCAATTGGCTACTCTCAATGGAGAAGCTATCAGTGGCGATGCGTTCTTTTACATTGTATTGGAGCGTATAGATACTAAATTTGAGATATATGATAACATTGAATCGGGTGTGGCTACTTCTTCAAGCGGTGTATTCCAATTGACACAAGAGGATGGTAAAACGATTATCAGTGGCATATACGATAATACATTCTCTCGTCCATGGAACAACGAATACATCATTACCAGCCTTACTAAAACCGAAATGGTTTGGCAAACTGTAGGCAAAGATGAAGTACAGGTATTCGTTAAGGTAGATCAATAATTCATCTACATATTTTTCAACAAAAACACCTCGATAGGCATGGTTCTATCGAGGTGTTTTTTTGTTTATACTTACTCCGCTTGCTGAGTGGGCGTGGTCAGCGGGCTGGCAAAGGCTACTCACCATGCTGGCAAGGCGTGGTCAGCACGCTGGCAAAGGCTTACCAGTAAGCGGCTTGTAACTCTCTTATTATCAGCGTGTTTGTATTCTATTTTTTCAGTATGGTGGTGGGCAATGCCAATTGTTGCTCGTGCTGATTGCGGAAGTATATCACTTCAATTTCTTTTACATCGGTAGCTGCTTTCACTGCTTCCCATGCCGCTTCAAACTGATGTATATCGTTCACTTCATAGCCACCCAAACCTAGTATCACATCGTTGGACTTGATATAGTCGCGCACGGGCGAGTTATACTCTACATCCATCACATATACGCCTCGCTCCGAGTCCATGCCCGTAGCCGAGCGCTCGCCTAGTGTGGTGAGACTTTTCAGTGTCAGTCCTTGCCATGCTACCAGCTTGTCGGCAGCCGATACTTCCATCTTGATAACTTGTGGGAAGTGGGGTGTAGCGGCCATCTGTTTTAGTCGTGCTGAGGTTACTCCAAAGCAATCCATAGCGAAGTTTTTGAAGCCGGAAAGCTTCACGAGTGATGAATCGGGAACGGTATAGTCGCCTATCGATGGGTTGACAAAGTCGATATGGGTAACTACCGATAGCGTGTCTACTCCGCAGCCGATGGCTGTTTGGTAGGTGAGGCTATCGAGAAACACGTTGTGGTTGACCATTGTTCCCCAATCGTTCACTTCGATAGGGCGATAGGGGCGCATCACGATGTTGCGCATAAACACGTCGCGGCTGTTGTCGAACCACACATGAGGGTGGAACGTACTGTTCACAAGGATGTTGTTCTCTACCACACGATCGAACCCTTCGCGCAGCTTGATGCCGCCATTCAAACAGAGGTTGTTGTAGATGTGATAGTTGGATGAGCCATCGTCTAAATCGATGTCCCAGCCACGGTCGCAGCGAAAGCGGTTGTTGCGGATGACTACCGTGTAGCGTGCGTCGGCTAGGGGCAGGGTAGGTTCTTGATTGGCATAGCGATACATGTTGGCAGCATTGGCAAACCAAAAGCGGTCTCGTCCCCACGAGTTGAACGAGCCGTGATCGCCCGTCTCTTTTACCGTGTCAAACACATCGTTGTACTCCAAAATATGCCCTCCCCATGTACCTTCGCTGATGTTGATACCGGCACGAGGCACATCGTAGATAGAGTTGTGCGCCACCGTGATGTGGCTACACATAGAGAGTTGCACACCGGCCACTTGCTTCTCTACCGTGCCTATGTGGTGCATGAGGTTATCGCTCACCGTGCAAAAAGCGGGGTAGTTATTGCTCTTAGGGCCAATGGTGCGGTCTATCTCCTCAAAGGGCTGACGAGCAAAATAGTCGAACAGTGGTGAGCGAACGGTATTAGGGTCGCCCACAAACAGCACTGCCGATGCTCCTAGGTTGGTGAAGTGACATCCCTCTACGGTGTTGTGTCGGTTGTAGTTGGAAAAGAACACCCCATTGCCACCCAAGTTGATAAAGTCGCAATCTGTGATGGCGCAGTTTTCAGCTCCCTCTGCAAAGAATGCACCGCCACGATATACGCCCCAGTCGCTACGAAGCAACTTCTCGTAGGGCTGCATAAAGGTGCGTGCTGTGTGCTCAAAGGTGATATTCTCAAAGCGAATGTTGGTGATGGGATTCTCTGCTGAACCACGTAGCTCCACCAAGTGCGCCAGTTGCGGTACTTCAACCACCGAAGGCACACTCATGCCATGCTGCGGATAAAAGTAAAGCGTTTGGCTATCGCTATCATAAAACCACTCGCCCGGTGCGTCTAGCTCCTCAAAGATATTCTCCACCATGCGGTCGTTGGCACTAATCCCATCGTGTCGATTGTTTTGCCAACCCCCTTCTAGGTCGAGCTTGCCATCTTCCTTCTTACCCTTGATGCGAAAGTGCATGCTTCCCCAGTCGCGACGATGGCTGGCATGCAAGTATCCACCTTCGGGATTGCTCCAACGAGCCACTCTTTCGGGCGAGATGGCATCGGCAGCCACACCACCAAAGCGAACGGCCGTAGAGTCGTAGTTTGGGTAACGAGCCATGCGTTGCAACAGCCCATCTACTACCAACTGGTCGAACACCTTTGGCGCATCGCTCACTTTCGTCTGTAAGATATCCCCCTGATAAGGAGTCCACTTCACCTTTAGCGGTTTAGCGCCACTGATGCGCACCGCCTCATGGCCGTACGGTTTCACGGTAATACGACTACCGGGTTGCACCTCGTCTGCCTGCCACACAAGAGTAGAGTCTAGATAGTAAGTCCCTTCCATCAGATAGATGGTAATATCTCCTGTAGCTTGCGAAGCCAGTTGCTTAGCTCTGTGCAAGGTTTGTAGCGGTGATTTCTGTGTGCCTTTGCTTTTGTCGTTGCCATTGGGCGCAACAAATAGAGTAGTCTGAGCCGGAAGCAAGGTAGCTGATAGTAAGAATAAAGACATCGCTAAATGGCGCAGGGGGATACTTATAGAATTAGCCATAATCAATTAATTATTCAATAGGTTATTCAACTCTTTGATATCGCCCTCTATGGATCCAATATTCTTAGCTGAATAGTCTAATGTGAATTTAGAGATGCAACGGTTCAGTCTATCGAGTTTCGCTTTCTGGCCTTTGGCTGCATACTCTTCACGAAGAATGCGAATCTTTTCACAGTCTTGAACGCCTTCTACAATACGCTCAAAACGGATGCTGCTACGTGGACCTGGGTAGATGGAGTAACAGTCGCCTGCTGCCCAAGTGCGGAAACGTGAGTCTTGCAATGGATTGGCAGTCCAGCTGTTTACTGCCCAACGCAAGTAGCCATCATAGCCTTCGGCAATGGCATGTAGCATGGTCCATGTAGACTCAGCCGGTGGAGAGAATGTAAACATATTGGGGAAAGCCTCGGTACAGCAAGTGTAAACAGTGCTTTTTTGTCCGGCTGCTTCTCTTTGCTTCTTCACATCTTCGGGGAACTTATGTCCGTAAGCGATGCAAAGGTCATATAAATCGGCTTGTATCTCTTTGTGATAATGGCCGGCTAATGATATCTTGAATG
>CAMTOV010000173.1 GCA_947074235.1 uncultured Bacteroides sp. | reverse complement strand
ACATTGGCAATCCATCCTGGTTTAGCACTTTCGCCAGCCATACGAATTACATATTTTGGCATTGTTGCATAAAGCTGTTGTTGCACCATCCAGAAACCGGTAATGATTAAGATAAGTACAATTAAACGCCAGTTAGTAAGGATGCGTAGGAAGCCTTGACCAATTTCCTTCATGTTTTTGCCTTCGCCAGCATGATGTGTAGACTTATATAAAAGAATAACAGCTATCAATGCCACAATAGTCATCACTCCCGAGAAGTAATTGATGTAGATATAAGCCTGATCTCCAATTATATTTCTCAATGGGTCGATAATGGTTTTTCCTGTGAAAGCACCAATATTTACCATCATATAGAAGATAGAGAAACCTCTTGCACGAGTGGCTTCGGTAGTTTCTTTGGCAACAGACGCAGAAATTACAGATTTGATGAAAGATCCACCAATCATAAGTATGAAAAGTATGGGTGCAATAAGCCATTTAGTAGAGCTTCCTGGCAAACCATTAAAATGTGTAGTCACTCCGTAGGTTACCAATCCGGTCGATTCTAAGAGGGTAGGAAGTACGCCCAATCCGATATATCCAACAGAAAGAAGGGCAAAAGCCAAAATCATAGATTGGCGGAAACCGATTTTATCGGCATAAGCACCGGTGAAAACGGGTAGCAAATATAAACCTCCGGAGAATAAACCGGAAATCATACTGGCTTCAAAGTCATTAAATCCAAGGATGTTAGAAAGGTAAATGGTTAAAACGATAAATATGGCATAATAAGCCATGCGTTCAAACAGTTCGACTGTGTTGCTCACCCAAAAAGCTCTTGAGAACTTATTGGTTGCACTTTTAGGGGAAGTGTTCATGTTTTTAGATTGATTTTATTTAATATGTTTATATCATCGCAAAGATAGATATTTTTTTCTCGTCATTTTGGCACATATTCTCAATTATATCGGGCATTTCGGCTCATTTGTATAATTATTTTTCTTGAATATCTATTTTTTTTCAAAACCTTATGAACATTCTTGTACAAGTAGCTGTTATATTAATGTGTTTTTCATAGTATTAGATATAAGATTAATTAAAGGAGATTGTACCTGCTTGTGATAAGTAAGTACGTCAAAAGCAGAAGCGTCTGTTTTGTTGATAAATGTGTTAAAGCATCGGCTAAGTGTAGTCGGTGCTTTTTTATTGTTTTTTTTGGTTTGTTACAATAAAAATTAGTACGTTTGTGCTTTATAACATAGAAAAGAGTAACATAATGAATGCATCTGTTATTTTTCAATTTCTAAAAGATCTTTCTTCAAACAATAATCGCGAGTGGTTTAACGATCATCGTGGTGATTATGAAAGAGCCCGCTTAGAATTTGAGCTTTTATTATCGGAAGCAATTAATCATATCGCTCTTTTCGATAGTACGATAGAGGGTATTCAACCCAAAGATTGTACTTATCGTATCTATCGCGACACGCGATTCTCTTCAGACAAAACACCCTATAAAAATCATTTTGGCGGATATATCAATGCACGTGGCAAGAAGTCCAATCATTGCGGATATTATATCCATTTGCAACCGGGCTGTTCTATGCTTGCCGG
Source organism: uncultured Bacteroides sp. (assembly GCA_947074235.1). Taxonomy (GTDB): domain Bacteria; phylum Bacteroidota; class Bacteroidia; order Bacteroidales; family Bacteroidaceae; genus Bacteroides. Next base: position 3,979 of record CAMTOV010000173.1, on the reverse strand, counting down.
TGGCAGTTTGTGCTTACCTCCCAAAGTATTGAAAGCTGTTCGCCAATCTATTTATGATAATATTGATGAATATCGTTCTATTGTTGAAGATGGAGCATTCAAAAAATACTTTCCTGTAGTAGGGGAAGACTTTTTGAAAACTGCTCCCAAAGGGTTTCCTAAAGATTTTGAATACATCGATTATCTAAAGTGCAAAGAGTATATTTGTTCTTATATGGTGCCCGATGATTTCTTTACTTCGCCCGATTTTCTAAATAATATGGCGGATGTATTTAAACAGTTCAAGCGCTTTGCCGATTTCTTGAATTATACAATTGATGATTTTGAATAAACTAAAATAATATATTAATCTTAATAACTTAAAATATACTGATATGGTAGTAGATACATTAGAAAATTTAGCAAAATATGCATCTTTAAATCCTTTATTCCCTAAAGCGATTGAGTTTTTAAAATCAACAGATTTAAATGCATTAGAAGTGGGCAAAGTAGAGTTGCAAGGCAGTGATTTGGTTGTGAACATTGCACAAACATCGCCTAAAACTAAAGAAGCGGCAAAATTAGAAACACATAATGCTTTTATTGATATACAAATCCCATTGTCGGGAACAGAAGTAATGGGCTATACTGCCGGAAACGACTGTGTGCCTGCTGATGCTCCTTACAATGCAGAAAAAGACATTACATTCTTTGATGGTTTGGCTGATGCTTATATACCAGTTAAACCAGGAATGTTTGCTATTTTCTTTCCTCAAGACGGACATGCGCCTGGCATTAGCCCAGATGGGGTGAAAAAGATTATTGTTAAAGTGAAAGCTTAATAAAAACGGATCCTATTTATGGAAAAAACACTGAAACTAATTAAAAACGACTCTTGGCTTGAGCCTTATGAAGCTGCAATTGTAGGTAGACATCAATTTGCAATTGAGAAGGAAGCTGAATTGACGAATAATGGCGAACAATCATTATCCGACTTTGCTTCGGGTTATCTTTATTTTGGGTTGCACCGAACTAAAGATGGCTGGGCGTTTCGCGAGTGGGCTCCTAATGCCACCCATATTTATATGGTGGGCACTTTCAATAACTGGAAAGAATTGCCAGAGTACGAATTAAAATCGCTCAACAATGGAGTGTGGGAAATTTTATTGCCACAAGAAGCTGTGCATCATGGCGATTTATACAAATTGAATGTTTATTGGAACGGTGGACAAGGCGAACGTATTCCTGCATGGGCTACACGTGTTGTTCAAGATGAGCAAACCAGAATATTCAGTGCGCAGGTGTGGGATCCGGAAAAACCATTTAAGTTTAAGAAGAAGACCTTTAAGCCCAATACAGACCCTTTGTTGATATACGAGTGTCATATTGGTATGGCCGAGCAAGAAGAGAAAGTGGGAACCTACACAGAGTTCCGCGAAAAGATTCTTCCACGCATCGTCAAAGAGGGGTATAACTGCATTCAGATTATGGCTATCCAAGAGCATCCTTATTATGGAAGCTTTGGCTATCATGTGTCTAGCTTCTTTGCAGCATCATCACGCTTTGGCACACCCGATGAGTTGAAAGAATTGATTGACACAGCACATGCACTAGGTATATCTGTTATCATGGATATTGTACATTCGCATGCGGTGAAAAATGAAGTTGAAGGTCTTGGAAATTTTGCCGGAGACCCTAATCAATATTTCTATCCGGGCGCTCGTCACGAACATCCGGCTTGGGATTCGCTTTGCTTTGATTATGGCAAGAACGAAGTAATTCACTTCTTGCTGTCAAACTGCAAATACTGGCTCGAAGAGTATCAGTTTGATGGATTCCGTTTCGATGGTGTTACTTCGATGCTATACTATAGCCATGGGCTAGGAGAGGCATTCCTCGATTATAGTGATTATTATAATGGTCACGAAGATGATAATGCTATTTGCTATCTTACTTTGGCCAATAAATTGATTCATGAAGTGAAAGCAAAAGCTATCACAGTGGCCGAAGAGGTTTCGGGTATGCCCGGACTTGCTGTGCCATTTGCCGATGGTGGATATGGATTTGATTATCGCATGGCGATGAACATCCCCGATTATTGGATTAAAGTAATCAAAGAAAAGATAGACGAAGACTGGAAACCATCTAGCATCTTCTGGGAAGTAACCAATAGACGCAAAGATGAAAAAACAATCTCGTATGTAGAGAGTCACGACCAAGCATTGGTGGGCGATAAAACCATTATTTTCCGTTTGATTGATGCCGATATGTATTGGCACATGCAAAAAGGAGATGAGAACTATGTGGTGCATCGTGGTATAGCGCTTCACAAAATGATTCGTCTTATCACAGCTTCTACTATCAATGGTGGTTATCTCAACTTTATGGGCAATGAGTTTGGTCACCCAGAGTGGATTGACTTCCCTCGCGAAGGTAATGGATGGTCTTACAAGTACGCTCGTCGTCAGTGGGACTTGGTAGATAATAAGAATCTTACTTATCACTACTTAGGCGATTTTGATGCTGATATGCTGAAGGTGTTGAAGAGCGAAAAAGACTTCCAAGCAACTCCTATCAAAGAGATTTGGCACGATGATAATGATCAAGTTTTGGCATACGAACGCAATGAGCTAATCTTTGTATTCAACTTCAGCCCTAAGCACTCTTACACAGATTATGGTTTCTTGGTGGCTCCCGGAGCCTACGAAGTAGTATTGAATACAGACAGTGTGGCTTTTGGCGGAAATGGTTTTGCTGATGACACAGTGGTACACTTCACCAATGTAGATCCATTGTATGCAAAAGAAAAGAAAGAATGGTTGAAACTTTATATTCCAGCACGCTCGGCTGTAGTGTTGCGTAAGAAGAAGTAAGCCTGTTTATAGCATAAAAAGAAAAGCGGATTTCTGAGTTTTACTCTCGGAAATCCGCTTTTTTGTTGTGTTGATGGTTGAATCTAGCCTGCTGTAAAACTGCATTTAATTTGGTTTCACCGTGGTGAAACTATAGTTTCACTGCAAAGAAACTTTGGTTTCAGTGCTATGAAATCAGCTAGTTTGATATAGATAAAGGTTTTAAATAAAAACACTCTCCTATAAAGCTTGCATAAGGATGCAAGAAAATAGGAGAGTGCAGGTGGTTAATGAAAAAGATAATTAGTCTATACGCCCTCCACCTAGAGCTTGGTAAAGATTGACAGTGCCTTGAATCTCAGCAAATGTATCGGCCACCTGTTGTAGTTGGGCCGATAGCAAACCCTGCTGAGCTGTGAGCACCTCTAGGTAAGTAGAAGAACCATGCTGCATGAGCAATTGAGTGCTCTTAACAGCAGTTTCGAGCGATGATATCTGTTTGCTGCGAAGCGAAGCTTTGCTTTTAGCTGTTTGCACTTGCGTCAAAGCATCGTTCACCTCCTTGCCCGCATTCAATAATGTTTGTTGAAAAGCTAACTTAGCTTCCTCTTGCTGTGCTTTAGCTATTTTCAATTGAGCCACATTTAGTCCTTTATTAAACAAAGGTTGTGTAAGCGAACCCAATGCATTGAGCAATAAACTTCCCGGATTCAGCACAGCAGCTCCCGCGGCGTTTGTCCAACCAGCCGTACCACTCAAATTGATGGATGGATAGAAAGCTGAACGTGCTGCATTGGTTGAATAGAAAGCCGAAGCAACAGCCAGTTCGGCACTACGCACATCGGGGCGCAATGAAAGCAATTGCAATGGCACACCTACAGACAAATCTTGCGGTAGAACATTCTCTTTTAAAGAGCCGCGCACTATGTTGCCGGGCACATCACCCATCAACACCGATAGCGTATTTTCAATCTCATTGATTTGTTGAGCCAACTCCAATACAGATGTTTGCACGCTTAGATAGTTTGATTCTGCCTGAGCTATGGCAGCTTCGTTAGACATTCCTGCCTCTTTCATCAAGCGCATTGTTCTTACGCTAGCTTCCCAAGCAGTAGCTGTTTCTTGCGAAATAGCGTATTGCGCATCGA
>CAMTOV010000172.1 GCA_947074235.1 uncultured Bacteroides sp. | reverse complement strand
ATGGAGGCTTACTTCCTGACCAACAACCCCGCCTATCTGCAATACTCTACCGACTGGGCCGAGCACAACGAATGGAAAGGGGCAAAATCGGACAACAAAGAGGACTGGAAGTACAGCTATGGCGAAAGTGATGACTATGTATTGTTTGGCGATTATCAAATCTGCTTTCAAACCTATGCCGACCTATACGGTATTCAACCAGACACTATTAAGATTACTCGTGCCCGTGAGGTGATGGAGCACCAAATGATTACCCCCAACAACGACTATTGGTGGTGGGCCGATGGACTATACATGGTGATGCCCGTGATGACGAAGATGTATCAAGCCACCGGCAATCCGCTATACTTAGAGAAATTGAACGAATACCTTACTTATGCCGATAGTGTGATGTACGACCCTGAAGAAGGGCTTTACTATCGTGATGCCAAATATGTATATCCCAACCATAAATCATTGAATGGCAAAAAAGACTTCTGGGCTCGTGGTGATGGTTGGGTGCTAGCCGGATATGCCAAAGTGTTGAAAGACCTACCTGCCGATGCACCCCATCGCGACAAGTATGAAGCGAGATTTAAGCGTATGGCTGAGGCTGTAGCGGCAGCTCAACAACCCGAGGGCTACTGGACGCGCAGCATGCTAGATGCCGAACATGCACCCGGCCCCGAAACAAGCGGCACGGCTTTCTTTACCTACGGCCTATTGTGGGGCATGAACAACGGATTGCTCGATGCAGAAACCTACAAACCGGTTACCGATAAGTCGTGGGAATACCTTGCCACAGTGGCCCTACAGCCCGATGGCAGGGTAGGCTACGTGCAGCCCATTGGCGAAAAGGCCATCCTCGGCCAAGTGGTAGATGCTACCTCAACGGCTAACTTTGGGGTAGGGGCTTTCTTGCTAGCTGCTTGCGAAAAAGTGAGAGCTATTGACAATGGCAATTGAGTAAAGGGTATAATCTTAAATGTAATTTTATAACTCTAAGTTGCTTGGCTTTCATTCAATAAAAACGTATAGTAGCACTACAAATCATGAATTAGCTTTTAGTTAGATAAATAAATAAGGAGAAAACCGAGGTTCTCTCCTTATTTATTTATCTAACCTTTTTATAGCCTACACAACGGTGATTTTTGCCAGTGCCTAATAGGTAAAAACTCAGTGCCTTATTTGTTTATTGCAGTATGTAATTGTAGATAAAGCAGCTTGTTTTTTCATTTTTTGTTCTATCTTTATTCTAATGCCCACGTTTGATAAATATCCATAAAAAAACTATTGGCAAAATTGAATACAATGCCTGGTGATAATTAGTATACTACTGTATTTGTTTAGTTAGAAACTATATTGCAACATCAAGTTTAAACGGTTGGCGTGTCGGATTGAATTGTCGGCAAAACCACTTCTCCATCCTCTTAAATACTCAATACCTGCTTGCATATTAGGGGTGATGTTCCAAAAAGCATTGGCAACTAAGTATTGTCCTTGCTTATAAAAATCGGAGTTATTAACAGGCCATCCATTTTCAGCATAAATACGACTTTGACTATAGGTTGTTGAAATAAAAAATGCAGGTGTAAAATCGTAGCGTAAGCCTGCATACCAGCCTAGAGTGGGGATTGCTTGCATTTTGCCGGGAGTATTTAAATCGGGAACTAAGTCAATTTTTAACTCATCTAAGTCTTTGATAAATGTTCCAATTCCCTTGCCATAGGTCATTTGACCGAACATCTTTAGGTTTTGAGAAACATTAAATATGGTAGACAATTGTGCTCCCCAACCAAGGATGGAGTTAGTTTTTGGAATATTGTCATGAAAGCGATTATATGTCATGCTGCGCACAATAGCGGCAGCTCTAATTTGGCTAGATGTGCCCCAATTATATTGGGCATTAGCGCTAAAATTAGGCATGCGCTGCACGCTTTCCTCCAAGTTATATCCTTCTAGGTTTGATGCTTGAGTAGTATGTACTGTTGGCATCTCTATCGAACCTGTAAAACTCCAGTTCTTAATTTGGTCATATGTATAGCTTAACTGTGTAACTTTATAGTTGACCATCCCGCACGGACCATAAAAGTCTATTGTAGGCGCCACCGCAGGCAGATCCATGAAGCTACCATAGTTGTAACCAACCAAAAAACCGAGGAATTGAACATACGCATTTTGTAAATCGAATGCATAATTGTTGCCACTAAAGTTACCATTAATAAACACTACTATATCTCCCAGTCTTTTTGTCTTTCCTAATAATTTTAAGAATAGAGATGAATGCGAAATATCCATTTGGTATTGATTTCGTGCTGCAGTACTTGTTCTAGTAGGTATTTTAGCTGTATTGAAGCTGATATCTTTTACTATTCCACCAAAATCATAGGATGCAACAGCGAGTATATTTCCACCTATACCCAGCGCAAAATTATCATTTTTGCTTGTTAGCAAGTAGCTAGGGGTGTTATGATCATTAAACTTGGGAGATACTGTTTTAGCTAACATTCGTGCTACCTCATTCCCTACGCTGTCAACAGATATCAGAATGATGTTATTTGACTGTTTGAGAATTGTTGCTTCTTTGTTTTGCGCCGTAATGCTGAATGTTGTTAATATTACTAGCGAAAGAACTAGTAGTCGTAGATTCGTCTTCATAAGATTTAATTAATGTTGTGTAATATGAGCAAAAGTAATAATTTCTTAATAAGAACAAAGTGGTAACTGTAATATTATTATAAAATAGTTAATCACTTATGACTTGAAAAATAGTTGTATAGCCTTTAAGTAATGTGATATGTTATATAGAATAATTAAATGTGCTATATCCAACGACTGAAAAGAAAATGGTAAAGTTTTGTGAAAATAAAAAGCGCCGATAATAAAATGATTATCAAACAACTGAGGTGTTTGTTTGAACTCACATCATTATCGGCGCAACCTATATAAATCTCTTCTTATTTCAGGTATTTATCCATCCAATTGATGAAGATGCGATACCACAATACTGAGTTTTGAGGTTTTAATACCCAGTGACATTCATCGGGATAATAGAGATATTGCGCATCAATACCTCTGAGACGTGCGGCAGCAAATGCAGCTTGTCCCTCAGCTACGGGTATTCTATAATCCATGTTGCTATGAATACAAAGAATAGGAGTATCCCATTTCTCTACATAATTGTGTGGTGAGTCGGCAAAGAATTTCTGAGCTACAGGATTGTTCTTGTCCCAGTAGTTGCCACCGCTTTCCCATACCATGTACCAGTCGGTGCCCAAGAAGAACTCTTCCAAATTGAACATACCATCGTGCGACAAGAATACTTTAAATCGTTTCTCGTGATTTCCGGCCAAGTAATATACGGAGTAGCCACCAAAACTGGCACCTACACAGCCCACTTTATCTTTGTCGATATAAGGCTCGGTCACCAAATCGTCGATAGCTGCGAAATAATCTTGCATACACAAGCCGCTGTAGTCGGTGCTAACTTCCTCTAGCCACTTACGGCCAAAGCCGGGCACACCACGACGGTTTGGCATTGTGATGACATAACCCTGTGCGGCTAGCAACAACATATTCCATCGATAGCTCCAGAATTGGCTTACTGCCTCTTGTGGGCCACCCATGCAAAGCAACCAAGCGGGATATTTCTTAGAAGGATCGAATTCAGGCGGATACATCACCCACGAATGAAGCTCTTTGCCATCTACGGTAGGAGTCCAGCGAGCCTTGAAAGTGCCCAGTTTGAGCTGATTCATGATGTGGTCGTTCTCGCATGTGATACGAGTTATTCCGTTATCGTTTAGAGGATCGATTAGGTAAATATCATCCGATTCGAGTAGGCTGTGACGTAGCGCAATAATCTGCTTTCCGCAAAGACCGATGTTGTAATAGTCATAATCGCCTTCGGTAACTTGCGTATAGTTGCCATTGAGGTCGATGTGATAAACCATGGTAGTGCCATGCCAGATAGCTGCAAAGTAGATATCATCCGAATCGGCGTTCCAGATAAATTCATCCACATCGTTGTCTAGGTTTTCGGTGATATAAAACTTCTTTCCGGTAGCCAACTCCATCACGCAGATGCGTGCTTTGTCGCACTGATAACCATCGCGGCGCATACTAATCCAAGCAATGTATTTGCCACTGGGCGAGTAAGCCGGATTGGTATCTGTTCCCACATTTTGATCGGGGTCGCCGGGTAGTTTGCAAATGTTGACCTCCACTTTAGTCTCAATATCGTAAACGTAGATGTCGGAGTCGGAACTAAACGCAAAGTCGCGACCGAACTTCTTCTCGCACGTATAGGCTATCTTCTTAGAGTCGGTGCTCCAAGTAAGCTGTGTGATGGGGTCGCCCGGATCCATGGGCGACTCAAAGCGAGTGCCGGCCAATATATCGGTAGCCTCACCTAGCTTCTCGCCATCAAAAGGAGCGTAGAATGGATGAGGTACTGTATCCTTCCAATGATCCCAGAACTTATACATCAAGTCGTCGGCCATCAACCCCGTTGTTTTATCCAACCCTTTAAAGTACTCTTCGGGGCGATAGGTGTAAGCTACCTGTGCGATGAAGAGTATATTCTTTTGGTCGGGAGCGAAGATGTAATCATCAATGCCTTGCTTGATATCCGAGAGTTTTTTGCGCTCGCTGCCATCGGGATTCATCTCCCACAACTGGCTGCTGCCTCCCTCATCGCTAAGAAATGCTATCTTGCTATCTCCTTTTATCCAGTGCGGACTGCTTTCGCTGGCGGCGGTGGTAGTGAGCAAGATATCGTTCTTGCCATCTGCGTCGACCACGCGAAGCACGGTGTGCCCCTTGTTTTCATCTAGGTCGAAGTAGGTTACTTCATAAGCAATCTTCTTACCGTCTGATGAAACTCCGTATCCTTCGACACGGCCCAATGCCCATAAGATTTCGGGTGTGTACTTGCCATCTTCAATCTTTAGGTCTTTTCTTCCAATTATTTTAGCGGCTTTTTCTTCCATGGCTTACTCTATTTTAAATATTTATTTAACCAACCAAAAAATACTCTCTGCCACAACATGGAGTTTTGTGGTTTTTGCACGAAGTGACATTCATCGGGGAAGCAAAGCAACTGAGCATCGATGCCACGCAAACGAGCGGCAGCAAAGGCAGCCTGACCTTGCGAGATTAAGATGCGGTAGTCGTTGGAGCTATGAATACAGAGGATAGGAGTATCCCACTTGTCTACAAAGTTGTGAGGAGAGTTATAGTAAGAGCGTTGCGCAATGGCATTGTCTTTTTCCCAATAAGCTCCACCAAGATCCCAGTTTACAAACCACATTTCGTCTGTTTCGAGATACATAGCTACTTGATTGAACATACCATCGTGAGCCAAGAATACTTTAAATCGTTTTTCGTGATGACCGGCCAACCAATAGGTAGAATAACCACCAAAACTAGCTCCGATACAGCCCATGCGGTCTTTATCGATATAAGGTTCGGTAGCCAAATCATCAATAGCGGTAAGGTAATCTTGCATACAAAGACCACCGTAGTCTTTGCTTACTTCGGCCTTCCAAGCTTGTCCAAATCCGGGACAGCCACGGCGGTTTGGCATAATCATTACATAACCTTCGTAGCCTATCAAAGTGAAGTTCCACTTGTTGCTCCAAACTTGGCTACA
>CAMTOV010000171.1 GCA_947074235.1 uncultured Bacteroides sp. | reverse complement strand
GCGACCGTTTCAGTAGTGCTACTCGCCCTGTGAAAGAGTTGAAAGATTTTGCTCGCATTACTTTGAAACCGGGTGAAAGCAAGGAAGTGACTTTCAAAATCACACCCGATAAACTTGCCTTCTATGATAAGAAGATGCAATACGGTGTAGAGCCGGGTGAGTTTATCGTAATGGTAGGTCCATCGTCGGCCGATGATGTATTATTGAAAGAATCATTCGTAGTTAAATAAGAAGGATATTTTTCTACTATCTTATAGATGGGATTGGGCACTTAATGAAGCGCTCAATCCCGTTTTTTATTACAGCAGTTAGTAATTATAATTCGAGTGTCAATTATTAGAATATAATTGCGTATTGCAAACTTATTTTCTAGTAATAATTAGCAATACTACACGTTGAATATTATTCTGATAAACATAGTTGCTCAAGATAGATAGTAATAGTAGGCCAACTATTCAAACATTCAAAATCTATTAGCTGTTATAAAGAGAAACTTTTATAATTCATCAGCCCTTATGAAAAAAATAGCAAATCAGTTAATAGAGTGTTTGGTCAAAAATAACATCAAGCGTATTTATGCCGTAACTGGCGATAGCCTCAATGAAGTTAATGATGCAGTTAGAGTGAATAAAGAGATTCAATGGGTACATGTACGACATGAAGAAGTAGGAGCTTATGCTGCAGGAGCTGAAGCACAACTAACTGGCGAAATAGCTTGTTGTGCTGGTAGTAGTGGCCCAGGACATGTACATTTAATCAATGGATTGTATGATGCACATCGATCAAATGCACCTGTGCTAGCTATTGCTTCTGCTATGCCTTCGAGTGAACAAGGCGTAAAGTACTTTCAAGCAACCAACACCATGAAGTTGTTTGATGACTGTAGTTACTATAATGAATTGGCCACTACACCACATCAGTTTCCGCGTATGCTACATTCGGCATTGCAAACTTCAATGACTAAGAAGGGTGTTTCGGTTATTGGATTGCCTGGCGATTTAACCAAGATGGAAGCTGTAGAAACTAGAGCCCCGATGGTGGTTTACAAAGCCAATTCAGATGTTTGTCCCAATCATGCTGAGTTGGAAGAGTTGGCTTCTATTCTAAATAATCACTCTAAGATAACTCTATTTTGTGGAATTGGATGTAAGGGAGCTCACGATGAGGTAGTGGCATTATCAAGAATGATAAATGCACCTGTAGCTTATACCTTCAAAAGCAAAATGGAGTTGCAATACGATAACCCTAATGAAGTAGGCCTAACTGGTTTGCTGGGGATGCCTTCGGGATATTATAGTATGCATGAAGCAGAAGTATTGCTGATGTTGGGTACTGATTTCCCGTATTCTATATTTTTGCCCGAAAACGTTAAAACCATTCAGATAGATATTAAGCCCGATAGATTAGGACGTAGAACATCTTTGGCAATGGGGTTATGTGGTGATATTAAATCTACAATTACTGCGTTACTACCTCTTCTTAAGACGAAAGAAAATGATGACTTCTTGCAAAAACAACTGAAACGATACAAAAACGTGAAAGAGGTTTTGGCTAGCTATATAGAGTCTAAAGGTAAGCCCAATCTTATTCATCCAGAATACGTAATGTCTGTGGTTAATCGGTTAGCATCTGATAACGCCATCTTTACAGTCGATACAGGAATGTGTTGTGTGTGGGGAGCAAGATATCTTGAAGCAACAAAAGGAAGAAGTATGTTAGGATCATTCAATCATGGCTCAATGGCAAATGCATTGCCACAATCTATAGGCGCTGCTTTTGCATTTCCCGATAGGCAAGTGGTAGCTTTGTGTGGAGATGGTGGATTGTCAATGCTGTTGGGCGATTTACAAACCATTGCTCAATATAAACTGCCTATCAAGATTGTTGTCTTTAATAATAGAGCACTGGGTATGGTGAAACTAGAGATGGAGGTTGAGGGATTACCCGATTGGCAAACAGACATGGTTAATCCAGATTTTGCAAAGGTAGCCGAAGCAATGGGTATTGCAAACTATACGGTTACTGATCCTGAACAAGTAGCGTCAACCTTGCAATCATTACTGGCTGTTGATGGTCCAGCACTAGTAAGCATCTTTACCGATCCAAATGCTTTGGCTATGCCTCCTGTGATTGGTTTGGATGAGATGAAAGGTTTTACAGAGTCGATGTTGAAAATGATAGTCAATGGCAGAGGTGATGAGGTAATCGATATCATTGGTTCCAATTTTAAACACATGAAGGAGGTATTATAGCTATTCAATTTCTTATTTGTGTATATACAAAGCGTTGTCTATGCATAGATAAGAAGTTAATTTGTGTAATATTTTTGTAATCAAATCGTAAATTAATCGTATGACTTATGTATTACGTGCGTAATTCTATCGCTGCAACTTTGCAGTGAATTAAGAAACGAACGAAATACAATGACTAAGAATTTAAATTGGATTACAAATTTTGATTTAGGGAAAAGATTGTTCCTAACATTATTAGCGATACTTGCTGTGATGTCTGCTATAGCAGGCAATTTATCAGGAGTAGTTTTAGACAAACAGTATGGCGACCCAATGACAGGTGCTACTGTGCAAATTAAAGGAACGTCACTTGGTGCTGTGGCAGATCTTGATGGTAATTACATTATTAATAATATTCCATCGGGCACATACACCGTAGAAGTAAAATATGTAGGCTATAAAGATATTAATCTGTCAGGAGTAAAAATAAGCAATGAACCAGTCATTCTCAATTTTGAACTAGAAAGCGATGCACAAGCTCTTGGAGAAGTAGCAGTAGTAGCACGTATAAAACGCAATACAGATATATCCATGATGACTGCGCAAAAGCAAAGCTTGTTGGTGCAGAGTGGCGTATCGGCACAACAAATCAGTAAGACACAAGATAGAGATGCTTCTGAAGTGATAAAGCGTGTACCGGGTGTTTCAATCATTGACGAAAAGTTTGTAATGGTGCGAGGATTATCTCAGCGTTATAACAATGTATGGATTAATGGTGGAGCAGTTCCAAGCTCAGAAGCCGATACGCGTGCATTTTCATTTGATATCATTCCCAGTTCGCAGCTCGATAATATGGTGATTGTGAAAAGTCCTGCACCTGAGTATCCAGCAGACTTCACCGGTGGGTTTATTACTCTTAATACAAAAGAGATGCCTACCGAAAACTCATTCTTGATATCAGTTGGAACGAGTCTCAACGATCAAACTCATTTTAGAGATTTTAAATACAATCAGGGTAGTACAAGCGATTTTCTTGGTTTTGACAATGGTATGCGTATGCCAACTGCCGGATTAAAAAATGAGATGATTACATTTTCTCCAACAAGCAATCGCGTAGATTTATTAAACAATGGCTTTAATAACAATTGGTTAATCAAGAATAGTAAACCAGCGGCCGATTTAAGATTGAATGCAGCCTATGCTCAACGATGGGATATGGAGAGTGGTCGTCAGTTTGGCGTATTGGCTACTGTTAATTATAGCAATACATACAAACGATATATGGACATGGAGAATTCGCTGTTTGGCTCTTATAATGTGGCCAACAATCACTCTGTATATTTGCGCAAAAGCACAGACAATCAATACAACCACGATGTGCGTGTAGGAGCTATGTTGAACTTGATGTTTCAACCCAAAAACCGCAATCATCACTATGAATTCAAGAACATATTCAATCAGATAGGAAAGAATCGTTATACCGAACGTCATGGCTTTGATGCTCAGAGCAATGATGAAAGAAGTATGGAGTATTACTATTCTAGTAGAAGCACCTACAATGGACAGTTTACGGGCAAATATACATTGCCTGAAGGTAAACTAGATTGGAGTGCTAGTTATTCGTATGCCAATCGTCAGTTACCCGATCGTAGACGTATTTTGTTGAATGATTCAGAAGAAACTGGAGTGATTGCATTAGCTACCGGCAATGATATAACACGAGAGTTTACTCGTCTTAGTGAGAATATCGGTTCGGTAAATGTAAACTATTTGCAAAACTTTCAATTTGGTAAGTTTGCACCCGAGTTGCGTGCCGGTGCATATGCCGAATATCGTGCACGTACCTATGACACTCGTCAGTTTTGCTATGCTTGGGGAAATGATATGCCCAATGGCTTTAAATATTTTGATATAGCAAGCGAGTTGATGCAAGATAAGTATTATGGAGAAGAAAGCCTTTTCTTGTATGAACGTATTCGTAAGACCAATGACTATAAAGGGAATAATTGGATTGGTGCTGCTTACTTAGCTGCCAATCTACCTATCACTGATAAGTTTAACATATATGCTGGGATTCGTTATGAATACTCAAACATGGAGTTGGTTCGTAATACCAAGAATCATGAAGAAAGTCATAGTAGCATGTTCTACAAATACAATGATATTTTCCCATCGGCAAATGCTTTGTATAAACTAACTGAGCAACAACAGCTTCGTCTATCTTATGGTAAGTCTGTCAATCGTCCAGAGTTTCGCGAAGTCTCTACTTCGGTCTATTATGATTTCGATTTGGCGGCCAACGTCGAAGGTAACCCTTCATTGAACCCTGCTTATATCCACAACCTCGACTTGCGTTATGAGTGGTATCCATCAAGCGGAGAGTCATTTTCGGTAGCCTTGTTTTATAAACACTTTGATTCGCCTATCGAGTGGACCTATACAGTAAATGGGGGAACAGATTTGACTTACTCGAATACCAATGCGAAGGCGGCCAATAACTTTGGTATTGAAGTTGACTTTCGCAAAACATTAGACTTTATCGGTCTGCGCAATTTTAGCTGGTCATTCAATGGAGCCTTTATCCACAGTAAGGTTTTGTTTGATAAAGATAGCAAAGAAGAAGATCGTCCTATGCAGGGCCAATCACCTTATTTGATAAATACGGGTATCTTTTATAATCAATCTAATTGGGGCTTGAATGTAGCTGTGCTTTACAATCGCATTGGTAAACGCATTATAGGGGTAGGGCGCACTGTAGGTACTAGTGGAGAGCAAACAACCAAAATTCCCAACTCATACGAAATGCCCCGCGATGCAATAGACTTGTCGTTAAGCAAGAAATTTGGTTCGCTAGAAATTAAAGCAAGTGTACGCGATTTACTTGCTCAGCGAGTTAGTTACAAGCAATTCGGTAGCGTTGTCAATGCAGGAACAAAGGTTGAGTATGAAGAGGTGACCAGAAGTTATAAGCCAGGAAGAAACTATCAACTCTCTTTATCATATACATTTTAAAATAGAATAAACTCAAAAACTAATCGGTGGGAATACCCTCCATAATGTAAATCAGAACTAAGATGAAACAAATGAAAATGAAAGTAATGAAATGGAGCAGTCTCTTATTATTGACTGTAACTATGTCTAGCATGATGGTAAGTTGCAATGATGACAATGAAAAAATTATCATTGAAGATCCTAATGGTGACCCAACGGTGACTCGTCCAACCGATGCAGGTGAATACTCTGGACTCGCAACTAGCGATGGCATTCTTTTCAACAACGGAACAGAAATAGGTAATGGCGATCAAGAATTCTGTTTTACTGGAAAACAGACTATACCAGCCGGCACTTATACAATGAAAGGTTGGATTTATGTGCGTCCTGGAGCTGAATTGACCATTGAAGCAGGAACGGTAATTAAAGGGGATAAAAATACAATGGCTTCGCTTATTGTAGAGCCGGGAGCTAAAATCT
>CAMTOV010000170.1 GCA_947074235.1 uncultured Bacteroides sp. | reverse complement strand
AAATTAGTCATGCAGTTTGGAAGTATAGAAAATCTTTTGGAGCATACCGATGAATTGAAAGGCGCATTAAAAACAAAAGTCGAGAACAATAAAGAGCAAATCATCTTCTCTAAGTTTTTGGCAACAATCAAAACGGATGTTCCTATTGAGCTCGACATGAATGCACTTGTTAGAGAAAAACCAGACGTTGATGAGTTGCGCCAGATTTTTGAAGAGTTAGAGTTTCGCAATTTGATTGATCGTCTTTTTAAAAAAGAGGCACAACCATCTACTCCTCCCCCAGCCTCTCCCGAAATGGGTCCGCTCTTTGCACAACCTACTCCAATCCAAGGCGATTTGTTTGCAGAATTTGCGACTGAGGGGCAAGAAGAAGAAAAAAAATCGATTCTAAGCACGTTAGAAACAAGCGTTGTAGACTATAAAATAATTGATAATAAAGAAGATAGAGGCATTTTTATTCAAAAATTGCTTACATCAGAATATTTTGCTCTAGACACAGAGACCACGGGTATGGATCCAATGGAGGCAGAACTCGTGGGAATGAGCTTTAGTTTGCAAGAAAATCAAGCAGTTTATATTCCGATACCCGAAAATCAAGAAGAGGCGACTTCGATTGTTAAAGAATTTAAAGAAGCACTCGAAAATGAGAAGTCATTGAAAATTGGACAGAATATTAAATACGACATGCTGATGCTTCAAAATTATGGAGTAAAAGTCAGAGGTCCTCTTTTTGATACCATGATAGCACACTATGTGTTGCAACCCGAACTTCGACACAACATGGATTATTTGGCGGAGGTATATCTCAACTATCGCACCATACATATAGATGAGTTAATAGGCCCGAAAGGGAAAAATCAGAAGAACATGCGCGATCTATCACCAGAGGATATATATAGGTATGCATGTGAGGATGCTGATGTAACATTGAAATTAAAACAAAAGCTGGAACCTGAACTTAAAGCACAAGGAGCCGAAAAGTTGTTTTATGATATAGAGATGCCGCTTGTTCCTGTTTTAGCTAACATAGAAAGCAACGGGGTGTTACTAGATACAGAGGCTTTAAAACAATCTTCTATACATTTCACTGAGAAGATGCGAGAGATTGAGGCCGAAATCTTTGTGCTTGCCGAAGAGGAGTTCAATGTATCATCGCCTAAGAAGGTAGGTGAAATATTATTCGATAAGTTGAAGATTGTAGAGAAGGCTAAGAAGACCAAGACCGGCCAATACGTGACATCGGAAGAAGTACTGGAAAGCATCAGACATAAGCATGATATTGTAGAAAAGATATTGGAATACAGAGGATTAAAGAAGCTATTGAGTACTTATATAGATGCACTTCCGCAGCTTATCAATCCTAAAACAGGGCGAATACATACCTCATTCAACCAAACTGTTACGGCAACCGGCAGGTTGAGTTCGAGCAATCCTAACCTGCAGAACATCCCTATCCGCGATGATAATGGCAAGGAAATTCGCAAAGCATTTATCCCCGATGAAGGTTGTTTGTTTTTCTCTGCCGACTATTCGCAAATTGAGCTGCGCATCATGGCCCACTTGAGCGAAGATAAGAATATGATTGACGCTTTCTTGAGTGGATACGATATTCATGCAGCTACAGCGGCTAAGATATATAAGGTAGATATCAGCGAAGTGACATCGGATATGCGACGCAAAGCAAAGACGGCCAACTTCGGTATTATATATGGTATATCTGTATTTGGCCTTGCCGAACGATTGAACATAGAACGCAAAGAGGCTAAAGAATTGATCGACGGATATTTTGAAACCTACCCAGGAGTTAAGGCTTATATGGATAATTGTATCAATGATGCACGCGAATGTGGTTATGTAGAAACCATCTATCACCGCAAACGATATTTACCAGATATCAATTCGCGCAATGGTGTGGTGCGTGGATATGCAGAGCGCAATGCAATCAATGCTCCAATACAAGGAAGTGCAGCAGATATTATCAAAGTTGCTATGATTGGTGTACTCAATCGCATGGAGAGTGAGAATCTGAAAGCAAAGATGATATTGCAAGTTCACGATGAGTTGAACTTCAGTGTGCCGGTAGAAGAAAAAGAGAGACTAGAATACCTAGTGCTTGAGGAGATGGAGAAAGCTTATCGCATGCATGTACCACTGAAAGCAGACTGTGGATGGGGGAAAAATTGGCTCGAAGCGCATTAAAAACCATCCATATATAATAAATTAGTTACAAGTCGTAAGTAGAAGAGTCGGATAGACCTCACTTACGACTTTTTTCATTAAGCTTATTTCAATTCGTAACCATACGTACTTCGCTTGGTTCCACAGTCGCGAAACTATGGTAACAATATGGAGGGAACAAAGTTTCATGACTGTGAAACCCATACAACTACACCTATCAATCTGTTATACTTATGTATAATAAGCATAATATCAACCATATTTCATCCACTATATAATGTTGGCCAAAAACTCCTTACTTACAATTAAAATTATCCATCTGATAAATTAAAACCTTGATACAACAATCTTTAACTATAAAGACAATTTTCATCTAAAATACATTATAACCGATACTTCTTGTAGATTTAAACAAATAAAAAGCTGATTAAATATATCATTTTGAAAGAATAAGTATCTTTTAGAAAGAGACAAGGCATTGTGCAAATATCATTTTGAAAGTATTTTATCACAAATATACTTGCAAATCGATTTTATTCTCTATCTTCGCAACGTGATAAAACAAATATCACTTACAAATTGAAAGTAACAATCTAAAATACCATAAGCCATGAAAACTAAGAACCTATTTAAAGCTTTCGCACTAATTGCTATCCTTTTTGTAAATATCGCAGCTGTATCTGCTCGCAATTTAGATGGTAATCTTATTTACAACACAGAGGAAAAAGACGGTGTAATGATGGGACAAACTATCTATAAGATGGAAGGAAGCACATTATTGCACTACATGAAACATAACTATCAATATGACGATCAGAAGAGAATGACTCAATCTGAGACTCAAAAATGGAACAATAACAAACAACGCTGGGAAAACAATCTTTTAGTAACCTACTCTTATACTGGAAAGACTGTAACGACCAATTATTATCAATGGAACAACAAAAAGAATGAATACATTCTTGCTCCTGAATTGACCGTTACATTAGACAACAGAGATATTTAAATTCTCTAGAAAATTTTACCTTTACATACCTATATGAAGTCGGCATAGTGATATGCTGACTTTTTTTATGCTCCACGTGAAACAAAAAGAACACTGCAAAACTCCCTTTCTTACTCAGACACAATGCAATAAACAAGGGCAAACAAAACAAAAACAATCACTAAAATGCGCAAAGCTTATGTTATTTAATAGTATATCAACACATTATTTTGTATATTTGCCAACAATTTACTGACAAGTTATAAAGGAATCTAATGAGTCCACTCAACTTTACTCACATTTTGACACAGGCAGTCGATGAGCTTTCGGAAAGCAAATCATATACAGGACTGTTTCATCAGCACAAGGATGGCGAACCTCTACCCTCTGCGCGAGTATTGTGCGATATTATCGACTTGGCACGTGCCATTCTCTTTCCCGGATATTACGGAAACTCTACCATAAACAGTCACACCATCAATTATCACATCGGAGTAAATGTAGAAACTCTGTTCAATCTACTCAATGAGCAGATATTGGCAGGTCTTTGCTTTGCAAGCGATGGCGAGTGTGACTCATGCACCGAGAGTAAAAGAGAAGAAGCAAGCAAACTAGCCGCTAAGTTTATCAGTCGCCTCCCTCACCTACGCCGTGTGCTAGCCACCGATGTAGAAGCAGCCTATAATGGAGACCCCGCAGCCGAAAGCTTTGGCGAAGTAATCTGTTGTTATCCTGCTATCAAGGCCATTAGCAACTATCGCATAGCGCATGAGCTGCTACAACTGGGCGTACCATTAATACCTCGCATCATCACCGAGATGGCTCATAGCGAAACGGGTATCGACATCCATCCAGCTGCAAAGATTGGCGAATACTTTACTATAGACCACGGAACGGGTGTTGTGATTGGTGCAACTAGCATCATTGGCAACAACGTGAAGATATATCAAGGGGTGACACTTGGTGCAAAGAGCTTCCCGCTCGATGAAGAGGGCAAGCCTATCAAGGGCATTGCACGCCACCCTATCCTCGAAGACAATGTAATTGTTTACTCCAACGCTACCATCTTAGGACGCATCACCATAGGAAAAGATGCTACGGTGGGAGGAAACATTTGGGTAACCGAGGATGTTCCTGTAGGTGCACGCATTGTGCAACCTAAAGCCAAAAAGTAGATATCAACCTACGAGAAATATAACTATTTAATTATCTAATTAAAAAATCGAGTAGCCAAACCGCCGATGATAAAGCTGGGCGGCACTTAAAGCAATTTATGACCAAAGAATTTGAAATGATTGCCAAAACCTTCCAGGGATTGGAACCTGTATTGGCAGAAGAATTGACCGCACTAGGCGCCAACGAGGTGCAAATTGGACGACGCATGGTATCTTTTACCGGCGATAAAGAGATGATGTACAAAGCCAACTTTTGCCTTCGCACAGCTATTCGCATATTGAAACCCATTAAAACTTTTACTGCTAAGACTGCCGATGAGGTGTATGAGCAAGTACAAGAGATTCAATGGGAAGATATTCTAGACGCTGATAAGACATTTGCTGTCGATGCAGTGGTATTTAGCGAAGAGTTTCGCCACTCAAAGTTTGTTTCATATAAGGTGAAAGATGCTATTGTAGACTACTTCCGCGAGAAAACAGGCAAGCGCCCTTCGGTGCGTATCAACAAGCCCGACGTATTGCTCAACATACATATTGCTCACCACACTTGTACGCTTTCTCTCGACTCATCGGGCGAATCATTACACCGCCGTGGCTATCGTCAAGAAGCTGTAGAAGCGCCTCTAAACGAAGTGCTTGCTGCCGGTATGATATTGATGACAGGATGGAGAGGTGAATGCGATTTTATCGATCCTATGTGTGGTTCGGGTACTATCCCTGTGGAGGCAGCATTGATTGCTCGCAATATCTATCCGGGTGTTTTCCGCAAGGAGTACGCTTTTGAGAAGTGGGTAGACTTCAATCAAGATTTATTCGACAAGATATATAATGATGATAGCCAAGAGCGTGAGTTCGAACATAAGATTTATGGTTACGACAACAATCCTAAGGCCAACGAAATAGCGATTCACAATGTGAAAGCTGCGGGTGTATCTAAGGATGTTATCTTGAAATTGCAACCATTCCAACAGTTTGAGCAACCAGCCAACAAGTCTATCATGGTAACCAACCCGCCTTATGGAGAACGTATCTCTACCAACGACTTACTAGGATTATATAAGATGATTGGTGAACGATTGAAACATGCCTTTGTGGGCAATGATGCATGGGTTCTATCTTATCGCGAAGAGTGTTTCGACCAAATCGGCTTGAAACCAAGCGAAAAGATTGAGCTTTACAACGGTGCACTTGAATGCCAATTCCGGAAATACGAGTTATTTGATGGCAAGTACAAGGACTTCAAAACAGAAGAAGCTGGCGAAGAAGGTGAGAAGAGCGAAAGAAAACGCGAATTTAAGCCTCGCCGTGAAGATGGTGAAGGCCGAAAAGAGGGTTTCAAACCTCGTTCAGAAGGTTCATTCCGTCCTAGAAGAGAAGA
>CAMTOV010000169.1 GCA_947074235.1 uncultured Bacteroides sp. | reverse complement strand
GCCCATTCGTCGAAGAAGCGATTGTATCCATTCTTACATTTAGGGTATATCCACATATCAAACGACTCGGCCATAACCATAAAGCCCATCTCATCGCAAAGATCCATCTGCCAAGTAGAAGGCATATTATGAGCAGTGCGAATAGCATCGCATCCCATCGACTTAAGAATAGCCAACTGACGGCGCAAAGCAGCCTTGTTGAGCGCTGCCCCTATCGGGCCTAAATCGTGATGCAAGCAAACTCCTTTAAACTTTCGAGCTTCGCCATTGAGCTGAAAACCATTCTCGGCAGTGAAAGCGATAGAACGAATACCGAAACGAGTATAAGTCTGATCGGTCAACTTACCATCTTTCATCACATTTGTGCGAAGTAAGTATAGTTCGGGAGTTTCAGGCGACCACAAGCGAGGTGATTGCACCTCCATGCAAGCCACCGATGTGCCATTGGAGAAAGGAGTTACCTCTTGAGAGATGCCAATTGGCAGACTATCTACAGTCAAGATATCGTAAGTTATAGTTATGTTGCCCTTTGCTGGTTGGCGCAAGGCTGTCTTCACCTCTACCAATGCGCTCTCTTTAGAAACCTTAGGTGTAGTGATAGTAGTGCCCCAAGTAGCTACAGCTACCGGTTGAGTCAATACTAAATGTACCGGACGATACAAACCCGCACCCGAGTACCAACGAGAACTCTCTTCTAAGTTTTGCAAGCGCACGGCAACCGTATTCTTACCCTCTTTAAGGTAAGGAGTAATATCTACATTAAAAGCATTATAACCATTGGCCCACTTACCAGCCTCTTGTCCGTTGACATAAACAATAGGTTCGGCCATAGCACCATCGAAGCAAAGTTCGGCGTGTGCATAGTCATTATTATGATTCAACTCTAGGCGATACCAACCCGTACCGATATAAGGCAAAGCCCCTGTACGGCCAGTATGTTCAGAAGGAACAGTCTCTCCATTCTGCTCTATAGCCACAAACTGCGCATCAATACTTCGATCGAATGGTCCGGCAATTGCCCAATCGTGAGGTACCACCACTTGCTGCCATTTGCTATCGTCAAAACCCGGCTGCATGGCATCCGCCCAATCGCCTTTCGCAAATTTCCAACCTTTATCTAACTCTACCTCTTTGCGCCCCTGCGCTTGAACTTGTGTCAAACCCAAAGCGAACAAACAAAAACTAATCAGTATGTATTTCATCACCCTATTGTTTATCATCGTATTAATAATTTGTGTACTCTCCAAATGGTGTTAAAGCTATTGATGGACATCCCGCATCGGTAAATGCCCCTTTATCGTATGTTTCGTAAGTATAGCACTCAGGCTCCCAGTATAAGATACCCTGGCAGTGCTTCTCTGTATTGTTGATAGCTTTTCTAAATAGATCGGTTAAGAACTCATTGGCCACTGTAGCTTCGGTGCGGCTCATACCCACCTCAACAATCATACACTCCGTGCCATAGCGGTCGTATAGCGTATTGATGTTGGCAATGATATTCTCATTGGCTGTTTGCCAACCGTTAATATCGGGATAAAGCGACATACCAATCACATCCCACTTAGCTTGATTGCGTCTTAAGCCGTCGAACAGCCAAGTGAAGCGCGATAACTCATCGCCTCTATCTACGTGAATGATGACTTTAGTATCGGGATAAACGCTCTTTGCAGCATCATAGCCCGCATTAGAGAGTTCGGCATAGTTGCCCATATTGCTCTTAGCATCGCCCATTGGCCAAAGCATACCGGTAGTGGTTTCGTTGCCCACTTGTACCCATTCCACATCTATCTGATTGTTTTTGAGAACTTGTAATACCGACTGAGTATGGTTGGCTACCGCCACTTTCATTTCGTCGATGGTATAGTTGGCCCACGCCGCAGGAATATATTGTTTACCGGGGTCAGCCCAGCTATCACTGTAGTGGAAATTTATCATAATGCGCATGCCTAGTTGCTTCGCACGAAGCGCTTTCACCAGCACATCATCTACGTTGCACCAACCATCGGCAGGGTTCACCCACACACGTAGGCGAATGGTGTTCATCCCTATCTCTTTCATCAACTGCGTGCATTCACGTTCTACCATTTGGTCATTATAGAACTTTACTCCGTAGTATTCAAACTTAGTCACCCAACTGACATCTGCACCACTGGCAAAGGTGGTATTTGTTGGATTAGCCTCAACAATTTTAAACGGAGGTTGCTCATCGGCACAAGCCGTCAAAGCAGCAAACGTAGCTACACATAGTAAGCTTAGTATTAGTTTAAGTGGATTTTTCATTTTTCTTTTATCATTAGTGAAGGAGTATGCCAGACATACTAAAGACCAACTAGCACACTCCTATTTTAGGTTATTGTTATTGTTTCTCTAAGGTATAAATAATATTACCCATATCATACATATTGAGCGTAAATAGATAAACACCCATTTCAGAAGGCACGATATTGTTGCCTGCACCATATTGCATCACACCATCATTCTTCTTTGTCAGCTTCATATCCCAGTTATCATTTAAGATAATGTTCATACCCCATTCAATGAAGTTGATATCAAGCGTAATCTTCCAAATCTTAGCGTCTACATCATACTCCATCATATCGGTATCAAGTGCCCAATTGTTGAAATCGCCCGATACAGATACTTTTGTAATCTCTTCACATCCCCAAGTATTATCGGCTAGGTTAGCAGTAAACATGTAGAATGCACTATTCTCGGTATCCATCCAAATGTTCCAAGCAGCACCCGTTGGGTCTAGTTCGTAAAGCGATTCAGGCACAGAACCATAAACAGTTTCTCTATCTTCGGTAGCGAACTTGAAGTTCTCCCATCCCCAAGCGTAGTAGAAGCCACGATAGACATAATCTTCCTCAGGCGAGTAAAGACGACACTTCACATCGTTCCAGTTATCTGGATTAATCATCTCTAGGTAGTTGAAGTAAGAAGATGGTTCTATTTCGCCTTCTTCAAGCGTTGCTTCAATCTCTTCGCTGCCCATAGCAAGTTTCAAGATATAGTTGCCCGCTTTAGGAATAGACGCATAGAAATCGAGGTTGAGCGTACCGCTGATAGCTGCATCATCATCTGTACTTGTTTCTAAAGTATATGCTTTTGTAGTTGCAGTAGCCGATGTAATAGTACAAGCGCCACTTGCCGCAAAGCTTCCCGACCAAGTGTTTTGAGGAACAGAGAACTTCATACTGATGGGGTTACCATCAACAGTTATAGTTAGTTCGCTCAACAAGGTTGCACTCCATTGCTTAGTCACCGTATTGACGGTAGTCAAGTAAGAACCAGCTACGCCGGGATACCAAATATTCCAGAAGGTAGTAGCATCATTGCTTAGCAAGAAAGCAGTACCAACCACACCATCGTTACCCCACATTGTGCCATCGTTCTCTTTAAAGTATGCATTCATCCATCCCGACGCACCAATAAAGCCTTGGTAAACTCCATCTTCGGCAGGCGAGTATAGATATCCAGTCACAGTTTCTTGATCAGCACCCAACATTTCCATGCTATTCATGCGAATGCCGTATGGAATGATATTCACCGTAAGCGCATTGCTATATTGTGGAGCAAGATTGTTGCCCAAAACATATTTAATACGAATATACAACGGTGAAGCCTTCCAAGGTTCAAAGCCAATCTTCTTTGTTAAGTTATTGAGCTCAACATGTGTATAGCTTCTGCTATTGCCTTGAATAAGTGTAGACTCGATATTATTGAACGAGGCATCGGTTGATAACTCTATGTAATTGTTTACCATCTCATCGGGCAGGTGGTAGTTCTCATCGCTGATGCCCAAGTTGTAGCTACCCCACGACAAAGTCAAGGCTGCTACACCGGCAGTCTCTGCATTGAGCTCGATGCTGGTTTGTGAAGCAGTTAGCTCGCTAGACGCACCATCTTGAAAGCCGGCTACGGTGATTGTCTCCTTATCGTCATTGCACGACATCATACCCAATATCAAACCGAATAAGGAGCAGTAAATATATAATCGTTTCATGATAATCTAATTTTAGGTTTAATAGTTTTCGTTGTACAAGTTAGGATTGGCAGTTAGCTCCGCATACGGTATGGGATAGATATTGTATCTGCTATCTACGGCACGGCCTTCAGGAATTCCACCTTTCCACTCCCAGATATACTTATCGGTAGTGAAGCTTTCGTAACGAACTAAGTCGGTACGTCTCACCATCTCTAGCGATAACTCGCGAGCACGCTCTTTCAAGATAAAGTCGAGTGTAAGCGCAGCCACATCAATGTTGCCCGACTCATTGCCGTAGGCACGAGAACGAATTAAGTTCACGTATGAGGTTGCAGTAGCTCTATCTGTGCCTTGTCCGCCACGAAGGTAAGCTTCAGCAAGCATCAAGTACACATCGGCTAAGCGGAAGAGTGGTAAGTCTGTACAAACACCATCTACCTCATTGGCCATGCTGCCTGCATCGGTCAAGTTGCTCCACTTCATGTAGAAGTAGCCGCTGTTGGCATCATCGAGCGATGTGATATTCTGTGTGCGATCTTCTTTATAGAACATATTACGTCCGTCACCGTCTGTATATAAATCGGGTATCTGACTGCGAGTGCGATACATCTCCCAAGAGCTTTTCACCCCTAAGTCGAGACCGAATGAAGCACTACACTGACCGCAAACGATGTATGTACTTGCACCCCACGACACACTATTCTGACTGTCTACACTGAAACCAAAGATGATTTCGTGTGTGCGCTTATCATTATCGGCATTGAAGAGTTTGGTAAACTCAGGCTCTAGGTAGTAACCATCGTTGATTACCTCTTTGCAGGCACTTACACAATCGGTGTAGCGATCGCCACAGCCGTAGGTATCTGCATTCAAGTATATCTTGGCTAGCAATGTATTGGCTGCACCTCTCCCCACACGAGGATAAACTGTGTTGGCACGATTGGGCAATACCTCAACAATCTCTTTCAACTCAGCCTCGATATAATCGAAGATTTGTTGCGCTGTATATCGAGGAGGGATATATGTTCCGATAGGATCGTTTTCTGTAACGAAGGGTACATTGCGGAATAGATCTAAAGCGTGCGAGTAAGCCAACGCTCTCAAGAAGCGTGCTTCGTAACCCATCTTGCGAATCTCCGCTTGGTCTGCTTCGCTGAAATCACCTATAGCTCCATCTGCTGCATAGCGCATAAACTCGTTGCAAAGAGCAATGGTATAGTAAATGCGGTAGTACATATCGAATACCCAAGGATCGGTTGAATCCCACGACAGGTATGACAAAGCAGTTTGACCGTCGGAAGCATGCCAAATCATAGCCACTTCGTCTGTTCCTACCTCTTGCACATTGAAGTAGCAACGCATGTAGTCGAATCCGCGACTACCCAAGATGTCTTCATTGCCACCCCCTTTGTCTTGTCCGGCCAATACAAACGAGCCATACAACTTGGCAAGCACCATTTCATAATTTTCTACTGATGTATATACGTCTACCGGCGTTTTATCAATGTGTGGATATTGATCAAGCTCGCCCAGACACGATGTAAACAGCATGCCGCAACCAAGAAGAAATGCTGATATATATTTTGTTAGTTTCATGATAAATCTGAATTAAAATTAAAACTCAATGCCTACTGTAACCGAGTAAATGCGTGGACGAGGATAGAATGAGTTGTCCATACCATTAGGCACTTCTGGGTCTACTCCCGA
Organism: uncultured Bacteroides sp.; assembly: GCA_947074235.1. Lineage (GTDB taxonomy): Bacteria > Bacteroidota > Bacteroidia > Bacteroidales > Bacteroidaceae > Bacteroides. The sequence goes on along the minus strand of CAMTOV010000169.1, from coordinate 81 downwards.
ATACTTGGTGATGGTAAACACATTTTGCATCATAGCCGAGATGTAGAAATTGCTACACCAAGTGCTTAGTCGGCCAAAGTT
>CAMTOV010000168.1 GCA_947074235.1 uncultured Bacteroides sp. | reverse complement strand
CCCATGTTTTATACCAAAACATCCCCATGTTTTATATCAAAACATCCCCATGTTTTTACGGTGGGTGTAGCGGGTTAGTATATAAGATGCACTACCTAAGTGAGTTGCAAGCTTATTTAGATGAGGTGAAAAATAGGAGTTTAAAGGCGACTTTTTAGGCTGTTAAATAAGAGCCTCGACTTCTTTAAAGAAATAGCCTCTTTCTTGACCGGAATCGTCTTTCAACAGCAGCCGTCCGTTGCTTTCTATATCCATAATCTGAGCCGAGAATATGCCGTTGGCATCACGATAGAGGTGATAACCCGACTTGCGGAATAGCGCTTTCATATACCTTTTGGCTATGGTCTGGGAGTAGCCATTTTTGAGTAGTTGGTAGTAATGATTTACTTTATGTAAAATTTGGCTGAGCACCTCGAAGCGGTCGGTATCTTGATCGATGATTTGATAAAGAGATACTGGATTGGGCGCATCGCTAACGAATTGACGCTGGTTAATATTCAACCCGATGCCGGCAATAGTGCGACTGATTGTCTGTCCGGCTAGGTCGTTTTCAATTAATATGCCGGCCACTTTTTTGTTTTGCCAATAAATATCGTTGGGCCATTTGATGCTAAAGCCATCCGCATAGTTACAAAGCACCTCCTGGATAGATAGAGCCACCACTTGCGAGATAAAGAACTGTTGCTTTGCCAGTAGAAAAGTAGGGTGGAGCACAAAGCTAAATAGAAGATTACTCTCTGCTTCCGATTCCCACGTGTTGCCTCGTTGGCCTCGCCCCGCTGTTTGAAACTCGGCAACAACGGTAGTTAAATCGTCCACCACACGGCTACTGCAAAGCTCGCTTAAGTAACTGTTGGTAGAGTGAGTTTCGCCAAGGCAAATCACATTGAAAGGCAGATTGCTAGGGCAGTGCATCATATTCAGCTCGTAGTTTCTTGGTAAACTTCTTTAGCACCTCTTCGTAAGAGTGGTCTATCAAATGAAGTATCAATTGGTCATCCACATCGCTGTCAAAGGCTACACTGTTCCAATATTTCTTATTGAAATGATAAGCACCCGCAATGGCACTGTAACGTTCTCTTAGCTCTATGGCATAGTTGGGGTCGCACTTTAGCGTAATGCTGTTTGCCTCTTCCAAATCAATGAGGGCAAACATCTTGCCCATCACTTTCATTACGAGTGAAGTATCGTCGAAAGGGAAGCTCTCGGTAGTCCCTTTCTTGGTGATGCAATATTCGCGCGCTTGTTCTACATTCATGGTTTTACGAGAATAAAGGAGGGTAAAAGGCATCTTCGATATGTTCAATCTTGAAATTGCCCGTTTCGCCCACTACGGTGATGATGTCGAACTGTACCTGATTGTCTATCTGAAACAATTTGAGATAAGCATCGGTAGCCTTCACGAGTCTCCTTATTTTACTGCGGTTTACAGCATCTTCCGGCTCGGCAAATTCGGTGTTTCGGCGTGTCTTCACCTCTACCACCACAAGCATATCGTCTTTGGCCGCTACAATGTCAAGCTCCAAGTGCCCTTTGCGCCAATTTTGATGTCTGATGACATACTCATTGCGCGATAAATAAGCCACTGCAGCCTTCTCGCCTTCTTTGCCTAACTCGTTGTGTTTCGCCATCTTTTTCGGCAAATATATATCTTTTTATTCTTTGAAATATCAAAAGTAAAACTAAATTTGCAATAGTAATATGAAAAAGAAATGTTCGAAATATAATAAGCTAACTATGGAGCCCATTAAGCGTGAGCACCGTATGAGCATATTATTGAGTGAAGAAGAACAAATGATGATTGATCGTTATCTAGAAAAGTATAAAATTACGAATAAATCACGCTGGCTTCGCGAAACTGTTTTGCTTTTCATATTAAAGAATATGGAGGAAGATTATCCTACCTTATTTGGCGAGCACGATATGCGCCGCTAACTTTATCCTTACATAGAAATGCTAGACGATAATTACTTTATGAAACAGGCGCTGATAGAAGCGCAAAAAGCTGCCGATAGAGGCGAAGTGCCTGTAGGGGCTATTGTAGTTTGCAAGGAGCGTATCATTGCCCGCGCACACAATCTGACTGAAGCTTTAAATGATGTGACTGCTCATGCTGAGATGCAGGCCATCACCGCTGCTGCCAATGTGCTTGGTGGCAAATACCTGAACGACTGTACGCTATATGTGACTGTTGAACCTTGTGTGATGTGTGCTGGAGCTATAGCTTGGGCGCAAACAGGTAAGTTGGTATTTGGTGCGGAAGATGAAAAACGTGGATATCAAAAATATGCCGGACAAGCCTTACATCCTAAAACTGTAGTATTGAAAGGTGTGATGGCAGACGAGTGTGCCAGCTTGATGAAAGAATTCTTTTTAGCTCGTAGAAAATAGACTTCATTAGTCTTTTATCTCTTCAAAATCTACATATTCGCCTTCGTCTTCGGTGAATATCTTACCTTGTTTTTTAGAGTTGTCTTTATGGTTTGCACCCTCGCCAGATTGAGCTTGATTGGTGCTCTGTTGTGATGAAGTATATTGTCTTTGTTGCTGTCCGTGGTTTTGCGCATTAGAACGACGACCCAAACCGAATATCGATCTGAGTATATTTCCAATCGCAGCTAATGCCATTACAAATACAGCTACAATTATAATAAGAAAGAAAGCTAATATATGCATGAAAAATCAATTTAATAGATGTTGCAAATATAATATTACAACAATTGATTAAACAAGAATGTTTATTAATTTTTTCTTGTAATAAGTGAAAGAAGTATATACCACACGATAACTGCGGCTATTCCACCAATGTGCAAAAAGATAAGAAGAGGAAGGCAACCAGCCAAGAAGATGTAAGTTACTTTATTATCCTTCCACGAAAGATTTTTAAATTTTAAAGAGAACATAGGAATCTCAGCAACAAGTATCCAACAAAAGAATAGAATAAACGGAATAATCATTAAAGCGCTCACGTAGTTTATTAAGAACGATTGGCAACCTACTATCAATGAACTCCAAAATAGAGCGTTGGCTGGTGTTGGCATACCAATGAAAGAGCTCGTTTGTCTTTCGTCTACATTAAACTTAGCTAAGCGTAACCCGGAAAAAATAGCCAATAAGAAAGCCACAAAGGGTAAGTACTGAGGTAAAAATAGCGGCATCATCTCAGGGTACTCAAGTGAAGGCTCTTTGAAAAAAGAGAATAACATTACGGCAGGGGCTAAGCCAAAGGTAACCATATCGGCAAGCGAATCTAGCTCTTTACCAATAGGAGAGGGTGCTTTTAAAAGTCGAGCCAACATTCCATCAAAGAAGTCAAATATTGCACCTAGCACAATAAAACACATAGCCCATTCGTATTTTGCTTCAAATGCCACTACACAGGCAATGCAACCAGAGAATAGATTAAAACAAGTAACAGTATTGGGGATATGTTTGGTAATAGCGTTTGCCATTTCAGCAATTTATTAGGATAGTTATTTAAGTTTGGCTAGCACGGTTTGATTACCGGTAGTCAATTGATCCATCTCAACACATACTTCTGTACCGATTGGAAGATATACATCTACACGAGAGCCAAATTTAATGAATCCCATATGCTCATCAATATAACAGTCTTCGCCTACTTCTGCATAAGTAACGATACGACGTGCTAAAGCTCCAGCTATCTGACGAGCCATTACCTCAACACCTTCTGGAGTTTCAATCACTACCATCGAGCGTTCATTCTCAGTACTTGCTTTAGGCAACCAAGCTTTCATGAATTTACCATTGTGATGCTCAACCTTCTTCACTACTCCATCTACAGGATACCAGTTGGCATGTACGTTTAACACACTCATGAATATAGATATCATAAGTCGACGGTCATGAAAATACTCATTTTCATCCACCTCTTCTATTACTACAATCTTGCCATCAGCTGGTGCAATTACAATCTTTTCTGTTTCTCCGTCGTAAAGTCGGATAGGGCAACGAAAGAAATTCACCATCAATCCATAGACTACGACACTCACAAGTGCAACTAAGTAAAAAGGTATTTTACATTCAAATCCCCAATAAAGAGCTGCGTTGATTAGTAACAGAATAAAGAAACTACACCATAATAATGTTGTACCTTCATGGTGAATACGTATTTTTTTAAGTTTTTTGAGTCGACTCATGTGTGTTATTTAAATGATATTATCTGCAAAAATAGACTTAATTTAAAAGAAGAACAAATAAATATAGACACATTTATACATGTTGATAACTTTTTAGCTATTATTTTTGCCAATAAACCATTTGGCTGTACTTTTAAGCCTTCAATATTCAATCAACAACTATGCAGGATTTCGTTCATTTACACGTACATACTCAATATTCACTATTAGATGGCCAAGCCAGTGTGAGCGCATTGGTAGATAAAGCCATGAAAAATGGCATGAAAGGGATTGCTATCACCGATCATGGCAATATGTTTGGCGTGAAAGAGTTTACAAATTGTATAAATAAGAAGAATGGGCCAGTAAATGGTGAGATAAAGAATTTAAAGAAAAAAATAGCCGGAATTCAGTCAGGAAAGATTGAATGTGAAGACAAAGAGGCGGAGATTGAAGCTTGCAAAACTCAACTTGCCGAGGCTCAATCTCGTTTGTTTAAACCAATCATTGGTTGCGAAATGTATGTGGCACGCCGCAGCAAAGATAAGAAAGAGGGTAAACCCGATCAAAGTGGGTATCACTTAATTGTGTTGGCCAAAAACCAGAAAGGATATCACAACTTAATCAAGCTTGTTTCTCGCTCGTGGGTGGATGGTTATTACATGCGTCCTCGTACGGATAGAGCTGACCTTGAGAAATACCGTGAAGGCTTAGTTGTCTGTTCAGCTTGTTTGGGAGGGGAGATTCCTAAGAAGATTACTCTTGAACAATATGAAGATGCAGAAGAGGCAATCCGTTGGTTTAAAAATGTCTTTCAAGATGACTTCTATTTAGAAATGCAACGCCATCGTGCTACTGAACCTCGCGCCAATCATGAAGCATATCCATTGCAGGTGAATGTAAACAAGCATCTGATAGAATATGCCAAGAAGTTTGATGTGAAGCTAATCTGCTCTAATGACGTGCATTTTGTAAATGCAGAGCATGCCGAAGCACACGATCGATTGATTTGTTTGAGTACAGGTAAAGATCTGGATGATCCCAAGCGTATGCTTTACACAAAGCAGGAGTGGATGAAGACTCGTGAAGAGATGAACGAACTCTTTGCGGATGTACCTGAAGCTTTGAGCAACACGCTGGAGATACTTGATAAGGTGGAGATTTACTCCATTGACAATCCGCCCATCATGCCTACTTTTGATATCCCCGAAGATTTTGGAACAGAAGAAGGGTATAGAGCTAAATATTCAAATGAAGATTTATTCAATGAATTTACTCGTGATGAGAACGGAAACGTGGTGCTAAGCGAAGAAGATGCTAACGATAAAATAGAACGAATAGGAGGGTATGAAAAGCTTTATCGTATCAAGTTGGAAGCTGATTATCTGGCTAAACTGACTTTTGATGGAGCGAAACACTTCTATGGCGACCCTTTGAGTGATGAGGTAAAAGAGCGATTGAACTTTGAGCTTTACATCATGAAGACAATGGGTTTTCCGGGTTACTTCTTAATTGTGCAAGACTTTATTAATGTAGCTCGTAATGAACTGGGAGTTGCGGTTGGCCCGGGACGTGGTTCGGCAGCCGGTTCGGCTGTGGCCTATTGCTTAGGTATTACTCGTATCGACCCCATTCAATACGACTTGCTGTTTGAACGTTTCTTAAATCCAGACCGTATTTCACT
>CAMTOV010000167.1 GCA_947074235.1 uncultured Bacteroides sp. | reverse complement strand
AATTTCGTACTGATGTTTTTGGAAAATCATACTGACGAAAATAGTGCCCTGTGGGTCTTGTGAGTGGGGTGAAAATAAAAAAAAGGAGAAAATTTTAGTTTTCTCCTTTTGGTGTGATTTAGCGGAAAGCTAATTCATGATTGGTATTGCGAAGATACTAGTTTTGTGGGAAGTGTGCAAGTTTTGTTATAAATAGATATTCATTTGATTAAATGAAACCAAACCAACAACTACACACTTAATATAAACTCAATAATTCTATTATAATATATATCCAACTTCGCTTTTCCTAAACGCTGTAAAAACTGTGGATGATATGTTCTCAATGCAATCCTATTAGGCAGATTTGTAAAGTTCAAGATACATAGTTCGTTTGTATTAAAACCATCAACAGAAGTAATAGTAAAATCTCCAACAAACTTGTTTATGTGTTCATCATATTTTGGTCCTGTAAAAAACAATAACACATCCGGTTTCAATATTTCAATCTCTTTATGTATCACATCAAAATAATCTTTCGTATAATCAATCAAACCGTTTTGTGGAGTGCCCGATTCTTGTTTGCCTATTTTCAATACATTATTCCATACATAGCCTACATTACAAGGGTAGTTATAAGATTGAATCCTTTTCATGAAATTCCAAAAAGGTTTGCCATAGCTTTCACATTTTCTTTCTAAATAAAATGATTTATAAAGAGAAAATAAAAGTTGAATATTTACATCTTCGTCAAATACACCATCATTAAATTCTCCACCCCAACTATTTGTTTCTTGTCCAAAGAACATAACCTTCAAATCAGCATTAGCATAAGAGCTATCAATTTGCAACAACAAAGGATTAGTTGCACGGTTTTCATCATCACCAGGATCCTCTTCATTAAAAGAAAGCAAAGCATTTCTCATTGACTCCCATTCTGATAAATAAAGATTTTCTAATTCAAGGTTCGTCGCATCAGTGTTTAAACGTTTTTCAGTCATTAGTATTAGTATTAATAATTAAACAATATTATAATATAAGCTAGAATGATATAAGACTTTGAATAGTAAAGAGAAATTATTTAAAGAAGATTTATTCAATATTTTATACAGTCCATTCATTATATTTACATCTAAAATTAAAACTAAATTTATTAATTTCAAAGTGTTAATCAAAAAAATTATATCATAAACAGCAAATTTGCTCTTTCTATCTCTTTAAATTTCCTTTGTAATTATATCTTAAAATTGCGTAGATTTGTTAACTTTGTAAGATTATAACATTACAATGTTATCTTTATCGATAAGCCTCTAATTATGAGTTTAAAAAGCAAAAGTCCATATACAGCAGCCCTTACGGGATGTTCATTTTTATACAACGAATTTCAACGCATTTTGCCGCTATTGATGAATAGTGATGCAGAACAACTAATAAAGAATGAAATTGATAACAATCTGATTCTTCATGTAAACTCTCTCACCTCAAGAAAACGCTTCATATCTGAATTTAAACGCCGCTACGCTGCTGCGCCTGTTATTTTTTGGAACGAGTGGCAACAATGGGGAGAGAAAGCCCAACGAGCCGGATTGTTTTATGCCATCCTTAAAACGTATAAGCTTGTCTTTGATTTTCATTTTAATGTGGCTTTGCGCAAATGGAACTCGATTGATCATCAACTCACCCACATGGATGTCATGATGGAGTTTAACGAAATAGCTTCGCACGATGAGTTTGTGGATAGCTGGAGCGATAATACCAAAACGAGATGCGCCAGCCAGTATTTGACATTCTTGCGTCAAGCAGGTTTGCTCAATGCTGTAACAAACGAACTACAACCCATCCATTTGTCGGCACACGAGTTTGAATATTATATCAAAATGGGCGAAGAGTGGTTTCTTGAAGCCTGCTTCCTTTATCCTTACGAAATTAACGAACTAAAAATTCAGTTATCATGAGTAGCATTACCATACCGCAGCTGTACGACTACCTATGTAGTGCGCACTTTCAAGATGAAAAGAGTGGAAATATATTCTACAACTACTATATCTATCAATATCAGGCCAACAAGGAGTATGAAATGCGCCAACAGATTCATGAGTTTAAGGAGAAATTGGAGCGCCCAAGCAACTTTGTCAATGCACTGATTATTGACCTATTCTCGGTATTTTGCGAATATTTAAAAGAAGAACAATTTGGCGACCAGTCTCTTTTTGAGATGACACTCGAAGAAGAGAAAGCAGGAAATAACACTACCACCGAGGAGTTGATGCACGAGGCCAACAGCGATGAGTTTCTAGCTTTTGTTCACAGCAAGATTATGAACCACATCCAAAGCAACGATGGCTATAAACACCCCTATATCTTTGTGCATGGCATCGGAAAGATGTTTCCGTACCTACGTTGCAATGTTTTTCTTACTAGCTATGAGAAGTACAATAAATCCGATTTATATAAAATCATCCTCTTCTATCCAGGCCATCAAGAGGGCAATTCATTCTCTTTGTTTGATACGCTCCACGACGATCACACCTATAGAGCTATTTTACTTGTAAACGAAAAAAATATCTAATATATGAAATTCAGAGACCTGTATTTAAAAGAGCTAGACCGCACGGTAAATCCCGCCGTTTCGGCTTCCGACCTCGATGAAGCTACTATCAAAGTAGAAATTGGCGAGTATGTATTTACTCCCGAAATTATCAACCACCTATACAAAATTCTTTCAAACATCCGAAAGAATGAAGGTAGCCACACCGGTATTTGGATTAACGGTTACTATGGTTCGGGTAAGTCGCATTTTTTGAAATATGTCAACTATTGTCTTTCGCCCAATCATGGTGCTGAAGCGTTGAAGCGACTAAGCGAAGCAGTGGCAAGCTACAAGCCCATGGAACTGAATGTGGAAGAGGGCGAGATGAACGACTTAGTGCGCTGGTACACCACTCGTGCCAAAGTAGACAGTGTAATGTTTAACATCGGCACAGTGCACGATGCCAACAGCAATCAGAAGTCGGTATTTACACAGGTATTCTGGAATGAGTTTAATGGGATGCGTGGCTTAAATAAAACGCACTTGGCATTGGCTCAATACCTAGAGAAAGCATTGGTGGATGATGGTAAATATGAAGAGTTCTTAGAGTATGTAGCCTCTAAAGGGTATGATTGGAAACGAAACATCAACCGTTTTAGTGGTTCTAAGCTAGACTTGGCACTGCAAATGGCTGCCGAGATTGACCCTCACCTATCCATCGAAGCGATTCGCAAGCGCGTGATAGATAAAGATGTTAATATCAGCGTAGAAGCATTTGCCGAAGAGCTGAAGGAGTATGTAGAACAACACAACAACAAAGACTACCGCATTGTATTTTTTGTGGATGAGATTAGCCAATTTATTGATGGCCGTGAGGGTATTTTATTGCAATTGCAAGAGGTAGTGACTCGTGTGTGCGAGGTGTGCAACTCTCAAGTGTGGTTTGCCTGCACCGCACAACAAGATTTATCACAAGTGATTGAGTCGTGCAACATAGCGGCTACTAGCGAAAGTTTCGGCAAGATTATGGGACGCTTCGAGGTGCGTGCATCATTGCAAGGCACCAGTCCCGAATATATTACTCAAAAACGTATCTTAGATAAAAAGGGGGAAGTAGAAATAAAATTGGAGCAAATGTTTGAGCTAGACAAAGCCAAACTAGATGCGCAGTTTGTGTTGCCTACCACCTATCAGGCCTTCAAAACTGCCAAAGATTTTGCCGACTACTACCCTTTTGTGCCTTATCAGTTTCAACTAATCATGAAGGTGCTCGATTCATTTACCAAGATGAACTATGTAGATAAGCAGGTAAAAGGGAATGAGCGATCACTAATCAACATCACTTTCTCCATAGCCAAAGAGACTGCCGATATGGAGGTAGGTGAGTTCATCTCTTTCGACCGCTTCTTTGGAGCTATGTTTCAAGGATCTATGCAGCACTTGGGCCAACGTGCCATAGCTAATGCGCGCGAAGCCTTGAAGATGGTTGAGGGTGAGGATAAGCAAGATTTTTATCGTCGGGTGGTAAATGTGCTCTTTATGGTGTGCAATCTAGCCGATGAGGATAAACAGCAATTCTCGGCTACCATCGACAACGTGGTGACACTGCTTATGACTAAGATGGATGCCTCGAAAGCGGCTATCAAAAATGATGTAGCTGGTGTGTTGGCTTTCTTGATGGATAAGGCGGTGATTCGCAAAGTAAAAACCGAAACGGGTAGCGAGATTTATGAGTTCTATACAGAAGAGGAGTCGAAGGTGGCACAGATTATCAGCAATCAAACGGTTGATAGCAACACCTTCTCGGAGGAACTATACACGATAATCAGCAACCATTTTGGGGTGTTGAACAATAAAGCAACCTATGGCACTCGCTCGTTTAATGTGGGCGCCAATGTAGATGGCAAGACCTACCTGTCTAACAATGCCGATATGATGATTGACTTCTTGACAACTGCCGGCAACGAATCTCCCGAACAGTTTTCATTAAACAACCCGGCCAATCATTTGGTATTCTTTTTATATCCACTTCTCAAAGAGAATCAGGAGTTACGCAATAACTTCCTACACTACTGCCGTGTGCAACGTTTTTCTAAAGAGCCAGCCATTAGTGAGGAACGTCAACGCACTAAACTGATTTTTGATCAACGTGCTAAAGAGTTATATAAAAAAGAGATTCTCCCTCAGTTCCAGCTGATACTGGATGCGTGTCCTATCATTTCTGGACAGAATGTATTATCTGCCTCCGATTTGGGCACAACCAAAAGGGCTGATCGTTATAAAGTGGCTCTCAACCACCATTTAGACAATCTTTATCCGTATGCCAAACTGGTAGATATTGCCGAAGTGCCTAATACTGCACAAGAGCTTTCTAATAAGGCATTGCGTGCTATTGAATCTTCTGTCATAGATTTACCTCTTTCCAATATTGAGAAGAAGGTAAAAGATTATCTGGATCGTGCACAACACGATGTGTCGGCTGGAGATGTGGCTCGCAACTTTGCCAAAGTGCCTTACGGCTGGTCGGACATAGCTACGCTTTATGTTTTAAATGAACTGATACGCCGCCATCTGTATGCATTCAATTACAACAACAATCCGCATGTGAGTCGTGAGGAGATAGCTCGCAACTTAGTGCGCGAAGCCAATCGCTTCACCATAGAGAAGGCTAAAACAATTTCGCAAGAGGTGTTGAACCTGTTTATTGAGAGCTGGAAGCATATCTTTAATGTGATGACCATTAAAGGGTCTAACGATAGCACCGAACTGTATAGGGAGTGTCGCGAGAAGGATGATTCTGCACTCAATACGTTGTTAGAGTCGTATGATAAACTAGTGCGTAAATTGGGCAACCGTCCATTCACACCTACCATTGAAAAGGCTATTGACTTGATGAAAAAGTGGTCGCACATTCGTGACCATGCCGAATTCTTTAAAACCATCATTGAGGCTAGAGACGAAGCTGCTGAACTGTTTGATAGATGCAAACACATCAATACATTCAGTCACGACCAGTTTGACAACTATAAAATGATTATAGAATTTATTGATGCAAACCGTGATAACTTCTCGTTCCTTACTAGCGAACAGCAAAATGCAGTAACAAGCATCAAGGAGATTCTGAAAGATGAAGAGCCTTGGACAAAGATGCCTTCGTATATGAAGATGAAGCGCACACTCGAAGGACAACTGGCTGAACGCAAAGCGCAACTGATTGATGCCATAAAGGCAAAGTACAATGCCATGTTCGATGACCTAGAGAAGTATGCGCTAGAAGTGAACGTACCTCGTGATAAGTTTGATAATCGTGAGAATGCTATTTATAAGAGCAC
>CAMTOV010000166.1 GCA_947074235.1 uncultured Bacteroides sp. | reverse complement strand
CTTGTCCCGAATTCATCAATCCTTCGTTCATCATAATGGCATACTCGGTAGCATTCAATACTGAGCGTTCCTTCCAAGGACGTTGCCATCCGTATGAGAAATCGTAAGTAAGCGAGGTTTTGCCTAGTTGGCCTGTTTTGGTAGTTACCAATATCACACCATTGGCAGCACGAGCTCCATATACAGCACCCGATGCAGCATCTTTTAATACTTCGATTGATTGAATATCGCTTGGATTTAAGTAATCTATACCACCCTCGATAGGCATTCCATCTACAATGTAGAGAGGGTCGGAGTTGTTGATAGTCCCAATACCACGCACACGTATTTGAGAAGATGCACCCGGCTGACCAGATGAAGAAGTAACTGTTACCCCTGATGCTAAACCTTTCAAGGCATTGTCTACGCGAGTAGAACCGATTCGGCTTAAATCGTCGGCCGATACTTTGGCAATAGAAGCGGTTACTACACTTTTCTTTTGCACACCATAACCTACTACCACTACTTCATCGAGTGTTTCAGCATCTTCTTGTAAGGTGATTTTTAGAAATGATTGTCCTCTTACTGCTACATCTTGATGCATATAGCCAATATAAGAAATAGAAAGAACTGCGTTTTCAGGAGCAGATAAGGTGAAATTACCATCTAAATCGGTAACTGTACCAACGGTAGGATTGTTTTTTAATACAATGTTTACGCCAGGTAAGGGTTCGCTGTTCGAACCGCCTACAACCACACCTTTTATCTGTATGTTTTGTGCACTTACAGAGATAAAGATAAGGTTCAATAGTAAAACTATTAACGATAGCTTCTTCATAAATTATAAAATTAAGATTAACAAATGTCTATTTATGTTTCATAGGAAACAGTACAAACATAACATTTAATAGAATGTAATGATGTTAATGTCTTAATTCTAAAATACGTCAGACAATAAAATTAAATACGTTATGAATACGTCAATTGGTTTTAATATGTTGAAAATCAATAAGAAATTAATACTTTGTTTGATACACCATATAAATAATGATGATGATAATTGCTAGACTAAAGGGAAGTCTTGCTCTTTTAATATATTTTTAAATTTCGTGGTTTAGGTATTCTGTTAGGCTATCTTCTCTCTGCAAGTTGAATTTTTTGCGCAATCGGTAACGAATGGTTTCAACACCTCTTACTGATATGTTTAGTAGCGGAGCAATTTCTTTGGTAGATAAGTTCATAATTAAATAAGCACACATCATTCGTTCGTTGAGTGATAAGTCGGGATGTTTACTGTTCAATCGTTTCATAAAGTTGTTGTGAATCAAGTCGAATTGCTCTTCAATACGTTTCAACACCTCATCGCTTTGTATGTTTGAATCTATCTTGCTGTTTATAATCATTAATTGGCGTTTACTATCTTTGGCCGCTTCGCCTCTCAATGAAGAAGAGACTTTGATTACTTCCTGTTTTATCTCATTGAGCATTTCGTTTTTACGCACGAAGTTGATCATTAAGTTGGCCATCTCTTGACTTTTGTGTTGCAGGTCGTGTTGTAGCTTCTCTTTTTCCAGCTCCATGATTTGTCTCTCTTGTCTCTCTTTCTCAGCCTCATATACCTTCTCCATTTTATGAAGCTCTTTGTTTTTCTCCGATTCTATTTGCAATCTTTTCTTACGCAATCTTTTATCTTCCCAAAGATATAGTAACCACAAAAAGCCTGCTACCAATATGGCATAAAATACATACGCAAGCGGGCTTCTATACCAGGGTGCTAAGATAGAAAACGATATCTCATCTTGCGATACTGCTCCATCGGGATGGATAATTTTTACCTCAAATAAATAGTCTCCTTCAGGTAAATTGCTATACTCTTTGGTACTGGTAAAGGTATAGTCCGACCAATCTCCTTTGTTTAGACGGTATTGATAGCGTATATCATCGTAAAGCGAATAGAGTGATTGGCCATACTCAAAACGAATGGAATTGTTCTCATAGTTTATTTGCAAATCGGGTTTGCTATCTAGGTAGTTGGCCGTATAAACTAATGAGTCTTTTGGATAGGTAAGATAAATGCTTTGAATGAATACAGAATGTTGTATGTTGCTTTTTCGTTTTTTCTCGGGCGTGGTAAACAGTGCATAGCCATTTTCATTGGGAATAATAAAAAGAGAGTCGGATATGGTGACTATCTTAACAAAAGTAGGCACAAGTTCGAGTATAGATTGGTGAATGGAATGAATGTTTGTCTCCATTCCTTTTTTATAAGTATTGAGGTTAGCGATGCATAATTCGTGCGAACTGAGGCTGATGAGCTTATTCTCATGTTCTTTTACGCAGGCGTATGATGTAGCCCCATTTAGGAGCTGGTTTATCTCGTTTGCCGGTTCAATATTATCTTTTACTTTATTATATTGATAAATGCCATTAGTCGAAGTAAAATAGATATGATCTTTTATTTGCGTTATGTTGACTCCCTTATCATCTGGCAGCCCATCACTCACTCCATATTTCTTTCTAGATTTTACGAGAGTCAAATCCTTGTTTAACTCTACTCGCATGATTTTATCTCCGTCTTGTATCCAAAGTATGTGTGGTGTTTCTTGCTCAAACAATCTACACGACTCATCCAATCCTGCTATTTTGTGTTTTATATTCCACGCTCCTTCTGTCTTCTCAAATAAATACATGCCATCATATACTCCTACAAACATACGGTCGCTATTGTCGCACACCTGCTGGCAGGTCCATATTCCGGTTAAATCGGAGATGCGACGCAATGTGTTGTTTTCAACCAAAAACAAACCTCTGTCGTGCAAGCAGAATAGTTCGTCCTTAATAACACACAAGTCCCATACTTGTCCACTCGATTGAGCAACAGGGCGAATGTCCGGTAGATTATCATCAATAACAATGGGATAAGACGTGTAATATAGTCCGCGATTGGTTCCAAGGTAGATAACATCATCTTTTACAGCAGCTGTATAACCTGTTCCAAATGAGTGTGGATACGAGTACAAATTGGTGAAAGGAGAGTTAATGCAAAGGTAATTAATACCATTGTCTAGCCCAGCCCATAAATTGCCCGAACTATCGAAGGCTACAGACAAAACGGTATTGTTGCGCAAGCCGTTGTTTTCATTGAAGTACTTTACTTGATTGGTTTCGGTATCTATCAGCAATATCCCTTTGTGAATAGTGCCAAGAGCCAATAGGTTCTCATCGGATGCAATGCAAAAAACTTCATTCTTCTGCATAAACTCTTCGGCTCCAGTTACAAAAGGAGTTAGGTTTTGTTTGTCCCAATAATACAAACCATGATAGGCTGTCACAATGATGATGCCATTTTTATAAGGCACAATTCCTCTGATGCGCTCGTTTGCCAGCAAGTCGGCACCTTGCAACGGAAAGAGTGTATTTCCAACCAACACTTTTACTCCTTGGTTGGTGCCCAGATACAAAATGCCGTTGATAATATTAGAGCAATCAATCTTTTGATCTGAAGGAATATGGGTATACTTGCCATTTAGATATTTCACTATACATCCATCGGCTTGAAAATAGAGTATGTTGTCTGCCTCGTGAATGCCCCATATATTACCTATCTGTCTTTCCACTTCGGCAAGCGAGTCTGACATACAATGATATATCAACTCTCCCGATGAGGCTGGTTTAAAATAGCCAAACTCGTTGATGCCACCTACATAAATTCGTTGTTGTGTAGTAGATGAAAGCACGGATCTAACACTTGTGAGATTGTTCAACTGAAACATCTTCCAGGTGCTACCATCAAACTGCAACAATCCATTTGAGTTTGCAAAGTAAGTCCATGTAGTGTTGTAAGGGTTTATTTGCCATGTTTGTGCACCACGGCCAAACAGGCTTTTATCAAAGTTGATAACAAAGCTATTCCACTCGGCACATACCTGCGCGATTGGGTAAAATAGAAGATAAGTAAAAACAATTATACTCTTGAGGAATATTGTTTTCATTAGCATTAGAATTGGGTTAATGCAAAGTTATACTTTTTTGTGGCATTAACAATTATTTTGGTTAATAGATAAATTATGCTGAATCTTCTTTGTGAAAGAAGTTATTAGCAATTCCAATAAATATTTAAGAAGTCAAATAACCTTATAGCCTCAATTTTGTTTGAACTATAAACGTAGCCCTAACGTTATATTTATGTAACATTTAAAATCTATACCAGTATGGAGAAATATCTTATTCACAGCAACGAGCTGCATCTGATTGATAGAGCGAAGATTCATCAGGCAGTAGAACAAATGGTTGATACACTGGGTTTAGCAGCAGGTTCAACCGCCGATTTTAATCTTTATAAAGTAGTGGAAGATTATTTTACTGACCTGGAGAAGCGAGATAAGATAAATCATCTGTTAGACATCAAGGATGATGCTTACGAGTTAAGAGCTGAATTGGGTGAGAAAATATTTCAGTAAGCCCATTGGAAAAAATAATAGCCCGAATATAATATGACGTATATTCGGGCTATTGTTTTTTGTATAAAGAATAACGAAATTAATCGTTGGCTTGGTGAACAGTGATTTGTGGGAATGGGAAACCAATACCCTTTTCGTTGAACACCTTGTAGATTTGCTCGTTGATAGCAAAATATACAGGCCAGTAATCGGCAGCTTTCACCCATGAGCGTGTTACTATATTTACACTACTTGCATCTAGTTGATGAAGTGCGATAAAAGTTGCTGGGTCTTTCAAAATTCTGCTATCAGCATCAATGATTTCTTGTAGAGCTTTTTGTGCTACATCAAAATCTTGACCATATTCTACACCCACAATCCACTCTACACGGCGAATTTCTTGGTTTGAATAGTTGGTAACAACGCCACTACTCAATGCACCATTAGGAACAAAAATCAATTTGTTGTCTGCAGTAGATAATATAGTATGGAATATTTGAATCTCTTTTACTGTACCTGCTACACCTTGGCATTCAATCCATTCACCAATTTTGTAAGGTTTGAAAAGAAGAATCACCAAACCACCAGCAAAGTTTTGCAAGTTGCCCGATAATGCCATACCAATAGCAACACCGGCAGAGGCTAGTAAAGCTGCGAAAGAGGTAGTTTCAAGTCCTAAAGCTCCAATAACGGATACGATAAGCAGGATAGTAAGTAAGATTTTCACCATGCTCATAATGAAAGTTCTCACACTGATTTCTACTTGACGCTTTTCTAGCATCTTGCGTACTAATTTTTGTACTAATGAGATAAGGATGCGTCCTACAATAAATACAAGAATACCTTTTAGGATGTTTTCTCCTGCAGTTATGGCAGCATCCATCATTTGTGCTGTGATGTCGGTCAATTCGCTAAGACCAACTTTTCCTGTGACAATTTCCTCGATTACCTCTTCTACAGGGGCATGAGCAAGTGAGTCTACGTGTGCATGTACTGAGTCTGGCACAGTGAGTGCCTCAGAAAATAAATGAATTTGCATAAATAGCTGTTTTGCGTGAATATAAGATTAATTTAAGCTGCAAAATTAGAACAAATTGGTTAAAAATAAAACTTTTTTTGCTCGGTAAGTCGAAAAAATCTAATTTTGCAACGATTCACGAGTAGGGGTGCCTTAACATGACGGGCTGAGAACATACCCATAGAATCTGATCCGGGTAATGCCGGTGTAGAGAACTTATAAATTTTCACAATGAAAAAGTATGTATTGACGGTTGCCCTAATGGTTGCAACTAACAGTATTGTTTTCGCTCAAGAGACAGCGAATGACAGTCTGAAAAATGTAAACTTGCAAGAGGTGCAAGTAGTATCAACACGTGCCACAGCCAAAACTCCCGTGGCATTTACCAACGTAACAAAAGACGAAATTAGTAAGCAAAACAC
>CAMTOV010000165.1 GCA_947074235.1 uncultured Bacteroides sp. | reverse complement strand
CTTTTACGCAAATGTACCCATTTGTCTGCAAAGTCAATTTTCACCCCATCAATGTCATTTATCTCTTCGTCTTTATATATTTCTTTTACTTTAGCCAAGATAGCATCTACATCAATCTCGGGAGTTAAGTCTACACGATTCTTAGCAATGAAATAAGGAGGATAAGTAGCACGCAACTCGCTTACCTTCTTGCCTTCGTGAGCCAAATGACTCAAGAAAAGCGCAATACCTACCAAAGCATCGCGCCCGTAGTGACTAGCTGGATAGATTACTCCACCATTGCCTTCACCACCAATCACGGCACCAACTTCTTTCATCTTGGTAGTTACATTTACCTCACCTACTGCCGATGCAAAATACTCTTTGCCATACTTGCGAGTTACATCACGCAAAGCACGTGTTGAGCTAAGGTTTGAAACTGTATTTCCGGGAGTATGCTTCAATACATAGTCGGCAATTGCAACCAATGTATATTCTTCGCCAAACATCTCACCATTTTCACAAATCATTGCTAAGCGGTCTACGTCAGGGTCTACCACAAAAGCAACATCAGCTCTACCCTCTTTCATCAAGCCCATAATATCGCCCAAGTTCTTTTCAAGCGGTTCGGGGTTATGAGCAAAGTGGCCTGTTGGGTCGCAATAAAGAGTTTCGATATGCTTCACTCCCAATTGCTCTAATAGTTGTGGCAATACAATACCACCTACCGAGTTAACACAATCAAGCGCCACACGGAAGTTAGCCTTTTTAATGGCCTCTACATCTACAAGATCGAGAGCCAATACAGCATCAATATGTTTTTGATTATAAGATAAATCTTTGCGATAAGATCCTAGTTGGTCTACTTCGGCATAGTCAAACTCTTCGGCATCGGCAATACGAAGTACTTCTTCGCCTTCTTGTGCATTAAGAAACTCACCATGTTCGTTAAGAAGCTTCAACGCATTCCACTGTTTAGGATTATGAGAAGCGGTAAGAATAATACCACCACTAGCACCTTCCATTGTTACAGCAAGTTCGGTAGTTGGAGTAGATGCCAAGTCGATATCTACAACATCCCAACCCATGCCCATTAGTGTACCAACAACAACGTTTTTTACCATCTCGCCAGAGATACGAGCATCGCGTCCTACAACTATTTTATTACTGTTTGATTGGCAGGTTTTACGAATCAAAGTTGCATACGCAGATGTAAACTTAACAATATCTAGTGGATTTAAGCCCACACCAACACCTCCGCCGATAGTACCGCGGATACCAGAGATTGATTTGATTAAAGTCATAAAATTAGAAAATGGTTATTTCGATTATAATAGAATCTTAATAAATAGAGAATTTTCGTATATCATAGAAGTAGGGATATACATATTGTTGAGCGGTTGAGTGTCCAACCTTAGAAGGCACAATAAGTTTCACATGAGCTCCATCTCTGATGTATTGCAATGCCATCAACCATCCCGAAGGAACAGTAGAATCATACATACCTCCCATACCATAGCCAAAGTAATATGCTAAGCCAGGCTCTGAAACAAACTGACCATAAATGCTATATCCATTGTCAGTATAGCGAAAGCCATCGGGGAAAAGATTTAATGCTTGTACAGGATTGCAAACATTTGAAGCATATGTAGTATCATTCACCAAAATATCAACTTCTACAAAACGAGCTAATATCAAGTTATTGTTTTCGAAAGGAGGTGCATCATCCAATGTAGCATATTGCGTAGTATCGTATCGCTTTACGATTTGCATATAAACACCATTTGAGAAACCTACATATTCGTTTTTAGATACATCAGTAATAGTATCTTTCTCGAATTCATCTACTGAGATAACATTGATACCATACTTTTTGATATAAGAATTTACTGCATCACGCTCTTCTTCAAGCATTTCTGCATATGTTTTAGTATTGTCGCACGACTGGAATATCCCACCAATAGCTAGTAGCGCAATAAATAAGGATACAAGTTTTTTCATTTATATGTTTATTTTCTGAATATATTCTCTACAAAGTTATTTTAATTCATCAAAACTATAAGAATCGACGTTGAAAGTTCGAGTATTTTAACGTTTAACTCTCACCTTTTAACGCTGAACTCCAGATGAATTCTTATTTACCTTCTTTATCGAGTATAGGTTTGTATTTATCAATAGCTTTTTCGAATACATTGATAGCCTCATCCATTGTACCATAAAACTCTCCGCCCGAAGCATTCAAGTGTCCTCCTCCACCAAAGAATTCGGCAGCCAATTGATTGCAAGGGAAGGTCCCAACAGAGCGTAAGGAGACCTTGATCATTTTCTTTTCAGTATCTTCGCGCAAGAAACATGAAAAGCAAACATTTTTGATTGACAAGGGGATGTTTACAAACCCTTCGCTATCGCCTTTGATATAGTCGAATTTATTCTGTTCATCCTTTGTCAAAGAAATCAATGCAGTATGATAACCATGATAGACCTTCATAGTAGTTAGAATATGCCCCATCAAACGCAAGCGACTCTCTGAGTATGTATTGAATACCCTGCGGTAAATATCATCTTTATCAATGCCTTTTGACAACAACTCACTGATGATAAAATAGATTTCACTATTATTTGAGTTGTAGGTAAAACCACCTGTATCGGTCATCATACCTGTATATATGCATTGCGCACCTTCGTAAGAAATATCTTCGAAGTAGCCCATGCGGCAGATTAGTCGGAACACTAATTCGGACGTAGAAGATATCTCGGGATGAGAGATAATAATTTTACAAAAATCTTCGGGATGTAGATGATGATCGATCATAATCTTTCGAGCTTCAGATGCCTTTACAGCATCTGCCATTTCATCAATACGCTTTAGTGCATTAAAATCCAAACAGCATATCACATCGGCTTTGGCAATCAGTTCATCGGCATATTCTTTATATTTATCGTACAATAGAATATTCTTGCTTCCGGGCATCCAACGAAGAAAATCAGGGAAAGCATTTGGCATGATTACATTTACTGTTTTATCTTGTGACTCAAAGAAATGAGCCAAGCCTAAAGATGAGCCTAAAGCATCACCATCGGGAGAAACATGAGAAACGATAACTATTGAATCGGCACGGTCAAACCACTTGGTAAAATGATCTATTTTTGATTGTGCAATTATTTTAGTAAGCATATGCTATATATTTAATTTTAAGACGACAAAAGTAGTATAATTATCTCTAGTTAAAGCAAAAAGGTGGCAGAACCTTTTTTGGAAAGTGAAATATAACGCTTACCTAAACGTTTACATTCGGCTTCATACCTATCCTGCCAATAACTTGAAAGAGAACTATCTAAAATAACTTGTTTTGCTACAAATAAGTTCAACAACTCCTCTAAGTTTCCATTGAAACCTCTGCACAAATATAGATAATCGATAGGCATTGGAGCATCAGAGATAAATGATTGCCACCGATTGTCACTAACCAGGCAGATGCGCTTATCATGAAACTGTATTAGTTGATTGTAAACTTGCAAAGAGGAAATGTTAGTATCCCCTAAAACTAATTCGGGAGCTTCCAATCGGAGTTTACTCCAATAGGGTGCAAGAGTTTTAGGCAACTGTTTATCGGTCAAAAGAGTATCATTAGAAATAATCCATGATTTTTTATCTCCAGAGATGCAATGAACCATAGGCAAATTGCGCACATTATAAAAAACTACACTTGTTTCTGGACGATTGGTGTAAAGGAAGAAAAAACGGGTCATGCAAAAAAGTAATAGGCAAACCATCACAGTTATGAAACGAGAAGCTCTTCGACGATAACAGTAGAAAAGCAACATCAATATAGTAATATAAAGTAAGAAAACCTCTACACGGTGCATCCACAACCCATCAATTGAAGAGAAAGGTAGTTTCTCAATCCAATATATAGATTCATTTAAGCCATTAAGTAACATCTTCAATAAAGAGGCTATTAACACTTGAACAGAAGGAATAAACCAAAGCAATAGCATAACAACAGCTACATAGATAATGAGCGAAACTAGGGGTACAACTAAAAGATTGGTTAATAAAAAATGGGTAGAAAATCGAGAGAAATAAAGTATAAGCAATGGTGCAACACCTATTTGAGCAGCAATAGACACAAATAAAATCCCTCCAAAGAAACGCCCTACCCGATTGGTTTTAAAAAGTAGTTTATTGAATAGTGGTTGAATTAGCAATATAAATCCAACAGCCATAAACGATAATTGAAATCCTATCTCGAACAACCATCCTGGATTAAACAATAACATAAGAAACGCAGTAGCGAAATAGATATTCAGGCTTTCTTGTTTTCTGAAAAGCAACATGCCTATCAACAAAAACGAAAACATACAAACAGAACGTACTGCTGAAGGTGTCATTCCAACTAAAAATGCAAAACACCACAATGCAATTATTGTTATAATAGTGCGTATTAATTGTCCCCAGCGCCATCTTTGTGGCATCCACTTAAAGATAAAAAGAAGCAAAGCACAAATAAAACCTATATGCATTCCCGAGACGGCTAATATATGACTTGCCCCAGCTATAGAATATGCTTCACGTATGTCATCGTCTAAATATTCTTTCTCACCCAATGTTAAGGCCGACAACACAGCCAACGGTTGTCCTTCAAATCCTAGTGTTTTATAAATTGCTAGTATTTTATCACGATATAGATAAGCCCGTTTTTTTAGCTCAAATTGAGATGACTCTCCAATCTTAGTCCAATGCAAACTATCTACATAAGCAGAAACACCCACACCTTTGCGCTTGAGATATCTAGAGAAATCAAATTCATCGGGATTATTTCGAGACAAAGGTTTTGTAAATTTAGCGTGCACAAACAGTTCATCTGCCAAACTTAAGGCAATACTTTGAGAATCTTTTTGAAAATATAGTAACGCATGTTGTTTAATAGAGGATGTGGAATTAGAATCTAACTGAGCAACAATATAAACGGGACAAAGAATACTACGTTCTTTTTCTTCAGGTCTATCAGTTACTATCAGTTGGAAAGTAGAGCTTTGATTAGGAAAAGAATAGTTAGATTGCTCCAAGCGGGCATTCATGAGATATCCACCTAAAAAGAACATGGAAGCAAATACCATCAAGCCGAAAGCCCAACGCATTTTATATGACTTGACAAAGAAATACAATAAAACAAGAGAAAGCGACGTACTAACAATACCTACAAAAAAAATTTCAGATAAATATCGGGTATTTATCTGAAATAAGTAATCGCCACAAACAATTCCTACAATTAATGGCAAAACAAATCGTAAAAAAGGATAGCGATGAATATGTTTGAGCATTCTTAAAGCGTTTTCATTTGCTCAATATAGGCTTCTGGATTTTCAGCTGCAAATATTGCATTTCCGGCTACAAGCACATTAGCACCAGCCTCTATCAGCCTTGCCCCAGTTTCAAGGTTTACTCCACCATCCACTTCTATCAAAGCTTTCGAACCGGTACGGTCTATCAGTGCACGCAATTCACGAACCTTCTCTATTGAGTGTTCAATAAACTTTTGGCCACCAAAACCTGGATTAACGCTCATAATAAGCACCATATATACATCCTTAATAATATCTTGAAGAAGAGCTACAGGCGTAGCAGGGTTAATTGTAACAGCAGGTTGCATCCCTGCTTCACGTATTTGCTGTATCACTCTGTGAAGATGAGGGCAAGCTTCGTAATGAACGTTCATAATATGAGCACCCAGAGCTTTTACCTCAGGAATAAACT
This sequence comes from uncultured Bacteroides sp., assembly GCA_947074235.1. Taxonomy (GTDB): domain Bacteria; phylum Bacteroidota; class Bacteroidia; order Bacteroidales; family Bacteroidaceae; genus Bacteroides. The sequence continues at coordinate 150 of CAMTOV010000165.1, read as the reverse complement.
TCTCGGGCTGTACAATCATAAGATGTACATCAAGAGGCTTATCAGTAAGCTGAGTTACATATTTAAGAACAGGAAAGCCAAAAGAGATATTTGGCACAAACACACCATCCATGATGTCGATATGTACCCAGTCGGCATCGCTTCGGTTTA
>CAMTOV010000164.1 GCA_947074235.1 uncultured Bacteroides sp. | reverse complement strand
CAGAAAATAACAAAGCGTTAACACCTTTGTTTTGGTATTCGGGTTTCACGGCTACTAGCAACAAGTCTAGCATCTTAGCGCGCTTTTTCATGAATAATGCTTTAAGCAGATAGAACCATCCGAGTGGCAAAAGGCGGCCTCTAGATTTTTGTAGTGCTTCGGATAGTGAAGGCATTGAGATACCTACAGCCACAAGCGTGTCATTTTCGTCGGTGATTAACGTTACCATGCGTAAGTCTACAATAGGTAAATACATTTTAATGTATTGCTCAATTTGTTTTTGTGAAAGTGGTGCATAGCCGTAGAGTGGGCTATAGGCTTCATTCATCAATTCAAAGATTGCTTGGCCGTAGTCTTTAGAAAGCTTTCTGCTAGAGGTATATTTCTTAATCTTTAAGTTGTATTTCTTTTGAATTAAATCGGAGATACGTTGATGTTTTTCTGGAATAGCATTGGGTATAAATATTTGATATTCTACCCAGTCTGCATCCTTTTCGTACCCAAGCTTCACCATGTGCTCTGGGTAGTAAGGGAAGTTGTAGATAGTAGCCATGGTGCCCAATTGATCGAACCCTTCGATGAGCATACCTTCTGCATCAAAGTCGGTAAAGCCTAGCGGACCGCTGATGTGAGTCATACCGTGTTCTTTGCCCCATTGCTCCACCGCTTCAAGCAACGCTTTCGTTACTTCTATATCATCAATAAAGTCTATCCATCCAAAGCGGACCTCCTTTTTTTTCCACACCTCATTGGCTCTATGATTAATGATACCAGCCACACGACCCACTATCTTGTCGTCTTTGTAGGCTAGAAAGTACTCAGCCTCACAAAATTCAAAAGCAGCATTTTTCTTTTTGTTAAAGGTATTTAGCATGTCATCGTACAAATCGGGCACCGAGTAAGGATTCTCTTTGTACATTTCATAGTTAAATCGGATAAATTTGTGGAGTTCTTTTTTAGAAGAAACGGGTTTTATTGTAATAGCCATATATATATGTATTTGAGATACAAATATAAGTGATAATCTTAAATTATTGTGTTGAATGCTTGCAAATTATCATTTTTAGGATGGTCTTATTCTGCTAAAAGCCTATCTGTTTGTGTTGTCATAATAGGTGTTCATAGCATCAATTAAGATAGTTAGAGCGAACTCTTTCTAAACTGCTGAGGAGTCATTCCTGTGTTTTTTTGAAATGCTCTTCTAAAAGTTGACACCGAGTTAAATCCCGATTGTTCGGCTATTTCATCAATTGTAAGCATTGGGTTGATTGTTAATAACAGGGTTTTGCTAGTATTTTCAATGCGATATTTATTGATGTAGTCATAAAATGTAGTTTGCATACTATTATTTATATAGTGCGAAAGATATGTGCGATTTGTGCCAATAGCATTTGCCATATCAGTAATGGTTAGTCTAGGGTTTAGATAAATCTTATCCTCTTCCATTGCTTTATTTAGTAATTCAACAAACGAATTATTGATTATACACTCCTCCTTTTCTTCACTTTTCTTCTCTAATATCTCTAGTGATATTTCTTCTTCTTCATTATCAGCTGTCTCAATTCTTATTAATGAAGAGGTATTAAATAATATATAGGACCAAAAAGCAATTGATGTAAGATAGTAAACAATGTCTCCCCATTGAGATGCATCCATCAGATAAATTACCACCCACACAGTAAAACAGGCAATCAATATAAGTGTTGACTTGTTAAGCCATGATAATCCAACATTTTCACTAAATGAAAAATTCTCTTTAATATGTTTTTTGTATGCCCTTCCTAAAATGATAAGGGCTGCAATGGTTCCTATACCATATAATATTATAAACAACCAATAATATTTAAATAGAGAAAGCGAAGGAGAGATAAAGAAGGCTGAGGTGAATACTATAAATGGAATTAAAACCATTGCTACTTTCTTTATATTCATTGAACCAGGTTTCACTAGCTCAAAAAGGTAGAATGAGGAAGCGGGAACAGCCCAGCCATCAACAACTAGAAGCGTGTGTCTAAGTAAAATGCTCTTGGCTTGATGTATACTAAAAAATAGATCTTTGAAAATTAGTATAGACCAAAAAGCTAAAATAACTCCTAGAATTGTGAATAGACGATTAATGTTTTTATGTGATAAAATACGAATACTTACAGAGGCAAAGAACATAAATGCCATTCCGTTAACAAAATATGATATATTAGTAAGTTCCATTGCCATAGAGTTTGTAGATTGTGTTTACAAATGTAATTAAAAAAGATATACATAAACAATTAGCCGGGACATTTTTTTTAATAAAAAAAATTGTCCCGGCTATTTCCTAACCAACCAAATTGTGTGCCCTATTAAAATAAAAAGAGAAAACTATTTCTAAATCTATTTTAAAAGAATCTATTTTGTATGTGCATCATAAAAGAGGTTTTAATGTAATCTTTTAAGATTGATTAATTTCCTCTGTTTTTGATATTTCAAAATTACGGTTTATTCAATTGCTATACTTAGTCAATACCGCAAAAAAACTTTCAATCCATCAAAAATTATTCCGTTTGATCAATCAAGACTCTCAATTGGTCCATTATTAATAGTTTTATCAAAGATGAAAGTTAATGAGAAGGTTTTCTCTACTTAGATTTGTTGCTATCATTTAAGTGCTACTTTGTATTGATTTATCTAATTAAAGAAGTCAAACCGGACAAATAATTATTATTAGTTAAATAAATGTTTAGCAATAATCTAACGGCTATTGTGAATTCATCTGATGTTGTATGCTTAATTATTAAATTTATGCTGCGCTATGAAAAAACTTTATTTCATACTAGATATACTCTTAGTATTAATATTTTGTTTTGTAATCTTTGATTATATCTGATAGATTAACAAGGTGATATATCCCACATAGCATGCTGCTAGTATACCTCCTTCTAGTCGAGTGATAGTACGTTTGGCAAAGCAAAGGCCAAAGAACCAAAGCAAGATTCCTGCAGCAACAAGTGAAAGTAAATCAAAGTTCGTGATACCAGTTACTGTGAGCGGTGTGATACTTGCACTACAACCCAACACAAAGAATATATTGAATAGGTTGCTTCCAATGGCATTTCCGATAGCAATTTCGGGATTCTTCTTAAGTGCTGCTACAATAGAGGTTGCTAATTCAGGAAGAGATGTGCCTCCAGCTACAAGTGTCAAACCGATAACTGCTTCGCTAACTCCTAAGTTGCGAGCTATATTAGATGCTCCTCGCACAAACCATTCGCCGCCTACAATTAAAGCTGCTAATCCTACTACAATATATATAGCCGATCGCCACATGGGTAGTTGTTTTATTCGGTTTGCATCTTCGTCCTCGTTATTATCTTTGGCTATAGCAAACGTATACCCCATAAATATGGCAAAAAAGCATAGAAGTAACAATCCATCAGTGCGGCTGATAATATTGGTTGAGGTTTTATTTATTAATATATCGTTGGCACATATAAGCAATACTAAAGAAGATAGAATAGAAAGAGGAATTTCTTTGCGAAGGGTGTTGCGAGTGATAACAATGGGGGCTACCAATGCCGTGCAACCCACTATCATCAATGTATTGAAAAGGTTACTCCCTACTACATTGCCTATAGCAATGTCGGCATTGCCTTGTAGTGCCCCCGATATACTTACTGCCAATTCTGGGGCAGAAGTACCAAATGACACTATGGTTAAGCCAATCACAATAGGCGAGATCTTAAAACGTTTGGCTATCGAAGAGGCGCCATCAGTGAGACCATTTGCTCCCGTTAGAATAAGTCCTAGGCCAATAATAAGAAAAATGTAATCCATAATTTAGAGTCTATTATCATACAAATATAGTTAACTTGTTTAAAGCGATTGATAAAACATTCTCTATTTTTTAATGTTATTATGGTGAAAATAAGAGCGATTGTATACATGTTTTGAACAATTCTTTCTACATTTGAAGTTGTTATAATACACTTATGTGTTTAATTTGATTCTTATGTGTATGCAATGATGTATCAAAATATTGCCATTGCCTAGTTTGTGAACAACTTTTAAAAGACAATAAGGATTTGTGCTATAGTATATTATAACTAAAGTTATTGTAAAACAATTGGCCAACTCTATGAGAAATAAATTACTGCTTTCTTTTATTATTCTTGCATTCAATCTTGCAGGTTTATCGGCGCAGATAATAGATGATGTGCGCAAATTCCTTACTGATTCTATAGAATCAGAACAGGCGCCAACTATTCAATCTGATTCTGATTCACTGATGCTGCTAAATATGCAACTACAGCTTCAAGAATCACGTTTAAATGAGGCCAATATGCGTATGGAACTCGAAGAAATGAAGCTTCAACACTTATCGGGAGATTCATTAAAGCGTGCTAGGCAAATGATTCGCATTGATTCTTTGCGTTCGGTAACCGAAGGCGTTCCTGTGATTGTTGAGGGTGATACATTGTTCTATCTTTATGCTAAGAATGGGGGCTACAGTGCAATGCAGCGTGCCGAAATGGAAGCTCATTCTATTGATCAGCTTGGCCGTAAGATGAAACTACAGCCCGATTCGGTATATCTTGAAACTAATGAGACGAGTACCGACTTGATGTATGGTAATAAAGTAATTACTACCATTACTGACCAAGATGCAATGTGGACGGGTAGCTCTAGGCAAGAACTTGCTGAGCATCATAAAGAGGTGGTGACTGCTAAGTTGCGCAAGATGAAACGTGAACATAGTTTGCTTCAATGGGGCAAGCGTATTCTTTATTTCTTGTTAGTGGTAGCGGGGCAGTACTTCTTATTCCGTCTTACTAAGTGGTTATATCGCAAGGTGAGAGTTCGTATCATAAAACTGAAAGACACTAAGCTTAAGCCGGTTCAGATACAAAATTATGAACTTTTAGATACGGGTAAGCAAGTTCAAGTTATTCTCTTCTTAGCCAATATCGCTCGATGGATAGTGATGGGTTTGCAGTTGCTTATCTCAATCCCGTTACTGTTCTCTATATTTCCACATACCAAAAGTTTTGCTTTCAAGATTCTTTCTTATGCTTGGAATCCGATAAAGGCCATAGGTTTAGATGTTGTTCATTATATTCCGAACCTATTTACTATAACTATTATCTGTGTTGCTGTTCACTATCTCATTAAACTTATTCGCTACTTAGCTACTGAGGTGCAAGCCGAGCGTTTGAAGTTGGGCAGTTTTTATGCCGATTGGGCTATGCCTACCTATCACATTGTGCGATTTTTGCTTTATGCCTTTATGATAGCTATGATTTATCCTTATCTTCCTGGTGCTAAGTCGGGAGTGTTTCAGGGTATATCTGTGTTTGTGGGTTTGATTGTCTCACTAGGGTCTAGTACTGTTATTGGTAATATCATTGCCGGAATGGTTATTACATATATGCGTTCTTTCAAAGTGGGCGATCGCATTAAGCTTAACGATACCACAGGAAATGTAATTGAAAAAACTCCGCTTGTGATACGAGTTCGTACCCCTAAGAATGAGATTGTAACCATTCCCAATTCGTTTATGATGTCTAGTCAAACAGTCAACTATAGTAACTCTGCGCGCGTGTATGGTCTTATTATTCATTCCGAAGTTACCATAGGTTATGATGCTCCATGGCGCAAAGTGCATGAATTGCTTATTGATGCAGCACTCAATACCCCCGGTGTGCAAGAGGCTCCTCCTCCCTTTGTGTTGCAAACATCTCTGAGCGATTTCTATCCTGTTTATCAAGTTAATGCTTATATTAATGATGTAGATAAGACAGCATTGATCTACTCCAACTTGCACCAAAACATTCAAGACCGATTCAATGATGCGGGTATAGAGATTCTTTCGCCTCACTACAACTCTATTCGCGATGGCAACGAAACGACTATCCCTAAGGATG
>CAMTOV010000163.1 GCA_947074235.1 uncultured Bacteroides sp. | reverse complement strand
CCACCACGCAAGTACTACAACCTCACCCCCAAGGGAGAGGCCTTTCTGGGCGAACTGGAGCTGTCGTGGCGCGAACTCAACGAGACTGTAAATCATATTGCTAATAGCTAAAAACAAGATAACGATGAAAAAAACATTGACTGTAAACTTAGGCGGAACGGTGTTTCATATTGATGAAGATGCTTATCGCCTGCTAGATAACTATTTGAGCAATCTCAAGCACTACTTTCGCAAGCAAGAGGGGGCGCAAGAGATAGTGGAAGATATAGAGACACGCATCTGCGAGCTGTTTCTTGAAATGATAAAGTTGGGGCAACAGGTCATCACCATAGAAGATGTGGAAGGGGTGATAGCACGTGTGGGCAAACCCGAAGATTTTGAAACGGAAGGTGAACCAAGCGAAGAACCTCGCACTGAGGGCACTTACCAAAGCGCTGAGCAATCGTCTACCTACAGGGTGGGGCGCAGGCTATATCGCAACCCCGATGATAAAATTCTGGGTGGTGTGCTTGGTGGCTTATCGGCATACTTAGGATGGGACGCTACCTGGGTGCGTATCATTGCGTTGATTCTCATCTTCTTCTATGGGGTGATGATTCCTATCTACCTCATCTGCTGGTTGATTATTCCTGAAGCACGCACAGCCGACGAGAAACTGGCAATGCGTGGCGAGGCCATCAATGTAGAGAACATAGGAAAGACGGTGACCGATGGTTTTGAAAAGGCTGCCAATGGGGTAAACGACTTTATGAACTCGGACAAACCACGTACTTTTTTTCAGAAACTAGGTGATGGATTGGTAACGGTAGTGGGTGTGCTGATGAAGATATTCTTGGTGATAATAGCCATTGCCTTCTGCCCCGTGCTGTTTGTGCTGGTGATAGTGCTTATTGCGATGATAATAGGAGCCATTGCAGCAGCTGTAAGTGGTGGCGCACTCTTGCTGCAACTACCCTTTATGGATTGGATAACATCAGTATCGGCCACTGCAGGCATAGGTTTTCTAGGTGTTGTGATGTGTATTGCCGTTATCGCCATACCGCTGTTCTCGCTGCTATACGCCATCATGAGTAGTCTGTTCCATTGGTCGGGCATGAACACAGCCGTAAAATGGGTGTTGGTAATCCTTTGGTTAGTATCTCTTGGATTCTTGGTATTCGCTTTCTCCACCAGTGCTTTGACATTGCCTGGGTGGGTGCTATAGCGTTAAATAATTAGTTGTTAAGTGAAAAATGCGTTCCATTGTGTGTCGGAGCGCATTTTTTTTATATACCTTTGCCATTGAAATTCAATAAGGTATAGCTACAAAACAAATGGTACAAGGTATCACGTTCATGAAGAACGACAGTCTGACGACGATACACCCACAATGGCGTGGCAACCCGCTAGCCAAAGGGCGATTTTTCAATAGACAACATCACCACCGTCATGGGGTGATAGGGATAATGAAGTGGCGTCTCTCGCCCAATCCGCAACGCAAAGAGAAGCGCACGGTGAAGTGGGACCCAACCGTTCACTACCTATCTTCGCTCGATGGCATCAAGGGAGATTCGTTGGTGTGGCTAGGGCATAACTCATTCTTTATGCAGTTGGCCGGCAAGCGTATCATGCTCGATCCTGTGTTTGGTAGCATCCCCTTTGTGAAGCGCGAAAGCCCATTTCCTGCCAATCCCAATATCTTTACCAATATCGACTACCTACTTATCAGTCACGATCATTTCGATCATCTCAATCGCAACAGTGTGCGTGTGCTTTTCAAGAACAATCCCAAGATGAAACTCTTTTGTGGTATTGGTACGGGTGCACTCATCAAAAAGTGGTTCCCTGAGATGGATGTAGTTGAGTCCGGTTGGTATCAGCAACTCCAAGACGATGGTTTGAAGCTTACCTTCTTGCCTGCACAGCATTGGAGCAAGCGCTCTATCAAGGATGGCGGCAAGCGCCTTTGGGGAGCCTTCATGGTGCAAGGCGATGGCATGTCGATTTACTACAGTGGCGACACCGGCTATGCCAATCACTTCTCTGAAATTCCCGATTTCTTTGGCGAACCCGACTATGCATTGCTTGGCATTGGTGCCTACAAGCCCCGTTGGTTTATGCGCCCCAATCACATCTCACCATGCGATTCGCTCACTGCATCCGAAGAGATGGGAGCAGGCATCACCATCCCCATGCACTACGGCACGTTCGATCTCTCTGACGAACCCTTGCACGACCCACCACAGGTGTTTGCGCGCGAAGCTACACGTCGTGGTATCAAGGTGCAAATACCCGCTTTGGGCGAAGTGGTACAACTCAAAAAGAATAAGAGTTGATGTATAATATATATGGAGTAAGTCTAGTTGGTTGATAGGCGAAACCGCTATTTGGGTAAAGTCACAATCCTATATTGGATAGCTTTAACCACCATATCGGCTACATTGCGAGCACCCATTTTTGCCATAATACGTCGGCGATGAGACTCGATGGTATTCTCTGATAGACATAACTTTTCTGCTATCTCGCTTGTGTTGTTTCCGTCAATAATTGCTTCTATCACTTCAATTTCCCGATCGGAAAGTTTTATCGTAATGTCATCAAAAACTACATCGTTATTTATCTTTCGGTATATTTTACTGAATATAGGGCAATAGTAACTCTCACCATTCAAAATCTCTGTTACCGCTTTGCATAGATGTATAGTATCTGAATTCTTGCATACCATGCCATCAACATTGGCTTCTATCATTCTTTTGATGGTCCATAATTCATCGTGAGAGGTATTAATAATGATTTTTGCATCAGGAAAGCGAGTTCTAATTTGATTTAATAAATCAAACCCATCACAATCGGGCAGTTCAATATCTAGAATAAACAGGTCGAATGGCTTGCTGTTGAGCAAAGATACAGCTTCCTTGCCATTTATCGCAGTTGATATATGACTAAGAGTTAGATTTTGCTCTAAGACTTTCTTTAGACCCTCCAGTACTAAATAATGGTCATCTACAAGCAATATAGAAGTTTCTGAGTTCATAAAAATATGTTTTTACAAAACTAGATATACTCTTTCACTTATCATTCACGGTTTTCCGTGCTTTTACGCCTTCAGATTAAAAAATATTGTTGCAGTTACTCCTTCGTCCGATGATTCTTCTTTGTAAGAGGCGTTCATACTTTGTATTCTGTCGGCTACGGTTTTTGATCCGATACCGCTTCTTTCGCTATTTTTAAACGATGTGTGACCCTCGTTGTAGATTGTCAATGTGCCTTTATCATCTTCGGCATATAGTGAAACCTCTACCAAGCGGCTGGATGCATATTTATGAATGTTGCTCAATGTTTCTTGAACAATGCGATAGATATCAAAAGCAATATTATCAGACACAATACTCCAATCGAAATGATTGTTGGTAGTAAATATAATTTGCTGTTGTGGCGTAGACATGCGCTCGCAGAGGTCTTGTAGAATGTCTATAATTGTGATATTTTGAAAGGTAGGAGGCATAAGTGCGTGCGATATCGAACGAACACTGCCTCTGATGGTTTGCAACATGCTGTTTATTTCAGTCTTCTCTTTCTCGTCGTGTACTATCTGGCCAACCTGCAAGCTCATGGCTAGCAAATCATTGCAAATACCGTCGTGTAGCTCTTTTGATAGGCGACTTCTTTCCTGTTCCAACCCCTCAATGTAGCGGCGAGATAATCTGCTGTCTAGTCCGGTTTTTAGTAAGTTAAATTCTTCTTTTTGTTGAGCAATCTGCTTTTGCATCTTAGCTTTCTTGCTTGCAATCATTCTGTAGGCCAATAGAAGCACAAATACGCACACAATCAAAAACAAGATAATTGATAGATATTGAATTTTTCTCTCTGCTTTTTCAGCTTTCAGATGACTTATTTCTATCTCCTTCTCTTGACTTTGATATTGCACATTCATTTCAGATACCTTCTCTGTCAGTTCGGCCGACTGAATAGAATCGAGTTGATGAAATGCGTGTAGTGAAGCTTCGTAGGCTAGTTTATACTGTTTCAAATCGGCATAGTTGCTACCTATGTTTTGCCAATAGGTATAGGTGTGCCCTTGAAGCGTAAATCCATCATTCAGTAACTTTCTATAAACCTCAAGGCTTTTTTCAAACAGTCCATAATTTCGATAAATAATAGCTTGATTCTCATAGCAGGCCATTGCTTCAGGAGTTTTATCGGGCATCTCCTGCATGAGCTTTTCAGATAAATCCATGTAGTGCAATACAGAATCTTTCTTGTTGTTTTTGTAAAAGATGATAACCAATGGTATGATGTTTTTGAGATAGAGACGCGGCGAGTTGCTATTCTTTGCTAATAATAAGCTTTGCTTTGATAGAGCCTCCGCTTCGTCTAGCCTTTGTAGGTGAGTTAAAATTGCTGCCTTGGAAGAGTTGGCATATAATTGTTGCTCTAAGCTCACTCCTTTGGGTGCTATTTCGATAGCTTTATTTACATACTCAAGACCCTCTTCGTACATTTGATTGTTGCTATATAGTATGGCAATGCTAGTAAACAAATTGCATTCCGAATCATAATCTTTGTATTGACGCGCCAGCTCAATGCCTTCTTGATAATAGCTGATGGCTTTCTCGGTATCTCCCATTCTGCGATAGATAACACCTAGCGTGCTACAACAATCAATATAAGGCGATAGGTCATCGCCCTTAGTCTTGGCCGATTTGTATAAATCATAAATTGGTTGAAGGTGCTCGATGGCTTTATCATATTCGCCTTGATCGAAATAGTAGTTGGCTATCATCGACATAAAAGAAGGATACATCTCATCGTCTTGCGAATGGGCTATCTCCAGTCCCATCTGTCCGTAGTGAAGAGTAGAGTCTGAATTGCGATAAGAGTAGTATTCTCCCAGTTCGGCAATGGCTTTAAGTAATTGATTTTTGTTATCACCTTTTTTAGCATTGGCTAAGTCTTGATAAAGTTTGTTCACCTCCTCATTCATCGTTTCTGCCGAACTGCTATCAACGTTTTGACTCATCGTGATAATTGGTAAAAGTGAAATCAAACAAACGGTTAGTAGTTTTCTCATCATACATGTAATGTGTTATAAAATTGAAGCAAATATAGCACAAATTGTTAATGTGTTAATTAAATTCATGATAAATAAGTTAAATTTCACGGTTTTCCGTGAACGTTATCTTTTTGATATCACATACCTTTGCATAAAATAAAGTTTATTAATGTATTAATTTTTAAAGACATAAGCGTATGAAAAGATTGGCATTTCTACTATTATCTATTTGTTTTGCTGTTTCACTCACTGCACAAAGCGACACAAAACTTCGTCCTAAGTATGTAAACATTAGCTATGCATCGCAAGAAACAAAACAAAATGGAGTAACTAGTCCTACTACAAAGTATGGCGCCGGCTTTACCGTGGGGCGCACTTATTACATCTGCAAAAACAAACCCATCTTGGGCATGATTCGCTTTGGTATAGATGCCACTTGGCTCGATATGAATTACGGACACTACAACTATGAAGAAAAGTATACGTACAATTATGGCGAATACGAAATAGAAAAGTACAAAATTCACCAAGCCGAAATAGGTATGCAGGTAGGTCCTTCTGTAACAATCAACCCCGTAAGCAAACTCAATGTGCATGCCTACTTTCGCTATGTGCCTTGCTTTGCCGGTTTGTACGATGGGCACGATTTCAGAGGAGACTATGGCTCATTCTTCGTAACGGGTGCAACGGTTTCGTATGGTGTGATAGGCCTAGGTATAGAAAAGCGCTGGGGTGAGTCTAAATACAAAGCTATAGGCGGTAGTGATGATGATGAATACGACTATGGCTATGACTATGACTATGGGTCTAAATCGTCTAGTAAATTGAAAACATCGGGTTTTAGAGCGTATGTATCGTTTAGATTTTAAACATTAAACAAAACAT